>CACWIW010000025.1 GCA_902761035.1 uncultured bacterium | reverse complement strand
CGTCACCTTGCCGAAGTAGTCGAGTTCCTGTCCGGGGCGGAGGCGGATGACGGGATAGTTGGGGTTCGCCGGCTCCAGGCGCACGCCGTCCTTGTCGCGGCGGTAGGTCTTGACCGTAAAATCGCCGTCCACGCTGGCGATTATCACGTCGCCGTTGGCGGGGCGGAGGGAGCGGTCCACCACCAGCAGGTCGCCGTCGCTGATCCCCGCGCCGACCATCGAGTCGCCCTCGACGCGCACGAAGTACGTGGCGGCCGGACGCTTCACCAGAAGTTCATTCAGGTCAAGCGGCGGCTCCAGGTACTGTTCGGCCGGTGACGGAAACCCCGCCACCACCGATCCCGACACTTTTGCCTTTGCGCTCATATTTGTACTGAAATTGACGCCGGATATTTTACCATATTTGACGATCTCAAAGCGATGACGAATCGCGCCTTTCAAAAAATCAAAATGCCCCCTTGCGGCGGAAACGTCGATATGATACACTAACCGCCGTCAAGACATCAGGAGTTGATCGGTCGAGAGGCCGGTCGCACCAACCGAGTGGAACACCACGGTGGTAGCCGAGAGGCGATGTGCCCGCAAGGGAAACAGGTTCCAGTAAGGTCGCGCGTCTTGAACACAAGGTGCGCGACTGTTCGTTTGCGAGGGTTTTGTCCCTTCCTGAGTATCTTGGCGAAGGACGCAAACGATGAAATCGCTTATAACAGAGCCCCTGGGGCTTTACGGGTGGAAGAAGGCGGAGCCTGTTCTGCTGGCGGCGCTCCTTTCCGAAGAGCCGTTGCTGCTCGTCGGGGCGCACGGGTGTGCAAAGAGCTTTGTGCTGGAGCGTCTTGCGGAGGCGCTGGGCATGGAGTTCCGCTCCTACAACGCAAGCCTCATCAACTACGACGACCTCGTGGGCGTACCGCTTCCGGATGCGACGCGCACGAAGCTTGAATACCTCTCTTCGCCGGAAAGCATCTGGGACGCCGAGGTCGTGTTCATCGACGAAATCAGCCGCACGCGCCCGGAACTCCAGAACAAGCTCTTCCCGATCATCTACGACAGGCGCGTCCAGGGGCGTCCGCTCACGCGCCTCGTCTATCGCTGGGCGGCGATGAATCCGCCGCCGACGGACGAGGAACTCGATGAGGGCGGCGCACTCTACCTTGGTTCCGAACCGCTCGACGCCGCACTTGCGGATCGGTTCCCGTACGTCATGTCGGTGCCGGATTGGGATGATCTCTCGCCCGCCGACCAGAAGAAGGTTCTCGCCGACCAGTTTGCGGGGCGGCATGAATTCCCCGTCGCCATCCGCGATCTCGTTGCCGAGGCGCGGAAGCGGTACGAGGAGCTTGTACCGGAGCTGACACCACGCCTGACGCCCTACATCGTCACGCTCGTCCCGAAGCTCCACGCCGCGAAGTACGATGTCTCGACACGTCGGGCGACAATGCTCATGCGGTGCGTAATCGCCGTCCACGCGGCGCGTGAAGTCCTGTTGAAACTGACGGCTGGCGATGCGCCGGAACTTTACGATTCCGCCCGTCTTGCGCTCCTGAACACGCTTCCCGACCGGGCGCGGCGGCGGTTGAACGCGGCGGAACTGTCCGCCATCTGCAAGACGGCGTGGGAACTCTCCATGCACGACGAGGCCGATCCGCTTGTGCAGCTCTTGAAGATCGACGATCCGGTTCTCCGGCTGCGGAAGATGGTCGCCGAGCGGCTCGTCGTACCGCCAGACCGCGCCGCCGTCATTATCGGCGAGGGCGTGGCGAAGGCGAAGCCGCATCTCCGGCGCGGGCTGGCGCTTGCCACGTACCTCGGCATCCGCGAGCGGGCGGACATCCCCGCTTCGACGGTCGAGCTACTCGCGAACGAGATACACCATGCCCTCGACCCATACAAAAACACCAGCACGGTCACGCCGGACAAGTCCAAGATCGCCCGCACGGTCGGCGCGCGCGTTGCGGACGCCAACCGGCGGTTCGGGGCCGAATCGGAATTCGCGCAGTACCATTCCAATCTCCTCAATTCGCATCTGCCCGACGGTTTTGCGAACACCCACGCAGTCAAAGAGGCGTCGGCGGACTTCGAGAGCCTCTGGAAGGAGTTTGGCCTGTGAACGCATACCAAAACATGAGCGCCCCACCGCGCAGCAAGGTGGAGACGGTTGTAAAACCTATTGGACGATATGTGGAGTTCAACATCTACAGAGCCGATTTTAGTCCGCCGTTCAGGCCTCCGCAGGATTTCCCGTCGCCACAGGATTGGCTGGACGACTTCCTCGCTCAACATGGCGAGGCGCTGGATGCCGTTCCGAGACCCTCTGGCTACATGATTGGAAAAGGCAGCTACAAGGGCAGCCCATACGGTTATGGCGATGATCGCCGAATCTGCCGCGACCCGCTTTTGACGGTTGCAATTCTCGGTCGGGTGTCGGGCACGTATAATCCCATGTACATTCCACGCAGACGCATCGCCTTTGGTGAATGGCTTGAAAAGGTGCATGAGAAATGCTTTATGCTCCCGTGGAAGTATGTCTTTCCAGAAAGATACTTCCCACAATTTCAAGTGGAGGATCGGCCATGACCGACGAGGAGAAGATCATCGCGCGGATTCTCGACGTGATTCCGCCGCGCTCGTTCGAGCTGACCACGTTCCTCTCGCTCTTCCGCGTCCGCTTTTCGGAGAAAACTGAAACCGCCTGCGTGACGTGCGGAGACTCGCCGGAACTCCTGCTCAACAAGGACTTCATCGAGGCTCATTGCCAGACAGACGAGCATCTATTCATGCTCGTGATGCACGAGCTCTACCATGTGATCCTCGGCCACACCACGCTTTTCCCGCGCGCGACCGAGGTTCGGAACCTCGTGTTCGACGCGGTCATCAACGCGATTCTCTGCTCGCTCTTTCCGAAGCCAGAGTTCACCTCGTTCTTCACGGATTACTATCCTTCCGACAAGATGCCGTTTGCGCTCCTGCGTCCCAAGGGCAAGGGAACGCCCCTCGCGGCGGAATCGGCGCTCAAGCTCCTCTACGGCGGATCGGACGCCGGCACCTACCACGACGTGTACGAGGCGCTCCTTAAAAGCGGTTGTATCAAGGAGATAACGATACTCCTTGGCGGCGGCGCGTCCGGAGGCCGCGCCCTACCGGGCGATGGTAGGGCGGGCACCCCGTGCCCGCCGCAGCCGCTTCTTCTCGGTTCGCACGACGAGGAGAAGGAGGAGATTTCGCAGGAAATGAAGGACTTGATCCACAAGATCATCTCCAAATGGCCCAGCCCCGACCGTCCGCTCCAGGGGCAAGACCTCGGCGCAGAGGAGCGAGAGCACGATTTCGACGCCGAGGCCGATCCCACCACCCGCTTGCGTCGTGGCATTCGCCGCCTCATGCGGCGGGCGTCGATGCCCGGCAAGAAGGAGGTGCGCCGCCGCTCCGCGCGCGAAATGGTGTGCGAGACGGCCACGTTTCTCCCGGACTGGCGCGACCGCGCGCACGAGGCGCGGGAGGTCGCGTTCGGCGACGCGCTGATCTACAACACGACCACAAGGCTGCAACGGCCATCCAGCCGCGACAACCGGCTGGCGTTCGTGTACTTCGACGTGTCGGGATCGGTCGCCGAGGAGGTGCCGTCCGTGGCGCAGACGCTTCTGCCCTATTGTCGGAGCGGACTTTGCACGGTTCATGTGTTTTCGACGGTCGTGCATCCGGCTTCCGCCCGCGACCTCGCCGCCCGGAAGTTCAGCTCCACGGGCGGGACGGACATCGACTGCGTCCTCCAGCACGTCCTCGAACTGCCGCCCAGAAAGCGGCCACGTGCCGCCGTCGTCGTCACGGACGGATTCACGGGCAAGCCGGATGCGGCGCTTGCTGCGCGCTTCCACGCGGCGGGAATGCGGCTCTTTGTGGGGTTGGTCAAACCCGATTGCGATTACAATCAGGAAACCGACCTCTCATCCATCGCCGATAAATTCATACGGCTCTACTAACCACTAACCACTAGCCACTAACCACCATGAAATCACACATTGCAGAATACGTCTCTCCAGGGCATCCCGACCGGCTGGCGGATGCCATCGTGGAATCCATCGTCGATCTCGCCGTGGGGCGGGACGCCAAGGCGCTTGTGGGCGTCGAGTGCGCCGTCCACACGGATCATGTGTTCATCGACGGGCGGATTGCCGCCAGGAGAGGCAAATGTGCCGTCACGAACGAGGAGATCGAGGAGATTGCCCGCAAAGTCTATCGTGAGGCAGGGTATGGCGGGATCTGGATTCACGCGCCGGAGAAGCTGAAGATCATCCAGAACGTGTGCCTTGAGCCGCTTTCGGACGATGAACGCGCCATCCGCAGCCTTTCGGACGACCAGAACGTCGTGACCGGCTATGCCTGCAACCACCCCGAGACGGACTATCTGCCGCCCGCGCACTTCATCGCAAACTACATCGGCCGGAAAGTGGACGCATGGCGGCGGACGGTGTCCGACAAGTTCGGACCCGATTTCAAGGTCATGGTGGATATTGATACGGCGGTCGCGGGGCGACCGCCCTACCATGACATCGGTAGGGCGGGCACCCCGTGCCCGCCGCACTACAAATGGAACCGCCTTACGCTCAGCATCCAGCACAGGGAGGGCGTGTTCGCGGCGGAACAGCACGAGCTGGTCTTGCCCGTCGTGAGCGGGGCGCTGGCGGAACTGGAGGCGCGCGGCCTCGCGGGCATCTCCAACCTACCGCTGGAGAACTTCATCCTCAACGGCATGGGCGACTTCATCGTCGGTGGGCCGGAGGGGGACAACGGCCTATCCGGCAAGAAGCTCGCCGTCGATTTCTACGGGCCGGAGATTCCGATTGGAGGCGGGGCGATCTGCGGAAAGGACCCGCACAAGGTGGACGTGGCCGGGGCGTTCAGGGCGCGGGAGTTGGCGAGGAGGCTCCTGAAGGAGCGCGGCGGGAGCGCGGTGACGGTTCGCCTCGGCTGGACGCCCAGCGACGCCGCGCCCGCGTTCCGCGAGGCGGAGAGCGTCGATTCGCTCGGTTTGACTCACCCGATCCCGGCCTCGGCCCTGCCGCCGGAAGACTGGTTTTCCATCGATTCCATCGTATCGGATCTGCACCTCACGTCCCTCGCCCGCCGCGAGCGGGTGCTGGAGGGATACTTCTTGGATTCAGGAGCTTTTGAGCGGGAGTAGAAAATGTACAAGTTCTCGTATTTTTGTTATAAGGGGTCATTGTGTAGGGCGGGGAATTATGATATAATTGCACTCGATTTTCTTGAGAAAGGATTATACACCATGTCATTAAGCTACAAAAAACTCTGGAAACAGTTGATTGACCGTGACATGACCCGGACTGAATTGCGTCAAGCCACGGGTATCTCCCCCTCTACTTTCGCACGGCTTTCCAAGGGTGACTACGTCGCCTCTTCTGTCATCGACAGGATATGCCAGGAACTCAGGTGCGACGTAGGCGATGTGATGGAAGTCGTGCTGGATGAACCCGACAAGAAAGGGAAAAAGTGATGCTGATTGACAACAAGATCGACTATTCCGCCATCGGTGATCTTTCGGGTAACGGCGTCAAGACCGTTCTTGATTTCATTCGGAAGTACACAGGGCAGGGCACGGGCAGAAAAGGCCAGCTGGACATCGTGACGGGGTTCTTCACAATCGCCGGCCTCGATCTCCTCTACCGGGAACTCGCCCCCGAAAACAAATACCGCCTTGTCCTTTCGGAACTCGCGGGCGACGACGACTTCATGTCGCGGGTGATCAATCTCCTTCATGGCGACCTCGGTATCGAGGCGACGCTGAAACTGAGTCAGGCGGCGAAAAACGCCATCGCATTCCTCAAGCGCGAGGCGGTCGAGGTCAAGGCCATCTCCAGCGCGTTCTGCCACGCCAAGGCGTATGTGTTCAGGGATTCAACCGACGATACACATGACTACTACGTGATGGGCAGCTCGAACCTGACCGAGGCTGGGCTTGGAATGCGCGACTCGTCGAACGTCGAACTGAACTTCGCCAACACGGGCAGCACGAACAGCGAGTACATCCAGCTCCGGCAGTGGTTCAAGACCCAGTGGGAGACGGTGGCGAAGGCGGAGATCAACATCGACCCGAAAGACCCCAAGTCCGAGCTGGTGGACGTGAAGCAGTATTTCATCGAGCGCATCGAGGAGTGTTTCGGGAAAACGCACACGCCGGAAGAAATCTACTACAAGATCCTCTTCGAGCTGTTCAGCGGCGACATGGATTTCGAGGGCGACCTCGGCCACACGAAGGAGATGGCGCTCCTTCAGGACTCGACCATCTACCGGACGCTCTTCGACTACCAGAAGAAAGGCGTGGTCTCGCTCATCAAGATGCTCCGCAAGTGGAACGGCGCGATCCTTGCGGACGCCGTCGGCCTCGGCAAGACGTTCTCCGCCCTCGCCGTGATCAAGTATTTCCAGAACAACGGCTACCAGACGCTCCTCCTGTGCCCCAAGAAACTGGAACAGAACTGGACGCAGTACCTTCGCAAGCATGGGTCGCGCTTCGACCGCGACGAATTCGACTATGTCGTCCGCTTCCACACCGATCTGCAGGACGACCGCATGGAGAAAGACCCCGTGAAGCTCTCCTGGCTCATGAAGCAGCAGAAGCTGCTCGTGGTCGTGGATGAGAGCCACAACCTCCGTAACGACAAGTCCTCGCGCTACCAGATGCTTCTGAACGACATCCTCGCCCAGGCGGCGACGGACAAGGTGCGCGACGTGAAGGTGCTTCTCCTTTCGGCGACTCCGATCAACAACGGCCTCCTCGACATCCGCAACCAGTTCAAGCTGATCGCGCAGGGCAACAACGAGGCGTTCAACACCGACGATTTCCAGATTGCAAACCTTGAACAGCTCTTCCTGACAGCCAACAAGCGGTTCAACGAGTGGTGCCAGATCGAAGGCCGCACGATCAAGGACTTCATCGACACCCTGCCGCCAAACTTCTTCAACCTCACCGACAAGCTCATCGTGGCGCGAACGCGCAACATGATCGAGAAGACGCTCGGCGAGGACTTGGGCTTCCCGAAGAAGCTCAAGCCGGTGAACGAGTACGTGGGGCTAGTCAGCATAGGTTCATACGAGACAATCGCCGACGTGTACGAGGCCATGCTGAAGGCAAACCTCACGGCTTACCAGCCGACGCAGTACATGCAGGCAAAGGTCAAGACGGACAAGGACTGGCAGGACAATACCTTCCGCGAGAAATTCCTCGTGAAGATGATGGCCGTTCTCTTCATGAAGCGTCTTGAAAGCTGCTGGTACTCGTGCCTCACGACAATCGACAAGGTTCTCCGCGTTCACGAGAGTACGCTTGAAAAGGTCAATGCGTTTCTGGATCACGGCGGATCGGGAACAGTCGATTTCGCTTTGCCGGAGGGCGAAGAGGGTGAGGATTCGGAAGAGGAGGACTTCACGCTCCGGGACGCGACCATCGACCTCAAGAAGATGGTGCGGATTCAGGACTTCCGCAGAGACCTCGAAAACGACGTTCAGGCGCTTAACGAATTCTACAGCAATCTTGCGGACTTCCAGACTCGATTCGAGGCTGGCGAGCTGAAGGATACCAAGCTCGACCGCCTTGTCGAAATCCTCACGGAGAAGCAGAACTCCAAGAACCGCAAGGCCATCGTGTTCACCACCTTCGGCGACACGGCTGAATACCTCTTCGAGCAGATTCACGCAGCCCATCCCGAATGGCGGATCGCCTGTGTAACCGGACAGAGGGTGCAAACTTCCGAGCCGTTTGAGATGCCCGGACAGACCGCGTTCCAGACCGTCCTGCAGCGGTTCGCGCCCTACTCGAAGCTCTACAAGGAACGGGACTGGAACGACCTCTACGTCGATGCCGGACTGCGCGAGACGCACTACGATCCCGACACGCGCAAGTGGAGCGTCGATTACGGCCTCTGGCGGCAGACGCTCGGCGAAATCGGCGAGCCGAAGATGCTGGAACTGATCGAAAACGAGATCGACATCCTCATCGCCACAGACTGCCTTTCCGAAGGACAGAACCTGCAGGACTCCGACCTCGTGATCAACTACGACATCCATTGGAATCCCGTGCGGCTCATCCAGCGTTTCGGGCGTATCGACCGCATCGGCTCTCCCAACGCCGAGATCGGTGCCGTCAACTTCTGGCCGACGACGAGCTACAACGAATACCTGAATCTCACGAGCCGCATCAACAACCGCATGGCGCTGATGCGACTTGCTGGCACGGAGACGCAGCCGACCGACGAGGAACTTGCCGCAATCGTCAAGAACGACCCGACCATCGACCACAACACGCAGAAGCTGCTCAAGCAGATTTCTGATGGTGGCATCGAGGACATCGAGGAGCCGGAGGTCGATGGCGGGGCGAACCTTGGTCTTGAGGACTTCTCGCTCGAAGTGTTCCGTCAGGAACTGTTGGACTACTTCGAGAAGAACCGCGAGCTCTTCCGCAAAATGCCCGCCGGCGTGTTCTCAGGGTTCAGGCTCGGGGCGGACGCAAAGGAGCCGATCCCCGAGTCGCTCGTGGCGGTTCTCGGCTACCCGCGCCGCAAACCCGGCGACGTCAAGACGCCGTACACCCGCCTGTACCTCATGCTCCAGCCTGTCGGCAAGGCACCGGCGGAGTGGAAGGAGCTGCCGACCGGCACGATTCTCAGTTTCCTGCGCAAGCACAGGCTTGCCGAGACGGACTTGCCGCAGGGCGTGGCGAGTGGCGACGTTGAGGCGCTGAACAAGCTCTCCGCGACGATCAAGGACTGGATGGCGGCAAAGACTCCGACGGAGATCAAGAAAACGCTTACCAGTCTCTTCAGTGGACAGGCAAAGGCAAAGAAGACGGATTCCAAGATCGAGAACATCTTCAAGCCTGAAAACTTCGACCTCATCGCCTGGGAATACATCAGCCGATAGAAAGGAACTCTTAAATGGACATGACAGACATCCTTGCAGCATTCGCCAACGAGTCGCTTTTTGCGGCGTCGGAGAAGTTCCTCAAGCACCTCGGCGTGAAGTTCTCCACACAGACGGAGGCACCGATCCCGTTCCTCGAATTCTACGAGGAAGCGGCGAAAGAGGCCAACGCCACGATTCCGAAGGACATCCGGGCGATTTTCACCCGCGTCGAGAACACTTACTTCATCGGCACGGTCACGGACGACACGCTCAAGGGCGATGACGCCGCCGTAGATTTCAAGACTGAGTCGGCAAAGCCGAAGTACGAGGGGATGTTTGTGTTCGCCGTGGAGATGAAACCCGGCGAAACCCTCAAGCGCAGCGAGGCGGCGGTTCTCGTGCGCGGCATCAACCGCGTCGTGAAGCAGCAGCCGGCGACGGTTCTCATCCTCGAAGATACGATGCTCTCCGTGGCGACGTGCGAGCGGACGACCTACAAGCAGACATGGCGACCGGGCGAACGCCTCGGCAAGGTATCGATCCTCAAGGGCGTAAACTGCCTCTCACCGCATCGCGGCCACATCGGAATCCTCGAATCGATGAACGTCAAGGGCTGCAAGACCTTTGACGCGCTCTACAAGCAGTGGATGGATGTGTTCTCCACCAGCCTCCTTACCAAGCAGTTCTACCGCGAGATTCAGAACTGGTACTTCTGGGCACTCAAGAAGAATCAGCACGTCGCATTCCCGAATGCGCTGGACGACGATTCCGACGACGAGAAGTACAATGCCGAGAACATCATCCGACTGATCACCCGCCTGATTTTCACGTGGTTCATGAAGGAGAAGGGGCTTGTCAACAAGGCGCTCTTCGATACGGACTTCCTTTCGGGGGCATTGCGCCACTTCAATCCCGAAGGGCGCATCTCGGATTCTAAGGACCCGGATTCGGCTCACTCCTGCACCTACTACCGGGCCATTCTCCAGAACCTCTTTTTCGCCACCTTCAATCAGGAAATTCCACTGCGCGGATTCGTTAATTCCACATTCCGCGACACCCAGCATTACAACATCAAGAACTACTTCCGCAACGCCAAGCTCTTTACGGAAACAGACGAACAGAAAATCATCGGGTATTTCAACGGCTCGCCGTTCGTCAACGGCGGCCTTTTCGAGTGCCTCGACAACGTGGAGCAGAACGGGCGCGTGTATTCGTGGGACGGCTTTTCCAACTCTGTCCACTTCAAGGACGGCTCGTTGAAGTCCGCTCTGATTCCTGACTGCCTTTTCTTTGGCGGTGAGACGACCACCGACCTTTCCGAGTTCTTCGAGAAGGACAAGTCCGCCAAGAGCGTGAAGGTGCGCGGCATCATCAACATCCTCAACGACTACGTCTTCACGATTGAGGAGAACACTCCGTTCGACGAGGACGTTGCCCTTGACCCGGAACTGCTCGGAAAGGTGTTCGAGAACCTGCTCGGCTGCTACAATCCCGAAACGCAACAGATGGCGCGCAATGCCACGGGGTCGTTCTACACGCCCCGCGAGATCGTGAACTACATGGTGAAGGTCACGTTGAAGTCCTATCTGAAGCGCGCCTGCCCCAAGGTCGTCCCCGCCGAGATTGACGCGCTCGTTGAGGGCGTTGCCGAACTCGCCGACATGCCGTCCGTCAAGGAAAATGCCAAGGACATCCTGACCGCGCTCTTCAAGGTCAAGATTCTCGACCCGGCTTGCGGCTCCGGCGCGTTCCCGATGGGCATCATGTCCGCAATGGTGGAGATCCTGCGCACGGTCGATCCCGACAACAAGCACTGGTACGAAATCGTCCTGAAGGAGTCGCTTGACGAGGCGGCGTCCATCGCCGACGTCAGCGACGAACAGGAGCGTGCGGTTCTCAAGGCGCAGATCGAGTACGACTTCAAGGAGCGCGTGGATCACCCGGACTACGCCCGCAAGCTCTACATCATCGAGCATTGCATTTTCGGATCGGACATTCAGCCCATCGCCGTCCAGATTTCGCGTCTCCGCTTCTTCATCACGCTTCTCTGCGAGCAGACGAAGAACGACGACCCCGCGAAGAACTACGGCATCACGCCGCTCCCGAACCTTGAATCGAATTTCGTTGCCGCGAACTCGCTCCTTTCCATTGACCTGAAGGACATGCGGGAACTGCTTGGCCAGAAGAAGATCGTCTCGCTCGTCAAACAGCTTCGCGGTATCCGCCACCAGCTCTTCCTGCCCAAGACATCCGACAAGAAGAAGCGCCTCCAGAAGAAGGACGAGGAACTCCGCCAGGCGATTGCTGCCGCCGCCGAGGGGCTTTACGACGAGAACATCGAGCAGAAGTGCGCGATGCTTGAAAAGGAGATCAAAAAGTGCGAGGCAACGATTCAACAAGACAGTGACGGCGGTGGACGGACTGTGATCCAAAGGAGCCTTCTGTCGGATATAGAGGAAGAAGTCAGAACCGAGAAATCAAGCAAAGAAAAAGCAATGAGCAATCTTGTTAAGGCGAAAAAGGAACTGGAATCGCTCAAGAACGCATCGCGCAAAGAGCGGCTTCTTTCCGACCTCAAGCGCCTTGTCGTGTGGAATCCCTTTGCCTTCAACGTTGCCGAAACCTTCCTTGACCCAGAATGGATGTTCGGCGTGAAGAATGGTTTTGATATTGTCATTGGTAATCCACCGTATGTGAAACTAGAGACAATCAAGGATCAATCAAGGTTGCTTGAAACTCAGGGGTACGAAGTCTTTACCAAGCGAGGCGACCTCTATTGTATCTTTACGGAACGAGGCTTTGGACTGTTAGGCGAAGGCGGCACATTATCATATATCATGTCGAATAAGTGGTTGCAGGCAGAATACGGACGTCCGCTCCGTAAGTATTTCCTGCAATACGAACTGACGAGTCTAATTGATTTCGGAGATAATGACCTTTTCAAAGGTGCGACTGTCTATCCATGTATTTTTGTGGCTCGCAAAGCACGTCCCACGCCAGAACTTGAATGTGTCTACATGAAGTACTATGACCCATTTACTTTCATGCACGATATACTCGATTGGAAGACGAAATATGCTACTGCGAAATTGACTGAAGACACATGGATGCTGTCGGGTGCGTCATCAACTTTAATGCAGAAGGTAGTGAGTAATTCCGTGACGTTAGGTGAATATGTCAACGGAGCTGCCGTGAGAGGAGTGACCTGTGGAGCGACTGCCGCATTTATTCTTGATTCCGAAACTTCTCATGCGATAATGAATGCGGATAATACATCGTATCTGATCATGCATCCTGTTTTACGAGGACGTGATGTACAGCCTTGGATTTCTTCTCATGCTGGTTATTACCTAATTGGTACATTCCCTGCTAAGCATCTTTCAATAGATGATTACCCTGCCATCAAGCAACATCTTTTAGACTACGGTAAAATTAAGTTGGAGCAATCAGGTGCCAAGGGGAGCAGAAAGAAGACGCGGAATGCATGGTTTGAAACACAAGATCAGATTGGATACTACGAGACATTTGCTTTGCCTAAAATCATGTATCAGAAGTTTCAAGTAAAACCGTGCTTCTTTTATGATGAAACTGGGCTTTTTTGTAATGATTCGATGTGGATGATCCCAACATCAGATAAGGCCCTTGTAGGAGTCCTTAACTCGAAGATGGGGTGGTGGCTAATTTCCAAGTTTTGCACGCAAATACAAAATGGTTATCAACTGATATGGGAGTATTTTGGGAAAATTCCGGTTCCAAAAGTTCTTCCGCCGGAGTTGACCACCCTTGTTGAAGATATTCTTGCGGCGAAGAAAGATAACCCGTCCGCTGACGTTTCGGCATTAGAGGAAAAGATTGACAACCTTGTATTCGACCTCTACGGCCTCACGCAGGAAGAGCGCGAGATTGTTAAGGGAAACGGAAAGTGAGGACTTAAAAACATGACTGGTTTGGAGAATGACATGCAGAGCTTAAATACGATGATGGCTCATAAACCAACAATGCGATACATTGTCGTCCGACGCAAGATTGCGAGAGAGGATGGCAAGGTGGTAAATTTTGAGGTCTCCGATGAAGCAACAATAGAGAAGGCAAGAGAAAGACTGTCATCCTACATTGATGACTATAAAAAAGAATTCAATATCGTTATCTCGGATTGGGACAAACAGATGATGATCTCAGAGGATAATAAGTTTGAATGGCCCTGCGTTTTAGGCTTGTATTCAGTGAGAGTGTTTGACGCGTTGGATTATACCAAGGAATCTTCATCGGGATACTTCTGGCAGTTCGACGAGAATGGTATTCCTGTGTCGTGTTCGGCTAATGAGAAATGTGAGGGAACAAGATGAGAACAAAAATATTAATCCCTGGTATTGACGAAGTAGCACCGACGATTACGACGAAACCTCGCGCGTATGTGCTTGGGAAAAGGCAAAGAAAGCCATCTGTACCTCCATCGGGTGAAAGAGTGCAACCCATTGTCAAGGCCGAGGATACGGCGGTGCCTTCTTCTGATGAAGACATCAAGTCGAAGATTTACACGATTCGAGGAGTTCAGGTCATGTTGGATCGTGATCTCGCGTCCCTCTACGGAGTGCTGACCAAAAATCTTAATAAGGCGGTCAAGCGAAACCAAGAGCGTTTCCCGGAGGATTTCATGTTCCGGCTGACGAAGGAGGAGTGTTTAAGGTTCCAAATTGGAACCTTAGAAAATGGCGTTAGCGTCTCAAAAGATAGTCCAGATGTTTTAAGGTTCCAATCTGGAACCTTAAAACTGGGACAGGGAAAGCATTTCAAGTATCAACCTTATGCTTTTACCGAAAATGGCATAGCTATGCTTTCGAGTGTGTTACACTCTAATCGCGCAATCGAGGTCAATATAAGAATCATGCGTGAGTTCATGTCCATGCGGAGAACTCTTGCCGCGCTTGCGCCGATGCTTGCCCGCATTGAAGCGAACGAGAGGCGTCAGATTGCCGACCAAGCGAAAAACGATGCTAATCAGGAGCGGAACGAAGAAAGGTTCAAGCTAATCCTCGATGCCATGCAGGACAAGACATTCCCGCCGCAGAAAGTGTTTTATGATGGCCAGGTATATGACGCAAAGGCTTTTGCGACAAAGCACATCCTGTCGGCGCGTAAGTCAATTTTGCTTATCGACAACTGGGTTGACGTGACGACGCTTGAAATGCTTGCTAAGAAGCGTTCAGGTGTGACTATCGAAATCGTCTCTTCGCCGCGAGGCAATCACATCGCGCCAAGTGACATTACCGCATTCAATACGCAATATTCCGGGCTGACCGTTCGTACCTCTACGGCGTTCCATGATCGCTTCCTGATAATTGATGATAAGCACCTCTATCTTTTCGGAGCGTCCCTGAAGGATCTAGGCAAGAAGTGCTTTGCGTTCACGAAACTGGCAGCATCCGAGATCGCCAACCTGAAAGCGAGAATTTAATTTAGGGAATAGCACATGGCCCATAAGTACCAGACATTTGCAGATCTGCTTTATGCAAGCTATAGCGGCTTGCAGATGCTGGCGTTTGCATTTGGCAAGGGCAAGTACAGGTGTGACAAAGATTGCTATGCGTTTCGTCAGTCGGTCATCAGAAAGCTCAAAGCGGGGGAAATGAAAATCGGCGACCTCTACCAGAACGTCATCCGGCAGATGACGTCGCCGCATGACGTCTGTTGGTATTGTGGTCGTTCCGTTTCCGTCTGCGGGTCGCTGACCGCAGACCACATCTTCCCGCGCATGAAAGGCGGCGAGGACATCAGCGACAATCTCATCATGGTGTGCCGTTCCTGCAACTCGTCCAAAGGCGCGAAAGACCTGCTGGCGTGGTATCACGAGCGCGGCGAGTTCCCGCCGCTCCGTGTGCTGGTGCATTATCTGAAGCTGGTCAATCAGTATGCGATTGCAAACGACCTGCTGAACCAGCCACTTGAGGCGTTGGACGAGCTGGACTTGCCGTTTGACTTCCACTTTTTCCCACGGACGTATCCCCATCCCGAGGACGCGCAGGATGCGCTACCGAGCCAGGTGGTTCAATTGAAGCGGTTGGAGAAAATCGTTCCAGAAAAAGGAGAGGCGCAGAAATGAATATCGAAAATTTGATGACCGTTGAGCAATGCGACAAGTGCATCGACTCGCTGACGATGCTCGGCATGGACGTGCCGCAGGCACTTCTGGAGAGACGTGATTTCCTTTCCAAGCACGGGACGACGGTATATGCCGACTTCAAGGCGCGGAACAATCCGTCAGATGAGCTGACCGGGTGTATCGAGCGCACTGCCGATTCGCTGCTTGCACCAGAGATTGACGCCCACGAGGCGCTAAAACCCGTCATGCTGTACGGAAAGATTCAAAGTGGAAAGACCCGTGCCTTCGTGGGCGTGATGAGCATCGCGTTTGATCGGGGAGTGGATATCGCCGTCGTGTACACCAAGGGCACGAATGCGCTCGCGACGCAGACCGTGTCGCGCATGAAGGCCGAGTTCGCCAATTTCAAGCCGGACAACAGCCTTCACACCCATTGCACAATCGTCGTGCATGACGTGCTCGACCTCAAGTCTCAGATGCTCTCGACATACGAACTCAACACGCAGAAGCACATCATCGTCTGCAAGAAGGAGGCGCGGAACACCGGGTCGTTGAAGGAGTTGTTCGCGGGCAGCACGCTGATGCGGCAGAAGCGCGTGATCGTGATCGACGACGAGGCGGACTTCGGCGGAATCTCGTTCTGCCGCGATCCCCGCACCCGAGAAATTATGGAGGGGGCGAACGCGAAGAACATAACGGAAACGGTGCTGTCGATCCCGGACTGCCGGAACATGCTGGTCACGGCGACGCCCTATTCGCTCTACCTCCAGCCGGACGGAATGTCCGAACTGGTCAACGGCAAGGTGCGTCCTTTGAAGCCCCGGCACACGGAGACGGTCCCTGTGCATCAGAAGTATGTCGGCGGCAGGCAGTATTTCTGTGACTCACGCCGTGTGGAATCGATGTACCATTCGGTATTCCACCCCCTGTCGCCTGAGTGCGTTCAGGTGCTTGGCAAGCGGGACAAGCGGTATCTCAGTAACGTCGCAACGTCGGTCAGGCTTGCGGATTTCCGTTTCGCGGTTCTTCAGTATCTGGTCGGCACCGCCATCCGCAGCCTACAGGAAGAAGTCCGGCTGCAGCTCTACCGTTCGAGCATGATCGTCCACGTACAGATCGCGAGGGCCGCACACACGTGGCAGAGAGATCTGGTGCAAGCGTTTCTGGAGCATCTTGGCGAGCGCGTGTTCTGCGACCATCCCAGCGACGACTCTTTCGACAAGATCGTGTCCGACATTTACGACGATTTCGCGCAGACCAGGAAGAACGGCGTTGAGGAGGGGCTGCTCAACGAGGACGTGATGCCGCCGCTCGATGAGGTCGTCGCGAGAATCCGCAAGCTGTTCGCTTCCTCCGCCACTCATGTGCAGATCGTCAACTCCAACGAAGACGTGGCGAATCTGCTGGACGCCTCCGGGCAGCTGGAACTCCGTCACGAGGCCAACATATTCGTGGGCGGCAGCATCCTCGACCGTGGCCTCACGATTGAGAACCTGATCGGGTTCGTGTACGGGCGCTCCCCGCAGAGGATGCAGATGGACACCGTGCTCCAGCACGCCCGCATGTACGGCGCACGCAAGATGGCCGACATGGCTGTGACGCGATTCCATACGACGAATCAGCTGTACGACCGTCTCCGTCGCATCAACGCGATGGACGAGTCGCTGCGTGAACAGTTCGAGCAGGCGATGAGGGATGGCCGCGACCCCGACACGGTATTCGTCTGCCGTGGTGCCAACGGGCAAATCGTGCCTTGTGCGCCGAACCGGCTTCTGATCGCCTCGATATCGACCATTGCGCCGAGAAGCCTCCACTATCCCGTGGGATTCCAGACCGACTGCCAGTCGAAGATTCAGGGGATCATTTCCGGGATTGACGCGGACATCCTTGGCGTGCCGGACTACCAGAACCGCGATGACGACGGCATCTTCATGATTGACCGCGAGCTGGCGATTAACATTCTCCGGCGCATCCGTTCGACCTTCATCTACAACCGCCCCGTTGACGCGAACGAGGGGCTGGAATGGGATGTCGAGGAGACGATCAGCATCCTTGAATGGGCGTTGGGGCCGCACAACAAGCTATACTGCCTGAGACGCGACAACCGCGAACTGAGCCGTTACCGCAAGAACGGAGGGTTCATGGACGCGCCGGCGGATGGCCGCACGGATCTGGCTCCTGCGCGCGCAAAGGCGATTGACGTACCGCTTTTGATGTTCATCCGCGAAAATGGCGCGGAGGCGAAAGGCTGGCGCGACGCGCCGTTCTACTGGCCGCTTCTGATGGTTCAGCAGAACGTCCGTTCCGCCATTTACGGGAATGCCGGCAAGGAATCGTAAGAGAGGCAGGTGGAAAGATGTCAAACGTCATATCAGTCAGCACCTTCGACCGGGTCGATGTCAAGGAAGACCAGAAGACCGAATTCAAGCGCTCGATCTTCATCTCTCCCGAGACGAGCGCGCCCGGCGCGAAGCAGATGCACGTCATCGCCGAGACCCTTGCCGCCTTCATGAACGCAGAGGGCGGGATGCTGTACATCGGCGTAAACGACGTCGGGCAGATATGCGGCATGGAGGACGACCTGACAATCCTTGCCACCCAGGCGTCGAGCGTGTCCGTACACACGGTGCGCCATGACGACTCAACCTACACATACGGGGGCACCCCCGACAAGTACGAGCTGAAGATCCGCAGCATCGTGAGGGCGTACTTAAGCCCGAACGCCAATGCGCTTGTCGGGCAGATCGCGACGAAACCGGTCAACGGAAAACCCGTGTGCCGCGTCGTGTGCAAGCACTGTGCCCCGGACGAGTTCGTTTACTCGTATAGGAAATACGGTCCGAACAAGCCGGAGGCAGCCGAGATATTCCTGCGGATCGGGAACCAGAAGAAGAACCTTCAGGGCGTCGAACGCGACGAGTTTGTCCGCAAGCGCGTGATGGCTGGATTTGACAAGCAGCTCTCGGCGATCCGTGCGACAGTGGCGGCGACAGGTGACGGAAAGTCACAGGGCGATTCGGCATTGGCGACGTCGGTTCGGGAGCTGCTCGCGCATTTCGACGCGTTAAAGCTGGATGGAGTCACGGTGTCCGTCAGCGGTGGTCAGCCGTTCAGCGAGGCGGCGGTCACGGCGGCGAAGAAGCCAAAGGCACTCGCGTGGGAGGGATGTCACTACGCCGAGGTGTCCGGCTGGCAGGAGCTTGTCCTCAAGGTGCTGGAGAAGCTGCAGGAGATCGATGCGCCGAAGTTCGACGAGCTTGCCGGTCAGGCGCAGTTCAAGAAGTATCTCGTCAAGATCGCAAAGCCGAAAGAGCGCCATCCCGAATGCTACGCCACAAAGTTCGGAACCGAGGGAAGCATCCGCATCAAGAAGTCTCTCGGCAACAAGGTGTATCTCTGGCAGGAGGACAAGATTCTGCGCAAGATCATCGCGGCGTTCGGAGTGGATGTCTCGAAGTTCATGTTCGTGGTGTAAGGGAGGAGCCGAGTATGACAAACGTGGAAGCTGCTCTTAGTGCATTTAAGGCGGGCAAGTGGGCCGAGGCCATCGCGGCAGCCCGGCAGACTGACTTGTCGAACGCCGAGATTCTTGCTTGGATGGGGTATTGCTACCGCTATGGAAATGGTGTGTCCCGAGACTTCGTTCAGGCGTTCACATGGTTCAAGAAGTCAGCCGAGGGCGGCTATTCCTGGTCTATGGGCGAACTTGGCCATTGCTACTATTACGGACGCGGCACGGCGAAGAACTACAGCTTGGCGCTGGCATGGTATCGCAAGGGGGCGGAGTGTGGCAATGCCGCCTCGCAGACCGGGATGGGACGTCTGTACGAGTTTGGGCGGGGGGTCGAGAAGAACGCCTCACAGGCGTTCCAATGGTACAAGAAGGCGGCGGAAAACGGGGACGCAGAGGGGATGGAAGAACTCGGCGAGTGCTACGAAATGGCGTTCGGGGTCGAAATGAACCTTGTCGAGGCGTTCAAGTGGTATTCTAAGTCGGCGGAGAGCGGAAACAGCGAGGGGCAGTACCATGTGGGCCTGTTGTGCGAGTTCGGCAAGGGAACGCAGAAGGACGTTGCAAAGGCGTTCTCGTGGTACAAGAAATCCGCCGAACAAGGAAATGCCCGTAGCCAGAATCGCCTTGGCCGTTGCTATGAGTTCGGCAAGGGCACGGAGAAGAACCTTGCAGAGGCGTTCAAGTGGTATTTGAAGTCCGCAGAAAGCTGCTTCCCGCCCGGCCAGTTCAACGCCGGGGATATGTACGAATACGGCAAGGGAACCGAGAAGGACATTGCCAAGGCATTCTATTGGTACAAGAAGTCGGCGGAGAACGGCGACGCCGCAGGCCAGAACCGTCTGGGCCTGTGCTACGAGCTAGGCAAGGGCACGACGAAGAGTTTTTCCGAGGCGGTCAAGTGGTACTTGAAGTCCGCCGAGAACGGCAATCCCAACGGACAGTTCAACGCAGGGGATATGTACGAAAACGGCAAGGGCGTGGAAAGGGACTATGCAAAGGCGCTCTCGTGGTACAAAAAGGCGGCGGAACAAGGTCATCCGGGCGCGATGGTCGCGCTGGGGCGTTTCTATGAAAATGGGTATGGCGTCAAGAAGGATCTCGCCGAGGCGAAGAAGTGGTATCAGAAGGCGAAGGACGCGGGCGACGACGACGCGGACGATCTCCTGAAAAGCCTTGAAGAGAAGATGAAGCCCGCGCCAGGGACCAAGGTGACGCAGACTTCGGACGGCGACAGGGCGGCGACCGTCGAGGACATTCTGAAGGAGCTTGACGCCCTGACGGGGCTGAAGCCCGTCAAGGACGAAGTGCGGAAACTCATCGACTTCGTGAAGGTGCAGAACATCAAGGCGAGCAAGGGCTTCAAGACGACGGCTCCTTCAAACCACATCGTGTTCACCGGCAATCCCGGAACGGGCAAGACGACGGTGGCAAGGATCATCTCCAAGGTGTTCAAGGCGCTGGGCATTCTCAAGACCGACAGGCTCGTCGAGACAGACCGTTCCGGCCTTGTCGCCAAGTACATCGGGCAGACCGCGATCAAGACGAACGCCGTGATCGATTCCGCGCTGGACGGCGTCCTGTTCATCGACGAGGCCTACTCCCTTGCCCAGGGCGGGGAAGAGGACTTCGGTCAGGAGGCGGTCGATGCGCTCCTGAAGCGCATGGAGGACGACCGTGACAGGCTCGTGGTGATCGTGGCCGGGTACACCAACGAGATGAAGAAGTTCTTGAAGATGAATCCGGGGCTGCAATCCCGCTTCACCCGCTACATCGATTTCCCTGACTATTCAGCGGACGAGCTGACCACGATCTTCAAGGCGATGGCGGAAAAGAACGGCTGCAAGCCGACTGGCGACGTCCTCAAGATCGTCCACGAGGGGATGGAATACGAACTTGCGAAGCGGATGGACACGTTCGCCAACGCGAGGTTCGTGCGCACCTACTTCGAGAAGACGCTTGAAAAGCAGGCCGGGCGCATCGGGCGGATGCAGAATCCGGGAGAAAAGGATCTCCAGACCATTCTGCCCGAAGACCTGCCGACCCAGTCCGCCCTTGACGGGGAGACGAGCGAGAAGATCGAGGACATATTGAAGGAACTCGACGAGCTTACAGGCATCGAGCCGGTGAAGAAGGAAATACGCAAACTCGCCGAGGTGTTCAAGTTCCAGAAGCAGCGGAAGGCGCAAGGACTCGCTGTCACGTCCGCATCGTACCATTGCGTGTTCACCGGCAATCCCGGAACGGGGAAAACGACCGTCGCCCGTTACATGGCGAGGATATACAAGGCTCTGGGCATTATTAAAACAAGTAATCTTGTTGAGGCTGACCAATCAAAACTGCTAGGCCAGTATCAGGGCGAAACCCCGCTCAAAACGAACGCCATTATTAACGAAGCGTTAAATGGAGTGCTGTTTATCGACGAAGCGTATACGCTTGCAAAAGGCCATGAGAAAGATGTTGTTGGCAAAGAGGCCGTCGATACGCTCCTCAAGCGCATGGAGGACAACCGCGACCGGCTCGTGGTGATCGTGGCCGGGTACACCAACGAGATGGAGAAGTTCATCAATATGAATCCGGGGCTTAAGTCCCGCTTCACCCGCTACATAAACTTCCCCGACTATTCGGCCGACGAGCTGACCGAGATATTCCGCAACCTTGCCGAGAAGAACCAGTACACCGTTGACGGCAACATGCTCGCAGCCGTCAGGGACCGCATGGCACTTGAACTGAAGAGCCAGCAGGAGGGATTCGGCAACGCGAGGTTTGTCCGCACCCTGTTCGAGGCGACGATGGAGAACAAGGCCGCACGGATGGCGGGGATCGAGAATCCATCGCCTGCCGACCTGCAGGAGCTGACCGTTGACGACCTGCCGGGCGGCTCTGCGCCCGTGGGGAAAGACGAGTCCATCGACGACGTGCTGAAGGAGCTGGACGAGCTGGTGGGCATCAAGCCCGTCAAGGACGAGATCCGCAAGCTCGTCAGCTACTTCAAGTTGCAGAAGCGGCGCAAGGCGATGGGTCTGACGGTCACGCCGGCGTCTTACCATTGCGTGTTCTCCGGGAGTCCGGGAACTGGCAAGACAACGGTCGCAAGGATCATGGCGCGCGCCTACAAGGCGCTGGGCGTGATCAAAACCGACACGCTCGTGGAGGCGGACAGATCGAAGCTCGTAGCCGAGTACATCGGGCAGACGGCGGTGAAGACCAACGCCATCATCGACGAGGCGTTGAACGGCGTCCTGTTCATCGACGAGGCGTACACGCTTGCCAACGGGGGAGAGAAGGACTTTGGCCATGAGGCGGTCGATACGCTCCTCAAGCGCATGGAAGACGACCGTGACAAGCTCGTCGTCATTATCGCTGGCTACACCGACGAGATGCACAAGTTCATCGACATGAACCCCGGCCTGCAATCGCGCTTCACCCGCTACATCGAGTTTCCCGACTACTCGGCGGACGAGCTTGCGGAAATCTTCGCCCGCATGGCCAAGAAGGAGCTTTACCGGTTCGGCGAAGAGGTCGTGCGCCTCGTGCAGGAGGAGATGCACGCGCTCGTCGCGAACAAGACAAAGGCGTTCGGGAACGCCCGCGTGGCGAGGACGTTCTACGAGCAGGTCAAGGAGCGTCAGGCCATGCGCCTTGCCAAGGTGGACGAGCCGACCAAGGAGCAGATGACCGAGCTTCTGCCGGTTGACATATCGGACGACGCCTCGAACAGCGAGGGAACCAACCCTTACGACATCATCGGCGAGGCGGCGGAACTGGAAACGGCCAAGGGGCTTTTCGCGCCGATCATGGTCAACAACCGCTCCATCGTAAAGCATTGCGCCTATCAGGTGGGTGAGCTTCTTGTAAACGACTTGATCGAGGACAAGGGGCTTGCCGGACAGTACCAGATGATGATTCGCGCGGATATCACCGCCGCCCTGCACACGGGCATCGGCGCGGCGACTGAATACAGGCTTCACCCCGCCGAACTCAACCCCGAGACGGTGTACAACATGATGATGCGCGCCGGCGGGCTGTGCAAGGTGGGAGAGATCGGCGTGAGCAAGCTCGGTGCGTTTGCGACGAACGAGGTGCGCGCGCGGCTGTCGCGGTTCGATCTCGCTTTCCAGTCGCTGGCTATCGAGGTGGCCAAGCGCGACGGGCAGTACTACGATCCAAAGAAGATGCCGAAGGACCAGACCGACGCGTTCTGTCGGCTCCTGCACCGCGAGGCTTACGCGGCGTTCCTGACCGGCTTTGCCATCGGCACCTACCTTTCCCAGGAGGGAACGCAGGAAGTGGTCAAGAACGGGATATCCGTGCAGATCGACTACACGCACCACCTCAACCTCGCCCTTGCGCAGAACCTGCGCCCGCTCATATCCAACCTCCGTATCAAGAACAAGACGCGGGATACCTTGAAGAAGTGCGAGTGCCGCATATCCTGCCCGGAGAAGTTCCTGCTGGAATACACGCAAGACCTGGGCGACCTCTGGGAGGACAAGGAGATCGACACGGGCGCGATCCAGATTCGCTTCAACGTCGAGACGCTCCGCCGCGTGGCGAGCGTCCAGACCGGCTATCTCCGCGTGGAGGTTCTTTCGGAAGGAAGAATGCTGTTCAAGCACGACTACCGTGTCGAGGCCGTCGCCCCAGACCACTCGCACAACATCCTCCGCCAGCCCGACATGCTTGCCGCGTATGTCATCCCGCATTGCGAGGTTGTTCTCCAGATGCAGTCCGACGCCGCCACGCTCCTGGGGCAGGGGACGGGCAATCCCTCGCTCAATGGCTACCAAGGCGACCGCGAGAGGGTCGGGTACATCTGCCGCGCCATCTTCGAGGCGATCAGACGCAAGTACATCCGCTATGCGGAGTGCCCGGCTAACTTCGGCCTGCCGGGGCAGAAGATCCGTCTCCCGAACGAGATCATGAAGTACAAGCTGGCGACCTGCCTGGACTCCACCTTGCTCTTTGCGTCGATAGCTGAAACGTGCAATCTCAATCCCGTCATCGTGCTGATTCAGGGGCACGCATTCGTAGGCGTGTTCCTTGAGGACAAGCATCTGCCCCAGGTGTCGGTTGACAAGGCCGGCATCCTCAAGAAATTCTGCCGCGACAACGCGATGATCATGATCGAGACGACGGCTGTCTGCCATAACATCTCGTTCGAGGCGGCGGTCGACGAGGGCATGAAAAAGCTGTTCACCCTCGAAGATGACGATTTCGAGTACGGAATCGACGTGAAGTTCGCCCGCATGAACGGCGTGAAACAGCTCTCTTTGGGCGACGACATGCCCTGTGGCACCACGCAGCCGTCCGTACCGCCTGCGCCCACGCAGCCCACCGTGACGCCCGCGTCGAGGACGCCGTCTCAACCACCGCCCCTTGTACTTGTCGCTGACCCTGTCCAGATGAATCTATTTGACGCGGCAAAACAGACAGCCGCCAAGCCGAGCGTGCCCGTTGCCGCCCCGACGCCGGTCAGCCAGCCGGCTGCACCAACCGGTGGAAACTATCTAGATGAGGCGCACATTTCGGCTGTGAAGAAGCCAAGCACCCTGATGTTCGACGGCTCGAAGGTCGCCAACGTCGGCACCTGGAAAGAACTCTTCCAGAAGCTGTTTGAAAAGTTGAACGACCTTGACCCTGCGAAATTCGACGCCCTGCCGCAGGACGGCCAGTTCAGTAAGTACTTTATCCATCTTGAAGCCGGCAAGAAGACGCCGCATGACCATTTCAAGTCAAAGCTCGGATCGGACGGCAACGTCCGCGCCAAGGAGCTGGCAAACAAAATCTATCTGTGGCGGACGGAGTACTACTTCCGCCAGCTTTTGAACCGTTTAGGCGTTGAAGCAAACCGCATTGAGGTTATTTGACGAGGAGAGAACATGGCAGACAACACTTTCCAATTCATGCTGGCCAAGACCTACCTCGAAGGAGACGACGAGGAGAAGGCGCTTGAGGGCCTTGAGACGATGAAGTCCCTTGCCGAAGGCGGCAGCGCCGACGCCGCCTACGAGGTCGGCCTCGTCTATTCAGAGGGCTGTCTCGTACTAACCGATCAGGAAGAGGCAAAGAAGTGGTATCGTAGGGCTATCGAACTCGGGCATGAAGGAGCGAGGGCGAAACTGGAAGCCCTTGAAGGAGGGGAGAATCCGACGACTGCATCCACGCCTCCTACGCCCCCGGAACAGCCTGATCCTCCCGACCAGAGCGACGGGCCGTCCTTCAAATGCGGGAACTGCGGAAACATTGTCAAGATGAAGGTTGTGCGCCGTATTGACGTGACAGGCAAGCCGGAGCTAAAGGCGCAAATCCTGAACGCGCAGTTCTTCAAGCAGACGTGCCCGAAATGCGGCACGTCCGGAATCTTGCCGTATCCGTGCATCTACATCGACAACGACAAGTCGCTCTTTGTGGACGTCTGCTCAGACCGCGATACTGCCATCAACGACGAGGACTCGAAGGCACCCGTTGACATGGGCGGATGGGACGAGCAATGGCGCATGGACGGTGAGCACGACGTGCGCGTTGCCGTCGGCGGGCTGGGTGAGCTACAGGACATCATCCGCACTGTCGATGCGGGCCTTGACCCGTATGTGGTGGCCGCCTGCAAGAAGGCGCTCCATGCGTCCGAAGACCTGAAGATCGGCAGCAAGATCACGTTCTGGCAGCTTTGTGGCGAAAATGGCGGACTGAAGTTCATCTACAACAAAGAGGGTTCAAACGAGCATTGCGAGATAATCACGCCCCGCGAATCATACGACGAGCTTTACAAGATCATCCACGACGCCGACTTCGAGCCGCTTCGACTGTGCGAGGTGGTTGACGAATTCTCGATAACCGATCTCCTCGGACGGACGGCCTCCATTGATCCTGCCCCCAGCGACGAGTTCTGGCAGCTGAAGGAGTCTGCAAAGTCCCATGAACCTTCAGCCGTTTTCAACCTTGGCGTGGCGTACTACAACGGCGACGGCGTGCGGCAAAACCACTTCAAGGCGTTCAAGTGCTTCCGGGAGGCGGCGGAGAATGGCGATCCCGACGCGCAGCACGCGCTTGCATTGTGTTTCCAGAATGGCGAGGGCGTCACGCAGAGCGAAATCCGGGCGCACGCCTGGATGTCAAAGTCGGCCGAGCAGAAGAACCCACTTGGAATGTACGGTATGGGCGTATATTGCCAGCGAGGAATCTTTGGAGAAGCGCAGGACATCGGCAAGGCCATCGACTGGTACAGGAAGTCCGCAGAGGCTGGTTATGGCCGCGCCTATCTTGAGCTTGCAAAGATCTATGAATCCGAGGATACCGGCAGGAAGAATCTCAAGGAGGCGCTTGCCTGTTACAAGGCGGCGTTAGACGCAGGGTACGAGGAGGCCAAGGAAGGCGTAGAGCGTCTTGCGTCGTTCGCCTCCGACGAACCGCCGGCTCCGCCTGTTCCGCCCAAACCGCCTGTTCCGCCCACCGTAAGCAACAAAGGCGTCGCCCCGCTTTCTCCGCGAGACCTGATCAAGGAGTGCGCAGAGGCATTCCAGACAATTGCGATGAACCACGGCTATGTCAAGGACGAGATCGAGGCTCGGACGGAATTCGACTTTGCCGAAGACATCATACACTTCTATGAGAACGAGCCCTCGCTGGCGGATGAATACGGCGAGGACGACATCGACGGCGCACGGACAACCGTACTTCACTGGTCGTGGCGGGCCGGCATCGTCTATGGCGGCAAGTTCAGGACGGAACCTAAAAGCATCGACAGCGAGGCGATGCGCAAGGTTCTGGCAGAGAAGAAATCATATCAGTTCTCCGGCGACATCCTTTCGGCATATTTCGGCTTGGACTGGGATAGGAGTTGTTCATTCAACGACGAGCTGTACGCGGCATGGCAGAAGATCTTTGCCCCATGCGTAGGCTGCACGAACGAAGTGGAACTAGTCAGCTGCCTGTACTACGTCGGCTTCCATCTCGGCGTGACGATGATGATGAATCGCCGCCGCGTGCCGGAAGGCTCGACGTTCACGTATGGGGAGGAGGAGGCTCTTCTGAACGGTGCGGTGCCGCCAGCCGGCGAGCAGCGCTCCGACGAGCCGCACGACAATCCGGAGCCGCCGTCCGACGCCCCCGTGCCGCCTACTGAAAAGCCCAGCGACCCGCCGCCGGGACCGCCAGTCACTCCGCATGGTGAAGGCGGGGACGGCGGGCCAAGCGTCGAGTGCCCCAAGTGCCACCAGCTTTTCATGCCGGTGATGCAGGATTGCTTTGACCTCGACGAGAATCCAAAGGACTTCAAGAGGCTCCTGGACCTGTCCGCGTTCGCGCAGACATGCCCGCATTGCCACGGCGTCTCGGTGATACCGTATCCGACGCTCGTGAGGTACCTCGGCAAGGGTTACATCATCCGCCTCGTGTTCGACTACGACGAGGCTCGGGCGATGGACCGTGCGAAGCTGAACATCGTGGAGGACGACATGGTCGGCAAAGTACGCCAGCGCGTCGTCTATGGCCCGATGAGCTTCAAGGAGAAGCTGCTGATCTTCAACCACGGCCTCAACGACAACATAATCGAGGCGCTCAAGCTCGCATTCCTGAAAGAAAACGACGTTAAGAACATCACGAACATGCTCTTCGCCGGAATCAGGAACGGGAAGTTCGACTTCGCAATCTTCGTCAAGGGCGCACCCGAACCGAAGATATGGAGCGTTCCCTCCGACGTGTACGAAAAGATGGCCGAGGAGCTTGCGGAGATGTTCCCTGAGACCCATCTTCGTTACGTCTCTCATGTGACAGTTGGAAAGATTCTGGACGGCGCGAACGAGGACGGAGAGATCGATCCGCTGAAGATACTCGACGTGTTTGCAATGTGCGGCGGCAAGCTCGGCCTTCTCAAGCAGCGCAACTTCAACATCGGTCCTTGGAAAGAGGCCGCCGTTGAAATCGCGTCAAAGCTCCAGGAGGCGGTCAAGACCGACGAGGAGATTGCGGGCGACTACAACATGATGCGCGACATCGGCGTGTTCGCCGCGTTGCACATCGGCCTTGGCGCGTCCGTCGAGTGGCTGGCCAACTCCACCGCGTTCGACGCCGACAAGGTGTACGACATGATGATGCTGGAGGGCGGATTCTGCCGTGTCGGCGAGATCCCGTTCGAGAAGCTGTCGTCATTCACGAACGACGACTTCGAGACGACGTTCCGCAAATACTCGGACGCGCTTGAGGGCATTTCAAAGGAGATCGCGCAGAAGACCAACCGCTACATCGACCCGAATTCGGATGACAAGCCGAGCGAGGCGATGCTTGCCGGGTACTGGGACTTGCTGCACAAGGAGTTTTTCGCGGCGTTCCTCTGCGGCATCAACGCGGGGCTTCTCCTCCAGGACGAGGGGGCGCAGCTCGACGTCAAGGGCGGCGTGTCGGTTCAGATCGAGTACGGGAAATGCCTCAACCTTGCCCTTGCGCAGAACAAATTCCCGCTGATAACGAGCCTCAAGATCAAGAACGTCACGGCGGAGAAGGTGGATGGCTTGACTTGCCGCATCAGCTCGCCGGAGGAGTTCTTCCAGACCACGACGGTCGAGACCGGCCCGCTCTGGCCGGAGGCGGAGACGGAACTGGGTTCGGTCAAGCTGACGTACAACCTTGCGCTTTTCCGTAGGTTGGAGGACGCGCAGCCCGGATCGTTGCGGATTGAGGTCGTTCGCGGAGACGAAACGCTTTTCAGCCACGACTACGAGGTGCAGGCTCTGGCGGCGGACCAGTCGCACGACATCTGGAATCTGCCAGTGTTCCTTGCGTCGTTCGTAAAGCCCAACTGCGAGTCGATACACCAGCTCCAGCCTGAAGTCGCAAAGGAAATGCAGCGAATCGCCGGCGGGGACGCGTCGCTTGCTGGCTACCAGATGGACCGCGAGCATGTCTTCAAGATGTGTGCGGCCATGTACCGCGCCATCCAGAAGAAAGGCATTTCATACTCCAATCCCGCATCCAGCTTCAATCTGCCGGGGCAGAAGATACGGATGCCGGACACGGTGTTCAAGTACAAGGTCGCCACGTGCCTCGATTCGTCGATCCTGTTTGCCTCGATCATGGAGGCATGCCAGCTGCATCCGGTGATCATCATAATCAGCGGACACGCATTCGTGGGCTGTTTCCTCGTCGAGGAGCACCTGCCGCAGGTCGAGATGAGGGACCCGCAGGTTCTGCGCAAGCTGATAGCAGCAAACGAGTTCATCGCCATCGAAACCACGATGGTGACGAGCGACAAGACGTTCGAGGAGGCAGAGAAAACCGGACGGGAATTGCGTCTCGCGGCGGAGAGGGACGGGGAGTTCCATTGCGCGGTTGACGTTGTCGCCGCACGAATGAGCGGCGTCATGCCGCTGGCAATCGGCAATGCCGCCCAGGACGCGGAGTTCGAGGCCGACGGGCATGACGTTAAGCAGAAAGGTGTGGGCACGCTCCGAAAGGTCGAGTCCGTCGATATCAGCAAACTGAAAAAGGCAGTCGCCCCGACGGGCCGTGTGGCCGTGTGGGCGCAGAAGCTTCTCGACCTTTCCCCGACGAACAAGCTCCTCAATGCACGTGACTCAAAAGACGTGCTGCGCGTTTGTTGTCCCGATCCCGCTTCGCTTGAGGATTGGCTTGCGTCTGGCGAGGAGGTGCCGGTCCGCTCGTTTGTCGAGGCGTTCACGGCGAAGGACGTTGCCGACTTCAAGGCGCACAAATTCACGCAGGAACGGTTCAACGAAATCGTCCAGGCGGAATTCGCCTGCCATAGACTCTGCGTCGAGGACGGTCCACGAGCCGTGGTACGGGCCATGAAGGGGCTGTACAAGCTCGGCCAGAACGACCTAGAGGAGGCGGGAGTACACACGCTTTTCGCGGCAATCGGGTTCCTGAGCTGGAAAGACCCCAAGCGCCGCAGCAACGCCAAGTCGTATGAAGCGCCGCTGATCCTTGTGCCGATTCGGATCGGGAAGACGGCGACGGACGCCGGAATCTGCATCGCCAAGCGCGATGACGATACGGTCGTGAACACGACGCTTCTCCAGTTCCTGCGCGCGCAGTACGGAATCGAGGTGCCGGGGCTGGACCCGCTGCCGCTGGACGACGCCGGACTCGACGTTCCGCACATCATGCAGATTTTCCGCGAGTGCGTGAAGAAGGCAAAGGACGTCGAAATCATCGACAGCGCGGCAATTGGCCATTTCGCGTTCGGGAAGTTCGCCATGTGGCGCGACTTGATGGAGAACTCCGAGGCCCTGCACCGGAGCGAACTCGTCAACCACCTCATCAGCGCGGGCGGAAAGTTCAACGATGGCATTGAGGTGTTTCCCCCTGACGAGATCGCAAAGCACCTGAAGCCCGGCGAACTCTACTGCCCTGTCAGCGCGGACTCCTCGCAGCTGACCGCAGTCCTGTACTCCTCGCTTGGAAAGTCGTTCGTGCTGTACGGGCCGCCCGGCACAGGCAAGTCGCAGACAATCACGAACATGATCGCGCACAACCTGGCAATCGGCCGGAGGGTGCTGTTCGTCTCGGAGAAGAAGGCTGCCCTCGACGTCGTACACAAACGCTTGAAAGAGGTGGGGCTGGAGCCGTTCTGTCTTGAACTCCACTCCAACAAGGGCGACAAGTCTTCCGTAATGCAGCAGTTCGCCTCGTCCCTTGAAATTGGCAAGTCTTCCACGTCGCAGGAATGGCAACGTTCTGCGGAGCAGATCTGCGCGTTGCGCGACGAGCTGGCGGGCTACGTGGAGGCGTTGCACCACCGCTATCCGAACAGGCTCACCGCGTATGACTGCTTTGCGCGGGCGATGGAGGAGGGAGAGCCGAAGTACCAGGAACTGATCACGGCCGACTGCCTGACCCAAACTTGGGAAGAGAAGGAGGAGCAGCGCAACGCCCTCCGCACGCTTATCACGGAGATCGAGAACGTTCCCGACCGATCGGCCCTCCAGAAGATTCCGCGCCTGAAGGAACCGTCCTGGTCGATGCCGTTTGAGCGGGCGCTGAAGAGTTCGGCAGAGGCGTTGTCGCTTGCCGCACACAAGGCGCTGGAGGCATACGCCGCCATAAAGGACAACTTCTCGCTTCCGGACGCGACCGACAGTGACACGTTTGCCCATGCTGTGGAACTCCTAAAGGTGTTCAAGGAGGAGAAGCGCGCGCTTGCGAACGTCGGCGACGCCTCGATGACGCCGGAGCAGCTGAAGGCGATGATGGGCGAGGCGGCTGCGCGTCAGAAGGCTGTCGATGACGCCGCCGCCGCCGTGGCCGCTGCGGAGGAGGCGCTTGTCGGATGGGACATCGAAAAGCTCCTCATCATCGACACACGTTCCGTCCGCAGTCAGGCGGAGGCCGTTTGCCAGTCTGGGTTCCTGACGAGGCACTTCAAGGAAAACTCCCTGTTGAAAGAGTATGCCCCGCTCAAGAAATCGCTCGGACGGATGACGCTGCAGGATCTGTTGAGGGCGATGAGCGACATCGAAACCCTCAAGGCCGCGAGGAAGAAGGCGGAAAAGGCGTTAGCCGCGCAGAAGACGGCAAGGAGCGTCGATGCGGACAAGGGCAAGTCGGCCACTTCCGAACTGACGGAAGAGCTGATTGGCGGGATCGACCGCTTCCTTTCCGCGTGGGACGCTTTCCTCGTGGCGTCTGCCGCCTTTGCCGAACATCTGGAGGACGGCAGTTCGTGCGACGCCCCGTCCGCCGCTGTTGCGGTGTGCGACGGCATCGTGTCGAACATCGGCAAGGTACGGTATGTGATGCGCTATAGGCCGTTTAGGAACACTGCGGACGCGCTGGGCGTCGGCGGCTTCGCGGACAAGTTCGAGGCCGGCGAGATTCCGGCGTCAGATCTCCTGCAGGCATTTGACGATGCCTATCTCGGCAAGATGCTGTGTCAGGTGGAGGATGTCTGCCCGATCCTGCCGGGCTTCTTCGGGCGCAGCCACGAGTCGAAGATCGCCGAGTTCCACAAGCTGATTGACAAGTATTCAAATCTGTCCCAGCAGGCAATCTTCGCCAAGATCGCGTCGAGGTATCCCGACTTCGACGGTGGGCATTTCACGAACGAGGAGAACCGGCAGCTCGGCGCGCTCAAACGCGAGATGAACAAGAAGCGCGGGCAGATGCCCGTTCGCAAACTGCTCTCCGACAACGGCGATCTCGTGGTCAAGTACAAGCCGTGCTTCCTGATGAGCCCGCTCTCCGTCGCGCAGTTCCTCGACATGGAGATGGAGCCGTTTGATCTTATCGTCTTCGACGAGGCTTCGCAGATCGAGGTGTGCGACGCAATCGGCGTGATGGCGCGCGGCAAGCAGGTCGTTGTCGTCGGCGACCCGCAGCAGATGCCGCCGACGAACTTCTTTGGCAAGACAACCATTGGCGGGCTGGAAAAGGAGGTTGAGGATGCGGAGAGCATTCTTGTCGAATGCCTTGACGTGGGACTCCCGAAGCTTTACCTGAACTGGCACTACCGTTCCCGCCACGAGTCGCTTATAGCGTTCTCGAACCACAACTACTACGAGGACGAGTTGTATTCGTTCCCGTCCGTATCGGAATCGAACCGGTTGGGCGTCAAGTACCACCACATCAAGAATGGCGTGTATGGACATGGAACAAACCCGAACGAGGCGCAGGCCGTTGTTGACTATGTCGCCCGCAGGGTGAAGTCGGACTCGTTCAAGAAACGCCCCAGAAGCATCGGCATTGTCACCTTCAACATGCAGCAGCAGGAATTGATCGAGAATCTGATTGACGCGCGTTGTGCTGACGATCAAGAACTGAAGACTGCGCTGTTTGGACTTGAAGCAGATTCGTCTCCTGCGGGCGAGGGTGGCGGACAGCAGCCTCACGGAGATGAAAAGATGTTCTTTGTCCGCAACCTTGAGAACGTCCAGGGCGACGAGGCGGACGTGATCATCTTTTCCATCACCTTTGGCCCGGATGCGAACGGAAAGGTGTCGATGAACTTCGGTCCGCTGAACCGTGATGGCGGTGAACGCCGCCTCAACGTGGCAGTCACCCGAGCCCGCGAGCAGATGGTCGTGTTCTCGTCGATGAAGTACACCGACATCAGAAACGACGAGGAGATGGCGAAGGGTGCGCGCGGGTTGCGGGACTTCCTTGAATATGCGGAGATTGGTTCGCGGTCGTCCAAATGCAAGGCCGTCGTCAAGTCCGATTCCGCGTTCAGCTCCATTGTGGCCAAGTTCCTCTCCGATCACGGCTACAAGGTCGTCCGCGACATCGGCTACTCCGGATACAAGATCGACATGGCCGTCCTGAACCCGTACAACGACAAGGAGTATATCCTTGGAGTCGAATGCGACGGTCCGTCGTACGCGAAGCAGCTCACCGTCCGGGACAGGGATGTGCTACGGTCGTACGTCCTTGGCCGTGGCGGCTGGAAGATGTGCCGCGTGTGGTGCGCCGAGTGGTATCACGACCGAGAGGGCGCGGAGGCGCGGCTTCTCAAGCTCCTGGAATCTATCAAGCCGGAGAAACCGGCCGACGAGGGTGTGGAAGAAGACGATACGCCCAGGGAGATCACGGTCGTTTCGACGTTCAAACCGGAAGAGCCGGAGGACGACATCCCCGTTAAGAGCGGTGATCTGCCGCCTGCGACTCCGCCGCCGCCAGCTCCGCCCGCACAGCCGCCAGAAACGCCGCCTGCACCGCCTCCAGCGCCTCCGGCAGACGTTCCGCCAGCACCGCCCGTGCCGCCGCCAGAACCCCCGCCAGCGCCCCCCGTGCCGCCGCCAGAACCGCCGCCAGCGCCACCCGTGCCGACGCCAGAACCTCCGCCAGCGCCACCGCCGGTACAGCCTCCTGTACCCCCTGTGCCGCCGCCTGTCAAGCCAACGCCAGTCGGCGAGTTCCCGTTCAAGATCGGAGAGGTCGCCCAGAAGGTGTTTCCTGTTATTTTCGCCGAGGGACGGGTAAACGCCGAGGACATTGCCTATCTCATGTCGAATCCGGCAAGGAAGTTCTTCAAGTCTGGCGGATTCCAGGTGTTGAAACAGATTGTGTCTGACGCTGATGCTGAATGCAGAGACGATCACGGTATCAAGCGTTTCTACGTTAAATTCACGCTGCCTTACGATGGTAAGAGCTACATGCTGACGAGCCAGTGGTTCAAGACCGCTTTGCAAAATCTCCTTGCATGGTTTGAACAGCATGGTGTTTCGCCCGACAGAGTCAAGGAAATCTGCGGCGGAGGGGCCGCACAGCCTCCGGTCACTCCCATCAAAGCGCCTCCAACGCCTGTCACGCCGCCTGTGCCGCCACAAACGCCGCCTGTGCCGCCCGCGCCTGCGCCTACGGTCGAACCACCCGCGCCACCGCCACCACCTGCGCCGCCTGTGCAGCCCACAAAACCACCCGCACCGCAGGTGAAGCCCACGCCGCCGCCGCCACCGCCGCCGCCGCCGCCGGCACCAGCTGCTCCGCCGGCACCGGCAGTGAAGTCGTTGCCGCTCACCGAGAGTGCGCTTATGAATGTGCGTGCTCCGCTGGCGTTGATGATCGACGGCGAGGATGTGCGGATCGTGTCCTCCTGGAAGGATTGCTATCAGGCACTTTGCGAGAAGTTGATGGCGCTCGATTCGGCGAAGTTCGACGCATTGCCAGACCAGCCGCAGTTCCGCCGGTTCTTCGTCAAGGCCGTACCCCACAAGAAGTACCCGGACTGCTACGTCACGAAGTTCGGAAGTGGGAATGATGTCCGCGTCAAGGAGATCGGCAGCAAGTCGTACTTCTACATGCCGAATTACGTGGTGTACAACCTGCTTCGGCACTTTGGAATCGACCCCAAACGAGTAACAATCAGAATCTAAGGAGAAACTAATGACGCTTGATGAATATCCGTTTATCCAGAATGTCCCGTTTGATGTGTATCTGGAAGATGCGTACCAGGGACTTTACCTGACAAGCCACTTCCTGTCGGACTTCCGCGTGTGCCCTCTGCTGTACAGGCAGAAACTCAGCGGCGAGGTCATCATCGACGACACGGCGGCGTTCCAGATCGGACGCGCCACCCACGCTCTCGTGCTGGCGGGGCAGGATGCCTTTGACGAGGAGTACCTTGTCTCCGCCGGGCCGATCAATCCGAAGACGGGAGAGCCGTTCGGCAAACTGACCAAGGCGTACAAGGACTGGGCGGCGACGCAGACGAAGAAGATCATCCTGACTAACGAGTTCGACTTCATGTCGAAGTTGCAGGAGGCCGTGTGGGCGCATCCCAAGACGGCGGAACTTCTGGACGGCTGCGCCTGCGAGTGCGTCGTTCGGACGGAGTACCTCGGAGAGAATGTGCAGATTCGGATGGACGCGTTCAACCCGAATCTCAAGGCGATAATAGACCTGAAGACCTGCGACAACCTCGATTACTTCACGAACGACTGTTTCAAATACGGCTATGCGGAGCAGATGGCGTTTTACCATGACGTGTTCAAGGCGGCCTCTGGAGGAGTCGATACGACGGCATGGCTGATTGCCGTCGAGAAGAGAATTCCATACCGATGCGGGGTGTGGCAAGTTTCCGAGGAGATGCTTGCACAGGCTGGCAAGGTCAACGAACTTGCGATTGAGGAGCTGAAGGCCTGCCGCGAACAGGACGTGTGGCCGACGCGCTATGAGGAACCGCGAGTTCTCGACGTCCAGTCCCGCACGTGATTTTCTAAACAAAAAAAGGAACAATAAAATGGCAAATGAACTAGACGAACTAACAGGCCCCGTCAATGGCGCGGGGCGCGACATAAACGTAATAGAAAAGCAGCTCCCCACCAGAGTCGGCTGGGGATCGACTCTGTTCGAGATTGTGCTGTGGTGCCTGTTCATAATTCCGGGATTGATCTTCCTGTTCATGAAGATCAACGCCAGAAACTACTTCCAGCAGCTCCAGCAGAAGATACAGTCGGACGCATCGACCATCGACAACTACCTTGAGCAGAGGGTGCAGATTCTGAAGAACCTCGCAAAACTCGTCGAAAAGGCAATCGACCTCGACAAGGACGTCATGAAGGCCGTCGCTGCTTTCCGAGGCGGGCGCCTGGCTGACGGCGACCGGAACGCCGTCGCCAACCAGATCGACGGGTGTTTCGGGCGGCTCTTCCCGCAGGTCGAGGCGTATCCTGACCTCAAGGCGCACGCCGCAATCGCCGACGCGATCCAGCAGAACAGCTACCTCCAGAAGGAGATCACCGCCGCCCGTCAGCTGTACAACGATTCCGTCATGCAGTGGAACGCCGACATCTTCGACTGGCCCACGAAGCAGATCGTCGCGGCCCGCGCCGGCTACACGACGCGCATTCCGTTCACCGCGTCCGCCGAGGTCAAGGCGCAGGCAAGGGGTACCTTCTTTTGATCGAGGACGTCTATGAGCCGCTTGCGCGTTACCGCGACGAATTTCGCCAGAAGTTCGCCGCGCTGACGCGTGAGAAGTTCAAGGAACTTACGGAGCGTTCTGGCGTTGACGTCAGGGCGAACCGTCGGCTTGTAGCGGAGATCAACAAACTTCAGTCCGAAGCCGAGACGGCAAACAACAAGAAGACCTGCTACGGCTGCCTGATGGCCATAGGTTTTATCGGGGCCGTAGCGGCGCTCATTGGGGCGATAGCGACGAATGGCCCGGACAAGCATACGCAGGCGCTGTGCATCCTCGGCATAGTCGTGGGGCTGATTCTGGGGATCGCCATGATTCCTCTCTTTAACGCGGTGTCGGAACTGCTCGCCAACCTTGAGTCGAGAATTACCACGAAGAAAGGCATCGCATGGAATCAGATGGAGCCGTTGAACCGTCTCTACACGTGGGACATAACCGTCAAGTTGATCGAGGCGACGGTTCCCCGGCTGGAGTTCGACCCGTATTTCACAGCGGACAGGCTGGCCTCGCTCCACAGGCAGTATGGCTGGGATGACTCATTCAACGACGGCAAGTCCATCATCTTTGCGCAGTCCGGCGTCATAAATGGGAATCCTTTTGTGTTCGGGCACTACCTCGAAATGGAGTGGGGCGCGAAAACATACGAAGGCTCAAAGGAAATCTCGTGGACGGAGTGGGAATTGGGTGCCGACGGGAAACGGCATCGTGTCAGAAGGTACGAGACGCTCTACGCCCACGTGACCAAGCCGATACCGGTTTACAGCGAGCAGAAGCTCCTCATATATGGCAATGATGCAGCCCCGAATCTTTCCTTTTCACGGCAACCCTCCGGCTTGACCGGGAAGGACGGCGAATTATGGAGTTCGATCCGCAAGAAGTGGCGTCTCAGCCAGCTGAAGGCATATTCGCGCAACCTCACCGACAACTCCAATTTCACCCTGATGAGCAACCACGAGTTCGAGACGTGGTTCCACGCCAAAGACCGCGACCACGAGGTTGAGTTCCGTCTGCTGTTCACTCCAGTTGCGCAGGCGCAGATGCTGAATCTGATGAAGGACTCGACGGTAGGCTACGGCGACGACTTCACGTTCATCAAACAGAGAAAGGTCAATGTGCTTTTCTCGCAGCATCTCAACGAGGCGACAATCGACACCGATCCATTGCAGTTCCGCAACTGGGACTACGACGAGGCATTTTCCTTTTTCGTTCAGTTCAACGAGCGCTACTTCAAGGACGCCTACTTCGCGATGGCACCGCTTCTTGCGATTCCGCTCTATCAGCAGATGCGGACGCACGAGGACATCTGGAAAGGCGTCCTCGGACGCAAGGCATCGTCCTTTTGGGAGCATGAGTCTGTCGCCAACTACTACGGCGACGGCAAGTTTGAGCATCCGAGCTGCATAACGCGCAACATCCTTAAGACGCAGGTCGTCGAGAGAGAGGGCGGCGAAAGCACGATTGCGGTTACAGCATACGGATATAAAGGCGTGAAGCGCGTCGATTACGAAGAAGTGTACGGCGGCGACGGGAAATGGCACAAAGTCGCCGTTCAATGGGTGGAGTATCTGCCTGTCCAGCGAACGAGCAATATGCACATCAGCGAGCGCAGTACGCCGTCCGACATCTTCAAGCAGCGCGCTGCTGCTTCGCACGAGAGCGCATTCCGCCGCTCGATCTTGTCGTACTTAAGCGGAGCATGAGGTGAAACAATGTTGATGTTCAAGAACAGAATTGGCTTGGTGGTCAAATGGCGCGTGATGATATGTATCACATGCGGCTTGATGTACTTGTCTGGGGAATCTCGCACGATCCTCGTGCCGGCGCAGCCGGTGTCGCCGTATGCGGACACGGAGGTATCCACCAACGTCGTGATCCAAACGGGGCGCACGGACGTGAGGGACGTGAAGATTCGGCTGCAGCTGGACGGAACGCCGACGAACAATCTTGAAATCGCGTTCGGGTGCGACGCGAACACGAACGGCGTGCTGGACGTGTCGGAGATCGAGACGGTTTACGGCTGGCGCGCGGGGCGGTACTTCGTCGAGAACGTCCGCGCCTGGGAGCGGATTGAAACGGAAGCCGCCGTAAACGCCCTGTGCGGCGTCCTGGACGTCCACTTGGAACACGACCCGGACTTCGCGCCGAGGCGTTTCACGGCCACGTGCGGGGGCGAGACGGCCTTTTCCGGCCTTTCCACCACGCCTCCCCCGGCATGGCTTTTCAGGCGCGAATGGAACATGGCGCGCGTCGTCCGGCGCGGCGCGGGAACGCCGTCCGAGTGGGTTCGGTGCGACATCAAGCACAACTCCTTCGCGCTCAAAGTGAGGTGACGCCATGCTTTCACGACTTTGGATAGCGTTTCTCGTTTCTCTTTCTGGTGTTTTGACCATCGCGTGGCTTGTCGCGCTGATGCACGAGAAGGACATCCGCCCCGTGCGAAGGACATCCGCCCCGTGCGGGATATGGTGGGGTTCTTCAAGAAGCAGTCGAAGACAGGGCGCGTCGTGTTCGGGATCATGTTCCTTGCATTCTGGCTCATTGCCAGCATCAAGCCGGACGGCGGAGGCAACGGCGGAGATCCTGGCGGCGGGGACGGCGGCACGAACAACGTGCAGATGGTTGTCGGCCCCGGCGGTGGGCTTCAGCCGCTCGATTCGCCCGGCTCGGTTACGAACAACCAGCAGCAGGGATTCCAGGGCGGGATTCTACCATCGCAGGGCGGCATGGTCGGCGACCCCGCGCCCGTCACGGACGAGTGGTCGAACTTCGCCCCCATCACCTCGACGAACACCACGCGCACGATCACGGGCGACGACTTCCGGCGCGGTTTCGTGATGTCGCGCGTCGGCACGGACGAGGCGTTCGACTTCTCCGCGCCCGTCGGTGCGACCGTGTGTTCTGACTGGCGCGCGTTCGGCGCGGCGACGGACTGGATTTACGTGGCTCTCACGAATTGGGCGTTTCAGGTCGCCACAAACGACGTTGACCGTCTGCGCATCTACGCCTTCGGCAAGATAGAGCCGCAGATAATGGAGGCGGGCGGCGAGATCGCCACTAACTACTGGTTCGCGCCGTTCATGGCGTCGCTCGGAATTGCACGGCAGGCGAACTGGGACTGGCTTGCCGAATCCGACAGGCCGAGCCAGCTGTGGCACTACGTCACGCCCTCGAACACGCTGCAAATCACGTGGCAGAACGCCTTGCTTGACCGTGACACCGATACGCCGCTTTCCTTCCAGATCGAGTTCAGGACGGACGGACAGTTCACCTACCGCTACGACCTTTCGCGGTGTGGCGGCACTAGTACAACGGGCTGCCAGCCCGTTGTAAACGCCGTCATCGGCGCGTCGTTCGCGGGCAACGACTGGACGACGAACGCCATCCCCACCAACGTCACCTCGATGACGTTCTACCCGCTTTCGCCGGAGGACGCAGTAAACCCCGATCCCGACAACGACGACCTCGCCACCATCGACGAGCTGTTTGTGTACCACACCGACCCCCGCCACCCCGATTCCGACTACGACGGCCTCACGGACTACGATGAGGTGTTCATCTACAATTCCGATCCACTCGACCCCAACTCCATCAGCACCGAATACTGCGACGGATTTGCCGCAAAGCTCGGAGACCTAGACCCATTCGCCTGTCCCGAAGGATCGACGAACACAATATACGAGCACATCTTCTACACCGGGACGACAAATGCGCCATTCGCCTATCCCGTTGACACCAACGACACTGCCGTGCTGACAATCACCGTGAGCGGGAGCGGAGCCGGGCGCATCGTCATCGGCGACATCGTCGTTCCCGTGATGGCTCGTCCCGCGTCTCCGCCTCTGCGCGGCTCGGGCGGAGACGCCCCTGACCCAACCGCCAATAGCGTTCACGTCCCCCTGCCGAGGGGTGTGGAATTAGGCATTTGGGGTTCAATCCCTGCGACTTTGCAGGCGGAAATCGACTCGGGAAGCTACACCATCGGGCGTCTTCCGGCCTGGTACACGCTTGAACACGGATGGATCGCGTTCCCGAACACCAAGGCGAAGGAGCCGTGTATCCACGACCTCAACGCGAAGAAACTGCTGGTATTCCTCGACCCGGGCAGGGACGTCAAGGGGCTGGTCTGTACATGGAATGCGACGGACAAGATATCCGTCGAGGCGAAATCGGACCTGTCCGCCGAACTGACTGGGAATTTCCCGCGTTCCTCGACGACCCCGGTCTCCTATACGCTGACGCATCCGAGCTACCTTTGCGGCGCGACGGAATACACGCAGACGGCGCGGTTCTGCCCCAGACTGTCCGAGAACGAGGACAATGCCATGCAGGGAGACGGGATGCCGACGGACGGGGAATACGACGACGCACATGGTTGTTCATGCAATAGTGGTGCCTGTTGCGGCAATCCGTGGTGCGATTGCGGAAGTGCGTGCTGCGGGGCG
>CACWIW010000024.1 GCA_902761035.1 uncultured bacterium | reverse complement strand
CCTGAAAATATTTTTGAGCCAATGTTTTCAGGGGTGCGACGCAATTTCGGGATAACTCATCCCGAAAAAGTCGGGATAAGCGTGGCCGCGCGGGGGGATTGACAAATCATAGAAGGATGTGCTATCATACCGCCCATCTTCTTTGGGAGACCAACGACGTTGAACGGTAAATCGCAAATGACGCCATTGAGAAGGCATGGAACGGCATCGGAAACGACGCCGCGTATAACCACGCACAGACGCCCCGTGGCGCGTCCGCGCATGGCGCAAATACCCCCCCCCCTCATGGCCTGACGGCGCTGGGACAGCGGGCATCTTGCCCGTTGAAATCAACCACAACAAATCCTTTAACCACATGAGCCGAGAGACGCAGACCGCGCCTCGCGGCCCGCGTTTTTCACACACCAAATTTTCAACAAAACAAAGAAAGGCAAAAGGCATGGAAACAAAGACTATTCGCGCCGTACTTGCGGCAATCACAATCGCCGCGAGTGCGATACTTCCGTCGTATGCGGCGGAGAAGTCGGTGACGCTGACGTGCGGCGGCTACACCGGAACTGAGACGTTGGCGAACTTCCAGGCGCTGATACGCCTGACCGACGGACGTTACGGATTCCACTACGCCGACTGCGCCGACCAGGTGGAAGGCACGGACGTGTGGTTCTCGTCTGACCCGGAGGGGAACAACGCCCTCGAACGCGAAATCGACACGTGGAATACAAGCGGCGATTCGGACGTCTGGGTGAGGATTCCGTCCCTCACCAACGGCACCGAGATCACGATGCACTGGGGCGATGCGTCCAAGGCGCAGCCCGCCGCCAACACGGCGGTGTGGAGCGGCTATGTGGGCGTGTGGCACATGGGCAAGGCCACGCAGGCCGAAAGCGAGCCCGACGTCTCGGGCAACGAAATGGATGCGACGCCGCACGCCTCCACGTTCAATAACAACAATGGCAACACGGCCTTGATGGTTGCAGTTGCGGATGGTGTGATAGGCGGATGCCGCACGAACACAACGGAGAGCACCATCGGCAATGCGTTGAAGGTGCCGAGCTACAAGAACAAGCTGAACGACTTCAACACCTTCACCATCAGTGGCTGGTTCTACCAGACGGCCTCTCTCCCCAATACTTATCGTTTGTTTTGCTCTCGGGCTGCGACCACTGGCTCATCTACTGTGTACAACGGCTGGGAGCTGACATCGCCGGATGCGAGCAAAAAGCCTTCGGGCGTAACTGATGCCGACACCGTTTACCGCGATTGCTACGTGGCGCGAGTGACATCTGGCAAAACCTCCAATTTCACAACGTTTCAGGCGGCCACAAAGGTCGAAAATCTTGTCAATCGCTGGGCCCACTACTGCGTGACGTTTGAAGGTACGGCGATGAAGGCGTATGTCGATGGCGTGAAGGTGAACGAGGGGACGATAACAGATACGCTTCCCACGGCCAACGACAACGGTTTCTGGATCGGTAGGTTCGGCAACCGTGCAAACCCGTTTATCGGAAAATACGACGAGGTGCGCATGTACAACGGCGTTCTTTCGGCGGATCGCGTAAAGGCCGACTACGACACGATGAACACGCCGACCAAGTTCTTCGGCTTGCCGACCGCGCCGAAGTCCGTCACGATCAAGTGTGCGGGCTACGCCGGTACGGAAACTTTGACGGACTTTCAGGCGTTGATACGTCTTGGCGAGAACCGCTACACGTTCAGCTACCTTGCGTGCGACGACTGGGACGGAGGCACGGACGTGTGGTTCTCGTCTGACCCGGAGGGGAACAATGTCCTCGAACGCGAAATCGACACGTGGAATCCGAGCGGCGATTCCGACATCTGGGTGAGGATTCCGTCCCTCACCAACGGCACCGAGATCACGATGCACTGGGGCGATGCGTCCAAGGCGCAGCCCGCCACCAACACGGCGGTGTGGAGCGACTACGCAGGCGTTTGGCACATGGGCAAGGCAAGCGGCGCGGAGGTCGAGCCCGATGCGACAGGCAATGGCCTCGACGCCACGCCGCACGACTCCACACACACAAATTGCAATGGTGACAAGGACACGATGGTCGCGTCCCCCGACGGGGTGGTGGGCGGCAGCCGCGTCAACACGACTACAAGCAATGTTGGCAATGCATTGAAGGTTCCGCGATACGATGGACAACTCGACGACTTCAACACGTTTACCATCAGCGGCTGGTTCTACCAGTCGGCGGAACTTCCCGGAAACGTCTTTCGCCTTCTCTGCTCCAGGGCGGCGACACCTGATCCTAAAGGTTCGACAGCAAAGTACGGCTGGGAAGTCACCACGCCTGAAAGCACCGACAAGCCCAGCGGCGTCAGCGAGTCCGAGTATGTCAACAACTACGCCCTGCGCGTCACGTCTGGAAACACGGCAAGTTTCACGAAGTTCCCCGCCACGGTCAGGGTGGATCCTCTTGTTGACAGGTGGGCATATTACTGCGTGACGTTCAACGGTACGGAGATGAAGGCGTATGCGGACGGCGTAAAGGTGAACGAGGGCACAATCACCGATGCATTGCCCTCGAACGTGTCCGACGGCTTCTGGATCGGCAGGTTCGGCAACCGTGCAAACCCGTTTGTCGGGAGGTACGACGAAGTGCGCATGTACAACGGCGTGCTGTCGGCGGATCGCGTGAAGGCCGACTACGACACGATGAATGCGCCGACAGAGTTCTTCATCTATTTCGACGGTGTGGCGACCGCCGAATGGACTGGCGCTGCGGGCAACGGCTCGGTTGCTGACGCCGGGAACTGGCTGTGCAGGGATTTTGCGGGCAACGTCCTCGCGGGCAGACTGCCCACGGCCGACACGGCGGTGACAGTCTCGGGCGGTGCGGTCGTCATGCAGGTCCCTGAAGGAACTACGTTGTACAGTGCCTCACTTGCGATTACCAACTGCACGCTGGGCGCGGACTGCGACTGGCGCGGACTTGCCGGGAACGACGGCATCTACGGCGTTGACATGAACGGACACAATCTTCTGGTCGCGGGCTTTACGGGAAGCGGCTCTGTCTCGAACAGCGCTGTGGGCGATCCCGTGACGCTCTGCTATGACGTTGCTTCGGGAACCAATGAAAACGCCAATGTCGCCGTGCTGGGCAATGTCAAGGTCGTGAAGACCGGTGCGGGCGCGGTCGTCGTGTCCGCACCGTCCCAGACATACGACGGCGGCACGATCGTATCCAACGGAATGTTCATGGCGGGCGCGAACGGCACAAGCCGCGTTACAGGCGCAAGCGGCGGCGAAATCTTCGTCTGCTCCAACGGCGTGTTCAACCTGCACCAGCACAGTGGTTTCCATGACTATTCCTTTGTGCTGGACGGCGGGGCACTGATGAACGACGTCAACTATTCCAGCCCGGAAACCACAGCCTGCATCGCGTCGCTCACCCTTGTGGCCGACTCGTCCTTCGTCATGGACGGCCACATCGGACTCATCAACGCCTCGAACCGGCAGGTCGATCTCGATCTGGGCGGCCATACACTCACGCTCCATGGCGGGAGAATCCTCTACATGACGAATGTAAAGGCAACTTCCGGCAAGATTGTGGCTTCTGGCGAGACATTGGTGGGGGCGAGCGACGGGAATACGTACGGAACGCGAATCGGATGCTATTCCGGCAGCACGGCGTCGGACCTTTCAGGCGTGGAAGTGGTGATGAACGGTTATTCGTATCTGTTTCTCCGCGTCGGGCCTCTCAAACTTGGCAGCTACGAGTGCAACTCGACATGGTATGTGTCCGATAGCAGCTGGACGAGTCAGATGTACGTTTACGGGACGTTCACGCCGAACACGGACCGATTCTACGGGGCGGTGCTGCAGGATGGCGCGACGCTCGACCTGCGCGGGCGGACGGGGAGTTTCAACGTTCAGGGTAATGGCCATACCGCCAGCACGGCGAGGAGCACGCTTGGCTTCGCGGCTGGCGCTGCCATCACCGTGAATCTCGCCGGGCGTGAAGATCTGCTCGACATCGCGAAATCCGACTTGCCGTTGGTCGTTCAGTGGGCTACGGAACCCGACGCAAGCTTCATGCTTGATCCGGAGACGGCAAGGAAGTTCAAGTTGAAGAAGGCGACAATCGAGGTGACTGACGGCGAGACAGTTACCACCATGAGCGGTCTTAAGCTCACCCGCAAATCCGGAACGATGCTCATCGTCAGGTAGCCAACGGCAACGGGCAAGATGCCCGTTCCCAGTGTGCGGGCGGCTCGGTGATCCGCCCCTACCAAAGCCGCCGAGATGGCGGCTCTCCATAACGCTCGCCACGCCGCAAGGCGCGGTGGGTGAGTTATTGCAATAGACGGTTCAGCTTGCGGTCGAATGACACGACTTTGTCGCCGAGGTGATTGTTGTATGCCGCGAGAAGGCAGTCTATGAAATCAAGTTTTGTCGTTCCAAATGTTGACAATGCCGTTGTCAGGATGTCGGGATGCTCCGATTGAACTTCTTTTACAAGAATTTGAAGACGTGAGGCAATGTCTTCTCGCGGCACAGAATAGACGCCAAGGAGTACATAGACGATTTCCGCAAGGACTTCTGGCAGAAGGAATGCTCCTTCTCGTATTGTCCGTTCCGCTGTCGGAAATTGGTTCTCGTCGTCACGGAGCATGTAGCGCAGCACGACATTTGCGTCAACGAGCGTTCGCATACTTGGCCTCCATTGCCTTGGCGAAAGCGTTGCCTTCAAGTTTGCGCTTGTCGGGATCGGCGTACTGCGCGAATGCGCCGCTGGCCGATTCATGACGCGGCATTGCGATGGCAATAGGCATGGAGCGCGTCAAGACGCATTGCCGCGCAAAGATTCTCAGTGCCTCTGCGAACGATGTACCGAGATCTCGGAAGAGCTTTTCCGCTTCGTGTTTCAGTTCCGCATCCATACGAAACTGCATGACGGTTGATTGAGAGGCGTACATAGACGAATCCTTTTTCTTTCAAAGGCGTACAATTATACTACAATTGTCGTACACGTGCAAGGGGGATGTCTGGCAGAATTCGCCGGGCCGCAACGGGCAAGATGCCCGTTGCCCCAGTGGGGCGGGCCGCCCGGTGGTCGGCCCCTACCATTCAGCCGCCAAGATGGCGGCTTTCCCAGTCAGTGCCGCCGCTGCATCCACCCGTTCCGCAGCGTAATATCACGGTGCGGAACAGCCAATTTTGACAAAAGGGATATTAATTGCCGCAAACCGTTCACAATGCGGCAGCATAATCTACACGTTCTACATGTTCTGCACGGACAAACGCAAGAGCGGCATTGAGAATTATACTGACATGCGTTATGCAGTTTGGTATAATGTGCGGGCTAGGAGAAACAAGGAGTGAAGACATGGCACCTTTCAAATACGGAATGATCGTTGAAGGCGAGAACTATTGTCCCCGCGCGGAGCTGGCGCGGCAGTTCTCGAAGCTGATAGAATCGGGACTCAATGTGGTCGTTCAAGGTGAACGCCGTATGGGAAAAACGTCTTTTGTCTGCGAGACGGTCAAGACGATACGTTCCCTGGAGCTCGTGTACATCGATCTTTACTGCGTAAAGACCATCGAAGAGTTCTGTCGGCGCGTCGTGGCTGCTGTTGCGGCGTTGAACAGGAGCGCTGGATTCATCCGCCGGACGGCGCAGCTAATTGCAAGTCTGCGTCCGGTTCTTACGCTGGACCGCGACACGGGCATACCGCAGCTGACTGTCGATTCAAGGTCTGCAAACAGCGTTACCTCGCTTGAAGAGGTGATGGACATGCTTTCCTTCCATGCCAGCAAGCGCAAGCTCTGCATCGTTTTCGACGAGTTTCAGGATGTTCTGGAGATGGCGGATTCGGATGTGCTGCTGGCGCGTCTTCGCGCCAAGATACAGTTCCAGAACAAGACGCCTCATGTATTCCTCGGCAGCGTGCGTAACAAGATGCACGAAATATTCGATTCCCCGAAGAGCCCGTTTTACAAGTCCGCCACTTCGTTCACCGTGGGGACTATTCCGGCGAATGACTTCAAGAGCTTTCTCGCAGCGCGGTTCAAGGTTGCCAAGCGCAAGGTTTCTGATGCCGCGCTTGACCGTATATTGTCGATCGCGGATGGAATCTCGGGAGACGTACAGGAGCTCTGCGAGACGATCTGGCTCGCGACGGACAAGGGTGATTCGATTGGAGATGCGGAAATCAACGCCGGACTCAAGCTTGTGTTCGCGCGCGAAGACAAGGTATTCGGCCCCACGCTCTCTCGTCTCACGCCGATTCAGGCGACCCTGCTCAAGGGACTTGCACGCAACGGTTCCGCCAAGCCCTTTTCCGGCGACTTCATGTCAGAATGCGGAATCCGAAACGTCGGCACCGTGACGCGGGCGCTTTCGCGCCTTGCTGCCGACGAAATCATATACGAATACGGCGGTTCGTGGCGTTTCGTCAATCCGTTCTTCCGGGAATGGCTCAAGTTGACATGAGTGGAATCATGAACTCCCCCAACAAGCTCGCCTCCATCGAGGAGGTCGAGATACACTAGGACACGCTACAAGTTTAGACTAGCAGCATCAAAAGAAAAGTGACAACACCAAATGAAGGGCGACAAATTAATGACGATCGCAGCGGCGATCTGCGTAGCGGCGGCAGTGGTATTGCCGAGCCCAGCCGGGACGCGTCCGTATGAATTCGACTGGGCCCACCGGACAGCCGATGACCGGCCGGTGCTGTTGCCGCTCGTCTCGGCCGACGGCTGGACGTGCGAGGCGACGGGCGCGACGGCTGTGTTCACGACCGCCTGCGAGCGCGTCCTCTTCGGCGACGGCGTGGCGCATCTCGCCTACAAGATTCCCGGCAAGAAGGGCGTCATCAAGTTGAAGGCACCCGCGCCGGTTCCGATTCCGCCAGGTTCCGATACCGTGAGTGTCTGGATCTGGGGCAACCATACCTACTACAACTTCCGAGAAGTGCCGTGGGAGGATCGACTCTCCATAGCCGCTGATTTTATTGATGCGGCGGGAAAACCGTTCTCGGTGTTCCTCCACAAGTTCAACCATTGGAACTGGCATCTCGTACAGCGTCGCCTTGCGCCGCATTTCGCCGCACGCGTTGCGAATGGTGGCAAGTTCACAGGTTTCACCCTACGCGGCGGAAACGAAATGGGTGGGCGGTGGCTGGAACTGACGAGCCTCGCCGTGTACAAGGAGGAGTTCAATCCTCTTTCGTTCAAGCCGCGTCGCAAGCGCGGCGTGCAGATATTCCCCAACGAACCGCAGGGACTGAACACGGGCGAGGGGCGTCTGCCGTTCCCCAACGTTGCGACGACGATCATTCCGATCGTGGCGGAGGATGCCAGTATCGAATTCAGGCTGCCGAAGGATCAGACGAAGTGGGACGATCTCGCCGTGCGCCGTCATGGCGGCGGATGGATTCAATTCGCGAAGGGCGGCGGGTTGTTCCCTGCGGCGGCAGCGAAGGGCTCGAAGGTGAAGTTCCACCGCATCGCCAATTCTCTTGTCGCGGACGTCGAGGCGCCGGCGGGCGTGGAGGAGGTGCGTTTCGGGTGCATGGAAAATCCGGACGAGGTGGCGTTCACGCCCGTTCCCTACTACACGTGCGGCGGAAACGGCGACGGCGTGTACCGGCGTCCGTGCGTCGTCACGGCGGGGAAGGGCGACGGGCGGCTCTTCCTGCTCGCGTCCGTCGACTGGACGCAGTCGAACGCCTCGTGGGTGTTTCCCACGAACCATCCCGTGCCGGTCGCCTCGAACGGCGGGGTGAAGTATCTTCCGAAAACCGACGGTGCGCGCAATCCCGTGTTCGAGCGGTTCGTGTGGTCGGTCTCCACGAACTTCGCGGAGGTCCTGCCTAACATCCCCAACCCGCCATCGCCCTGGCGTGCCGTGACGGCGGAGCGGCAGTGGTCTGTCATGCACGCCAACAACCGCGAGAAGGACAAGGCGTTTTGGCGCGAACGCCGTCGGCGCGGCATCAAGTACCTCATCGTGAACGACCACGAGACATGCATGCGCGACCAGAACGAGAGCTTCACGTTCCGCACGCGTCCCGCGCCGGGCAAGGGCGGCGACGAGGGCATGCGCGATTTCACGCGCTTCATGATCGACGAGCTCGGCTACATGTATGGCCCCTACAACAATTATACCGACTTCGCCCCCGTCAACGGATACTGGAGCGCGGACCGCGTGACGCGTCTGCGCACGCTTGACTTCCTGACGGCGTGGAACCGTTGTTACGCCCCTAAACCCGCGTGGATCAACGAGGCGTGCGAGGAAATCTGGACGGAACTCCAGCGCAAGTTCCACTTCAACACCGCCTACTGCGACGTCCACACCTGCACGACACCCTGGCAGCGCACGGACTACGATGCGCGCGTGCCAGGCGCGGGGACGTTTGCCGCTACGTTCTACTCTTTTGGCGAACTCCTCGACTTCGAGCGCAGGGTGCTGAACGGCCCCGTCTATTCGGAAGGGCAGAGCCAGTACCTCTACTGCGGGCTTGTGGACGGCAACTACGCGCAGGACCAGAAGGCGCGTCTCTTCGAGGAACCCTGGCTCGTCGATTTCGACTTGTTGCGTCTCCACCCGCTCTGCAACAACTTCGGCATGGGTTACCCCGCGATGTTCTATCCGAAGACCTACAAGGCACCCAGTCGCATCGCGTGGCGCGACCGATTCCTCGCCGCCACGGTCGCGTTCGGGCATCAGGGATTCTTCATGAAGGGCAATTCCGAGGACGAGGACCAGAGCTACTTCATGCTTCTCGGCACGGGCCGCCACTACTGCAAGTCGGACGCGAAGGAAATCCGCTATGCGGACGCCGACGGGAACCTGCTCGATACTTCCGCCGCCGTCGCCTCGGGCATCTACCGACGCTCACAGGTGGCGGTGAAATACGCGGATGGCACGCAGACTGCGGCCAACGGCTCCACCGACTGTCCTATGTTGTTCAAGAGGAACGGCAGATGGCTCGTGTTGCCGCCGAACGGATTCTTTGCGAATGCTGGCGACGGCTCGGCGTGCGTAGTGTCGGGCGCAACGTGGAAGGGCGGCGGAAGGCTCGATCTTTCAGTCGCGCCGGATTACGCGTACTTAAACGCATACGATACACGCGCCGTTACACCCTTCGGCGGCACGAACGGAAGAATGTACCGTCTCCTGAACAGCGATGGTACGGACGAGGTATTTCTCTGTAAGGGAAGTTTCTTCATGCTGCCGTATGCGGCGGCGTCCGTGACCGCGCTCGACGAGGCGGGCAAGGAAATCGGCCCTGCGCCGTTCACCGTGGAAACGGGGCGGACGCTTCTCGCCCGCATGAAAGGTGCCTTTTCGTACCGCGTTGCGAAACCCGCCTCCTGGCGCGAACCGAACGCGGCTTGTGTCATTGAAGGCTATCTAAAAGAGGAATAATTTACGTATGGGAAAGCATACTATAGTTCGTTTCGCGTTTCTTATTGTTGTCGCGCTGACGGTAGGCTCGTCGTTGTCAGGCCGGGCGGAGGTCGTGCCTGTTGCGCCCGCGGACGGCGAGGTTTTCCAATTGCTCCCAGAGGAGCAAGGAAAGGTGCTGGCAGGGAAGACCCGCGTGGAGCGTCAGCAGGTGCTCAAGAGATTGGATGCCCGGGCGACGCGCAATTCGTGGCGGCGTCAGCGTCCGCTTGTGCTGAAGTGGAAGACTACGGCGGGCGAAGACGGGCCTTGGCGCATAAAGCTTGCGGAGAAATCCGACCTCTCGGACGCGCGGGAACTGTGGCTTGAAAAAGATTGGGCGAAGAAGGGAGCGAAGGACGCCTCCGGCGAGCAGGCCTGGTCGTACGAAGTGCCGTTCGCGAACCTCGACCTTGGGAAGACCTACTACTGGCAGGTGTGGAGTAACGTGTCGTGTCCTGGGCACGACTGCGGCTTCACGTATCCCGACGTGTGCAAGTGCGGGCGGGCGAAGCACGGGAACATTTCGTCCGTGGCGCGGTTTGCGACGTCTGCCGAGCCGCCGCGCTGGATCGAGCTGGAGGGCAAGACGAAGAACGTGCGCGACCTCGGCGGATGGAAGGCTGCCGGCGGACGTCGCGTGCGCACGGGAATGGCATTCCGCGGACAGGGCCTCAACGAGAACAGCATTTCAGGACTCGACAGGGGGCGCATCCGCCTGACGGTGGAGGACGTCGCGTACATGACCGGCACGCTCGGCATCAAGACGGACCTCGATTTGCGCGGGAGCAAGGAGACGGGGCGGCTGGACGCTTCTCCGCTGGGGCAGAGCGTGAGGCTGGTCAAACGCGCCACCACTTCGCCCTACTATTCGGGGATGTTCCACACAAGCGGCAAGAAGACGATGGCGGAGAACTTCCGGTTGTTCTGCGACAGGAAGAACTATCCGATCTACTTCCACTGCATCGGCGGGGCGGACCGCACCGGGTCACTCGCCTACGTGCTGAACGGCGTTCTCGGCGTCGAGAAGGAGGATCTTGAGCGCGACTACGAATCGACGTTCTACAACGAAGGGAACATCCCCGGCGTGGAGGATCCGAAGCACGGACGCGGAACGCAACATTTCGACGCAGGGTTTGCGCAGTACGGCAAGCCGGGCGACGCGCTTCGGCGCCGGATCGAGCTTTACCTGCTCAACTGCGGCGTGACGGAGGAGGAGATTGCGGCGTTTAGGTCCATCATGCTGGAACTGCCTTGTATACGAGACGCTCCTCAAGACTAACGCGCTTAGGCCATACTGAGTGGTGGAGTAACGGAATTTTTGCTAAACTGTCCGCCATGCGAAAATTGAATAAATCTCAAATGGACAGAGTCTGCCAGCTGACAAGCCGGGGGGTTCATCGCTCTCATGTATTTGCAGGGATTGCGCTTGCGGCGACTGTAATCTGCGCTGCGACGGCGGACGCGCTGCCGCCCGCCGCGTATTTCCGTTCGCGCCCTGCGAAGCCGGAGATTGACTCCGGCGTGTTCGCGCGGGACGCGGCGCGCGACCTCGGGGAGGTCGACCGCATCGTGAAGGGCGAGATAGAGGTCGTGGGCGTCACCTGGGCGTTCCCGTCCAACCGCGTGGACTGGCTCTTCGACGCCTCGGCGAAGAAGGGCCCGTACAATCCCGAGTGGACTTGGCAGCTCAACCGGATGTCGTTCTGGACCGCCCTCGCGCGGGCCTACACGCGCACCGGCGACGAGAAGTACGCCCGCGCCTTCGCGCAGCAGTTCTCCGACTGGCTGAAGCAGACGGGCGGTGTCCCGCCGGAGCGCGGATACAACGACAGGGGCTCTCCGTGGCGCACCATCGAGGAGGGCATCCGTCTGATGGGTTCGTGGAGCGTCGCGTTCGAGACGTTCAGGAAGTCGCCTGCGTTTACGGACGAGCTGCTCCTCGCCTTCATCAAGTCGGCACACGCGCAGGCGCGTCACCTGATTGCGCATCCTACGCGCGGGAACTGGCTCTTGATGGAGATGACGGGCGCGTACTTCTTCGCGCTCGACTTCCCGGAGTTCGAGGACTCGGAGTCGATCCGCCGCGAGGCGCTTCGCGTGTTTTCGCAGGCGATCAAGGCGCAGATCCTGCCTGACGGGCTTCACTACGAGCTGTCGCCGAACTACCACCAGGTGTTCCATTCCTCCGCGACGCGGCTGTATCTGCGCGCACAGGCCTTCGGGTTCGGACACGAGATCCCCAAGGACTTCCTCGATACGCTCCGCCTTGGCACGGAGGGTCCGCTCGCGCTCGTGACGCCGGCCTTCACCCTGCCGAACTTCAACGACACCTTCACCGATCCGCTGGCCTCGTCGCTTTCCGCTGCCGCGAAGATATTCCCGGAGCGGCGCGACTTCCTGTGGCTTGTCACCAACGGGCGCGAGGGCGAACCGCCGAAGGGCGAGACGGCGTCGCGCTACCTGCCGTATTCGGGATTCGCCGCGATGCGCACGGACTGGACGTCCGACGCGACGTACCTTGCGTTCGACGTGGGGCCTCTTGGAATGGGGCATTGGCATCAGGACAAGCTTTCCTTCGTGCTGTGGAAGGGGAACGAGTGCCTTGTGTTCGACGACGGAGGTGGACAGTACGAGGCTTCCAGAAGAAGGGGCTACGGCCTTTCGGGGTACGACCACAACACGCTGCTCGTCGATGTCCTTGCGCAGAACCGTCTGAATCCGAGGCGCGTCACCGCGCCCATTGACGCCGGATGGCGCTCGACCAAGGACGAGGACTTCGCCTTTGGAATCTACGACCAGGAGTTCGGTCCAAAGCGCTTTAAGCTCGCGAAGCAGCGCCGCGAGATCACGTTCGACAAGAAGCGCGACGTGATCACCATCTGCGACGTGGCGGAATCCGCCGACGGTAAGGAACACGACTACACGCTCCTCTTCCAGCTCGACACCACGAACGTCGTCGTCTCGGCGGACGGCAGGCGCGTGCGGGCGGACTACGGCGCGGGGAAGAAATACGCGCTTGAGATGGAGATCGGCGGTGATGGCGGCGAGCGTGCGGAGGCGGTTTCCGGACGCCTCAAGCCCTCAATGGCCGGGTGGTTCGTGGGCCGCGAGTACCAAGTGCCGACGGTCCGTCCCGCAACGACCGTTTTCGTGAAGGCGCCGAAGGGAAAGACGCATCGGTTCCGGACGGTCTTGCGGCCCGTCAAGTAGTGCGCAATACTTAACAAAGCAAGAAAGGAAGTCTGAAAATGAACATGAGAACACAGATAGCAGTGGCGGCAACATGCCTAATGGCGGCGTGGGCGGCGACGCCTCTGAAGGCGGGTACAGGTGCGGGATGCACGTGGATCGACATCGGCGGCAAGGACGTGGAAGGGCGCGGCTGGAGCGACACGGAACTGCCGTTCGACCGCATCCCGAAGCGCTTTGCAAAGGACTTGCCGCGCGTGTGGGGAAACGGCATGTCGTCAACCGGCGAGTTCTTCGAGTTCGAAAGCGACACGACGTCGGTCGCCGTGCGGACGGCGTTCGCGAAACATGGTTTCGGCGAGAACAACTTCAACAGCTCCGCCTTCGTCGGAACCGATTTGTACGTGTTCGACGCGGCGCGCGGAGATTGGCGCTGGGCCGCTGCGGCGGGACATGGTGTCCGCTGGGGAAAGAACGTGGAATACCCGCTCGTGAGCAAGCTCCCGAAGCAAGTCCGGCGTTTCCGTCTCTACCTGCCGCTGAGGAACCGGCTCGCGTCTCTCAAGCTGGGCGTTGACGCTGCGTCCACGACGAAGCTCATTCCGCCGCGAAAGGAGAGGCCCGTCGTCTATTACGGCACGAGCATCATCCACGGCGCGTTCAACATACGTCCCGGACTCGCGCTCACGTCGCGTCTCGAGCGCAAGGTGAAGAGGCCGTTCGTGAACCTCGGATTCTCCGGCGGGGCGCGTCTAGACCCTGCGGCGGCGACGATGCTGGCGGAACTTGACGCGGCGGTCTACGTGTGCGATCCGTACCACAACCTGTCGCCCGACCTAATCAAGCAAAACTTCGAGGCGTTCTTCGACGAGCTGTGCTCCAAGCGTCCCACGACGCCCGTGCTGCTGGTGGGCGCGCCGCCGGTGCTGAACGGATGGCTCAGGCCCGACGTCTCGCACAACGACGAGGAGAAGACGCGGCTCTTCGCGGAGCTTTCGAAGAAGGTCGCGGCCCGCCATGCCAATTTCCGCTATCTACCCGGACAGGACCTGTACGGGAGCGACGAGGTGTCCATGGACGGCGTGCATCCGAACGACGAGGCCTTCGCGCACATGGCCGCCATTCTTGCGCCGGTCATTTCCGACCTTGCCGGGAAGCGATGAGTATGTGCAAAATGAGGTCGCTGGCACTATTCTGCGCGGTGGCGGTTGCGTTTACGGCTTCCGCGTACCTTGCGCCCGTCGAGGAGCGGTGCGGCGTGAGGGTGGAGATCGGTTCGTTCCCGCAGAAAACCGAGCGCCCCGGCAAGAATCCGTACGCCTGGCCGCTGGGCGTCACCGAGGTGCAGGCCGGTGCGCCGCGTACCTTCCCCGTGACGCTGGAGAACAGGACGGGCATGCCCATCGCCGGCGAGCTGGAGGTGTGGATGAACGACGACTGGGACGTGTCAGGCCCGCAAGGTCCCCTCAAGCTGGATGTGTGGATGAACGATGGCTGGGACGTGGCTTATCCGAAAGGCCCCATTGTTCTCGAGTCCGGCGAGAAGAAGGAGCTGCTCTTCACCGGCACGGCGCGTCCGCGTGCGCTCAACGCCCTCTATCCCGTCCATGCGCGCTTCACGCCTAACGGCGTGAAGAAGGAGGACGCCCCGCATCCGGTCGCGGTCTTCATGTACAAGAACCCCCATGCGCCGCGTCCTGGGCGGAAGGTGTCCGCGCCGAAGCTCGGTCCGCAGCCGAAGGTGCCGGACGAGGCCGACTGGAAAGCTCGCTGTGCGACTGCGCTCGCGGCGGCGAAGGCGGCGCGCACGGCCGGGACGGATCCTGCGGCGGGGCGCTGGCGCCTGGACGCCAATGGCGTCGTGTACGGCGCTGGCGTCGCCTACGGTGATCGCGGCTTCATCGACGGCGCGCTTGCGTTTACGGACGGCGAGAAGTCGATGGTGTTCCGGGGCTTCACGGCGCGAGTCGATACGGGCGACGGCTCCGCCCCGCCTGAGGCGAAGGCGTCCATCCACGAGGAGAAAGGCACCTTGCGCATCTCCTGGTCGATTCCAGGCGTGACGCGCGACGCGACGGGATTTCCGCGTATTGTGGACCTGGCCGTGGGGCCGGCATCCGAGAAGCCGCACCGCGTGTATATGGGCTTCGGCAACGTCATTGAGGGGCCGAGGGCATTCACGTTTGTCGCGCACGGATCTCGCCTCTCCACGCGCCATGTGGGCGCGGACTACGCGAACGGACTTTCCGTGGTGCAGGCCGTGGACGTGGTGCAGGATTCTGTCGTCTGCGACGGCGAGCGGAATCTCTTCTCGCTCCATGCACACCATGATGCCACGTTCACGTTCGTGCCCTCGTCGAAGGGCTCGTTCGAGGCGGGACGCCGCTTCCGCGCCGTTGCGGGCTACAAGGCGAGTCCCGGACACGCCGCGCTTGGTTCGCGCATGTGTCTCGACCTGTGGGGGTGCGACTATGCGATGGAGACGGCAGGCATCGCGCAGGCGGCGAAGTACGGGCTCAACGATTCGATCTTCGTACAGCACGTCTGGCAGCGCTGGGGCTACGACTTCCGCCTGCCGGACATCTATCCGCCCGCCGGCGGCGAGGCTTCGCTCGTCGCGTTGCGCGAGGCGTGTCGTGCCGCGGGGATCCTCTTCTGCCTGCACGACAACTACACGGACATCTATCCCGACTGCGAAGGCTACTCGTACGACCTCACGGTGTTCAACCTGGACGGAACCCCGCAACGTGCATGGTTCAACGCCTGGCGCCATGCGCGCTCCTATCGCTGGGCACCGCACGCGTTCCACCCCTGGTGCATCCGAAACGCGAAGCTGCTGAAGGCGGGGTGCGACCCCGATGCGATTTGCATCGACGTGTTCACGGCACTCTGTCCGTTCGACTACCTTGACCGCGCGGGACGTTTCCACTCGAAGAACGAAACCTCGGCGAATTGGGGCCGCGGCTTCCAGCTGTACCGCCAGTATTGCCAGCGTCCCGACATGGTGTGCGTGAGCGAAGGCGGACAGGATCACCTCGTGGGCATTGCCGATGCCGGGGAGAGCGACCACATCGGCGCGCCGCAGCTGATCGGCAGGGGAAGATTCGCAGACAGCGAGCGCACGCCGTGGCATGACATCGTCACGCACGGGTACTACGTGCTCTTCGCGGGTGGTCTCGGCATTCGCTATCAGGGGGGAAAGGGCGGCAACGCCCAGCTCCACGGCTACGCCTCCGACGACTATCTCTCCAACTGCATCATCGGCGGACGCAACCCGATGAGCGACGGGCCGTTCTCGCGTAACGCGGTGAAGACCTACTGGCTCCAGCACGACGCCTGCGCCGAGCTGGGCCGCGCCGAGTTCCTCGACCTGAAGTACGAGGGCAACATCCACCGTCAGCATTCCTTCTTCTCCGACGGCGGAGAGGTGTGGGTGAACCGTCAGACGAACGCGGCGTGGAGTCTGCCGAACGGCGTCGTGCTGCCGCCTTACGGCTACTACGCGCGTACGCGCAACACGATAAGCGGCGTGGTGGAGAAGGACGGCGTACGCTGCGCGTTCGCGAAGTCGCCGAAGGGGATGTTCGTCGAAGCGCGCGAACTGCCCGTCGGGCGCACCGTGGATTTCGGCGGCGTGAAGACGGACGGCGCGTTTCGATTCGCGGACTGGATGATCACGCCGCTCCCGCATTCCAAAGCCTTCACCGCCGAGATCGATCTCGCCGCGTTCGGCGCGGCGGGCCGCGCGGTAGCGGGCGTGGACGTGATCGAGCCGGAGAAGGGCGCCGCTACGTCGACCTGGAGCCAGTCGGGCAATGTCCTCAAGATCACCTGCGATGCGAAGGCCTTCGCCTACCGCATCCGTCTGCGCGACGTTTGACGTAACGACTCCGCATCCGCACACAAGGAACATGTGGCAAAGCCTGTTTTGCCAATTCTCATCTACCTCATTCCCCTTGTGTTTTGACCAAGGTCAGATACATAACGGTAGAATACATATCGAGAGAATTACGTTAGTTTGAGGAACTGACTGGGAGTGTCAAGCAACGTATGGAGGCCGACATGCGGCTCGCCGGGACGGCTCGCCCCACCGGGCGGCGCGCTCGGTGATCGCGCCCTACCAGATTGCTGCGACAAGCGCGGGCCCTACCAGGCGGCGCGGAACTCAGCCATATCGACTGGTTCGCGTTGGGGCGTATCTGCGTAATTCACCGCCGAGCCTTCTGATAATTGGAAACAACTATTTAAAACAACTTGCCTTTGGCGCACGGGCTAACTCGCCCGTGCCCATTTGACGATCCTCAAACTGTCACGATTCTGATTGTTCAAGGTGCGCCCTCAGGATAATGTTGTTCTTGAAAGTGGTCATGGTTGTTTCCAAATCCCAATACGAGTGGGTAAAAACGGAGATGAGCCCGTTCGCGTTCAATTGGTAGATCAGGGAATTGACAAACCATAGATGGATGTGCTATCATGCCACCCGTCCCCTAGTGGGAGACCAATGACGTTTAATGGATAAAAAACAATGAAAATGAGAAAAATGATAGCAGTGGCGGCAATCTGCGTAGCGGCGGCATTGCCTTGCTGGGCGGCGGGCGGAGTTGAGTTCAACTCCAACTGGCCCGTCAAGGGCAAGCGCGTGATCAACATCAACACCGTGGTGCGCGTGAACCAGATTGAGGTGTCTCGCGACTGCAACAGGGGGAAGGACGAGGCGCATCTGCATACCGTGGAGGCCGTCGAGACGTTCCGCAAGGCGGTCTCTGACGCAATCCCGGAGGCGAAGGTGACGTGGTCGTTCTCGTGGCGGGCGCTGCAGGACCCGCGTCCCAACTACGTGGCGGTCCGCAAGCGCGTGGTGGAATACCACCGCCAGTACGGCGACGAGATCACGTTCATTCCGGGCGCGTACTTCGCGCCGATGTACAACTCGCGCGCGCAGACGAACCGCGACATCCACGACGGGCTGAAGCTTGTGAGCGAGATGGTCGGCGGCGGGTACCGTCCGCACGGCATCGTCGCAGGCTTCCTCGCGGCGGACAACCTCCGCTTCCTCGCGGAAGAGGAGGGCATCCACGTCGCGCAGGGCACGATCTGGAGCCAGTACGGAATCGACAACGGCGACGGCGACGGTTCCATCAGCTATCCGTACTATCCGAGCCTTGAGCACGCCTGCAAGCCTGCGCAGGGCAAGGCGGACTTCATCGACTGCGTGAACCTCGACGGCTGGACGTGCGACTTCCTGTGCGCGCGCAAGTTTGGTTTCGAGGGCGGCGGCAACAGCCGCACGGGCGTCGGCCCCATTGAGACGTACGGCCGTCTCGGGCTCAAAAACGGCATGAAGGAGACGCGCGCGGTCGTGCGTTCGCACTTCGGCGGCAACTTCAAGCGCAACGGCTTCGGCTGGATCGTCGTCAACTGGGAAATCTGCCTCGTCAAGCTCAATCGTCCGGAGTACACCGCCGCGCTGACCCAATGGCTCAAGGGCGTGCGAGAGGAGTTTCCGGACACGATCGTGCCGCTGATGAGCGAGTTCGGCGAGGCGTGGCGGCGCGAGAACCCTAACAACGACAAGCTGGACTACCGCTTCGTCCAGCGCGGCAACTGCATTCACCGGATATTCTCGGAGCCGAACCTTGAGATTCGCTGGTACATGAACCGCAAGTTCCGCCTGGCGACGCTGCGCGACTGGACGAAGAACGAGCCGGAGATGGTGATCGACTTCACGCGCTACGACCTCCCTGCGAAGGAGCCGCCGGACGCCTCGGTCAAGAAACCCAGGCGCAACTGGAGCCTCATCAACCGCATCAACCAGAAGGGACGGCGTCCGCAAGACGCGCCGATTCCGCTTTCCGCGCTGACCGAAGAAGAGCGGCGACTCGTTGACGAATATTACCAGAAACCCTAATGACAGGCCGCTGTTAGGCGCGTCAGTTTTCATGCAGGTGTAGCGTTGTTTAGGCAATTCAAAAACCATATATCTGAGTCAAGCCTTGCCTGTGGTGTGTCACGGCTTGGCTTTATCAGGGGACTTTTTGCGTCGATGGGGGTGGGTGCTCTCGGCGGTGGAAGCATCTTCGCCGCGCCGCCAGGATGGGCACCGCCGAAGAACGCGAACCTCGTATTTGGCGTGGTAAGCGATACGCACCTGCGGACGACGTATGGTTCGAGCGGACGGCCCGGACGTAGATGGCCCCACAAGTACTTTGCCGCCGCGCTTGCGTACTTCAGGGAACAGAACGTCGATGCGGTCGTGCACTGTGGCGATTTCGCGCACCGGGGTCAGGTAGAGGAGATGTGCTTCCACGCCAGGGTCTGGAATCGGATATTCCCCAAGAACCTGGCACCCGACGGACACGAGGTCGTCAAGCTGTTCGTGACGGGCAACCACGATGCGGACGGTGCCGGTTACGGCAGTTTCGTCAAGAACAAGTACCCCGATCCGACGGTGCGTGCGAAGCATGTGCTGCAGACGGACATGGCGGCGAACTGGGAGCGCATCTGGGGCGAGAAGTACGAGCCGGTGTGGCACAAGGAGGTGAAGGGGTATCACTTCTTTGGACGGAACTACAAGGAGTCGAAGGAAGATCTGGTGTCGTGCTTGAAGCGCCACGCCGCCGCTCTCTCCGAAAGCAAGGCGAAGGGGCGTCCCTGCTTCTATATGCAGCATACGCGTCCGCTCTGGGACGTGCGGAAGATGCTGCGTCATCTGTGCAGGGGGTGCGTCCCCGTCTCGTTCTTCGGACACAACCACTGGAGCGCGTCGAGCTGGAACGTCATTTCACTCTACAAGGGCGGCGTGCCGTGCATCCAGGTGCCGTCGTGCGAGCCGCGCGGATGCGGCGGACTCGTCGGCGACGGGTGGATCACTGAGGCGAAGATCGAGAGGACGAAACAGGTCTGCAGGGGACGCCAGGGCTACGTGGTGCGCGTTTACGACGACATGCTTGTGATTTCGCGGCGCGAGTTCGGCGCTGGCGGGAGCCTGGGCGAGGACTGGGTGATGCCGTTCGGGACGCTCAGACCACATCCGTTCTCGAGGGAGGGCCTGAAGAAAGCCGCTGGCGAGCCGCAGTTCCGCGCGGGGTCGAAACTGGTAATCGAAGAAGGCAAGGAGGAAGGCAAGGAAATTAAGATTTCCATCCCACTTGCCGACGGCAATCCTAAGTGCCGCGTCTATGCGTACGAGGTCGAGATTGCCGGCAAATCCGGCGCAGTGCGCAAGGCGATATACGCCGCTGGGTGCAACCTCGGCATGGGACATGAGCCTGACGGCGGCACGACTACGCTCCTTGTCGGACGGTCGGAACTGCCGAAAGGTGAAAGGTTTTCGGTCTCTGCGACTCCGCTGACGTCAGTTGGCACTAGGGGCAAGGCGATTTTTATGGTATACTGTTCCGCATGAAGAAAATAGGACACGGAACTGTTTTTGCCTCTCAGGCATTGGCGGCGTTCGCGCTTGTCGCGACCGCCAGCTGCGCCGCGACGGTCGCAGAGAACACGGTAATCCCGCAGGAGACCATGGAGCTGATAGCCCGCGAAGTGGCTACGCCGTACAAGGTGGGCATGATCATCGCCCCCGAGAAGGGCGAGTCGCTCGACGGACCGATGGTGTATCGGCGGAACGGCAAATGGTACATGATGTACGTCCGCTACGACGGCAAGGGCTACGAGACGATGCTGGCGGATTCCGACGACCTCCTCAAGTGGCGCAAGCTCGGGTGCATCCTCCCGCGCGGCAAGGCGGACGACTGGGACGCCGCGCAGGCCGACGGCGTGCCGCTTCTGCTCGATCCCGAATGGGAGGGCTCGAACGAACTGAAGCCCTTCAACGGCAAATACTGGCTGCTCTACATCGGCGGCGCGAAGCAGGGCTATGAGCCGGATCCGCTTTGCACGGGTGTGGCAAACACCGACGATCCGTCCGCGGTACGCGAGTGGACGCGCGCGAAGAACTCGCCTGTCTTGAGCCCGTCCGACACCGACGCGCGTCAGTTCGAGCGCAAGACGATATACAAGCACTACGTTGTCGATGATCCCTCGCGCAGACTGGGCGCGCGTTTCGTCGATTACTACAATGCAAAGCAGAAGGGCACTTGGCAGGAGAAGATCGGCATGGCCGTATCTGACGACCTCGTGAACTGGCGGCGTTACGGCGACAAGCCGGTGATCGACGACTGCATTCCGGGAAAGACCGGCATTTCCGGCGACCCGATGATCCGCCGCTTCGGGGACGTGTGGGTGATGTTCTACTTTGGTTACCGGTGGAAGCCAGGCGAAACGGGCGCGTTTGATACGTTCGCCTGCTCGCGTGACCTTGTCCACTGGACGAAATGGACCGGAGAGCCGCTTCTGCGTCCGTCAGAGCCATACGACCGCGTTCATGCGCACAAACCGTGGATCATAAAGCACAACGGCGTCGTATACCATTTCTACTGCGCCGTCGGCGACTCCGGTCGCGGTCTTGCGCTTGCGACATCGCGCAAACTTGACCGTGCAAATCCGAAGTCGAATTGAAAGTTCAAGGAGGCAAAAAGATGAAGTTCATTCCCGTTCTGTCCTTCCCGATTGCCCGGAAACTCGGCCATTCCGTGGGCGAGTTCGTGAAGTCGGCCGACCTCCAGGCCGAGACGATGGCCTGGATAGCCCGCAACACGCCTGTCGATGCCGTGCTTGGTCCGATGGACCTCTCCGTCGAAGCCGAGGCGTTCGGCGCGAACGTGCGTTTCAGCGACAACGAGGTGCCGGTCGTGACCGGACAGCTCGTAGCGGACGAGGACGCTGTCGCGGAACTCGCCGTGCCGCCGCCGGACGCCGGACGCTGTTCCATGACCGTCTCTGCGGTTGCGAAAGTGAAGGCGATGGACGTGGGCAAGCCCGTCTTCGGCGGGATGATCGGTCCGTTCTCGCTCGCGGGCCGTCTCGCGGACGTGAACGAAATGATGTTCCTCATCATGGACGAGCCGGAAACAGTCCACGCCCTTCTGGAGAAGACCACGGAGTTCCTCATTTCCTACGCCAAGGCGTTCAAGGCGGCGGGTGCGGACGGAGTGTTCATGGCCGAGCCGCTTGCGGGCGTCATTTCCCCCGCCGCGCTGGAGGAGTTCTCTGCACCTTACGTGCGCCGTATCATAGAGGCTGTCCAAGATGAATCTTTCCCCCTCGTGTACCACAACTGCGGCGGCAGCGTGGTGAAGGCGGCGGACGCGATTTTCGCGCAGGGTTCGGCGGGGTGCCACTTCGGCAACGCCATCGACCTTGCGGACATGCTGGCTAAGGCACCGGAAAAGACGCTCGTGATGGGCAACGTCAATCCCGTTTCGGTGCTCGCGCAGGGCGATTCCGATACCATCCGCGAGGCGGTGAGCGCGCTCGTAGCGAAGTGCGGATCGTATCCGAACTTCATCCTATCATCTGGCTGCGACATCCCGGCGTCGACGCCGTGGGAGAACCTAGAGGCGTTGTTCGAGGCTGCGCGATGAGATGCGCGGTCTGCACAAGGTGCGGGAAGTGCGGTCTTTATCCATCTGCGCCGATTAACGAGTCGGGCATCGCAGATCTTCCGCGCCTTGTGCAGCGCGAGGGATTGGGAGCGGCCGTTGACATCGGCAGCACAACGATCGTAGCTCGCGTTTACGACCTTGCCACGGGCGAGCTGCTGCACAGGGCGTCCACCTTCAACCCTCAGCGCAGGATCGCCGCCGACGTAATGGGGCGAATATCCGCCGCGATGGAGGGGCGTCTCGACGAGCTGCGCGACCTCGTGCGCGGGGCTGTGCGCGATTGCCTCGGCGGCGCGCTCGGTGATCGCGCCCTACCGGCGTGCGGTGGCGGCGCGCTCGGTGATCGCGCCCTACCGGCGTGCGGTGGTGGATTCCGAGTGAACGAGATGGTGGCGGTGGGAAACACCACCATGCTCCACCTGTTTGCCGGGGCGAGTCCTGCGTCTTACGCAACGGCGCCGTTCAAGGCGGATCGGCTGTTCGGCGAGAGAATTGAAATGGAAGGGGTGGATGTGCGTCTTCCGCGCTGTGCGCATGGATTTTTCGGCGCTGATGCCGTCGCTGCGGTGCGCATGTCGGGCATGTGCGAACGCGGCGGATGCGAGCTTCTTGCGGACATCGGCACGAACGGCGAGATAGCGCTGTGGCGCGGCGACAGGCGAGAGCTGACGATCGCGTCCGTCGCGGCCGGTCCGGCGTTCGAGCGTCCGGGCATCACGGGCTCGCAGATAATCTCCGCGCTTGCGGATGCGTTGGACAGCGGGGCCGTGGACATGACAGGCCGCGTGGAAGGGGAACTTCCGGGGGGGCTCACTCAGGACGACGTGCGCGCAGTGCAGCTTGCCAAGGCAGCGGTCAAGGCGGGGCTTGATACGCTCCTTAAAAAAGCCGGCGTCGAGTACGGCGACGTTACGCGCTTCTCGCTTGCCGGAGGGTTCGGTTCGGGATTAGACATTGCGAAGGCGTCGCGAATCGGGCTTTTTGCGCATGAACTTCAGCCTGTCGCAGTCGTGTGCGGAAACCTTGCGATAGAGGGCGCGGCTGCAGCGCTTTTCGACCCGTCGTTCGGGGATGAGACCGACAGACTCGCGCATGAGGCGTGTCATGTGGAGCTGGGCGGCGATCCGGAATTCTCCGATGCCTTCATCGAGGCAATAGGATTCAGCGAATGACATTTGAACGAGATTATGGAAATACTTGCCTTCTGTGATTGAGACGCCGTCTGAAATTTGGTAAAATATACGGCCTTGCGCGGGGCGGCAATCCAGCCGTTGCCGCAAACAAAGAAAGAAAAGAACATGGCAGAAGAGAACAAGTCGAGCCTCGACCCGCTCGCCGCGCTGTGCAAGCGCCGCGGGTTCATCTATCATTCATCCGAAATCTACGGCGGGATGCCGGGATTCTGGGACTACGGTCCGCTCGGATGCGAACTCAAGCAGAACGTCAAGCAGGCCTGGTGGCAGTTCACCGTGCGCGGCCGCGAGGACGTGGCGGGACTCGACGCGACGATCATCATGCACCCCAAGATCTGGAAGGCGAGCGGACACCTCGATACGTTCGCCGACCCGATGACGATGTGCAAGCAGTGCAAGAAGCTCATGCGCGCCGACCAGATCGACGACATCCGCGCCGAACTCGGCAAGAAGGCGGCGGCGGTGAATCCGGCATACGCGCTGTCGTGTCCGCACTGCGGCGGCGAGATGACGGAACCCAAGCCGTTCAACCTCATGTTCAAGACGGTCGTCGGCCCGATCGACGATCCCTCCAACGTCGCCTACCTCCGTCCCGAGACGGCGCAGGCCATCTTCGCGCAGTTCACGAACGTCCTCTCCACCTCGCGCCAGCAGGTGCCGTTCGGCATCGCGCAGATGGGCAAGAGCTTCCGCAACGAGGTGACGCCGCGCAACTACACGTTCCGCAGCCGCGAGTTCGAGCAGATGGAGCTCGAGTTCTTCATCCGCCCGGACGAGGCGGTGGAGATTCTCCACGGACATGTCGTGACGCTTGCCGACAACCCCGACCTCAACGGGCCGGTGCAGGACGACTGGGGCTGGGAAGTGTGGCACAAGTACTGGGTTGAGCAGCGCAAGAAGTTCCTCAACGCCGTCGGCCTCCCCACGGAACATTTCGTCGAGTACTGGCAGAAGCCGGACGAACTCGCCCACTACGCCCGCGCGTGCGTGGACATCGAGTACGACTTCCCGTTCGGCCGCCAGGAGCTGGAGGGCATCGCAGCCCGCAGCGACTTCGACCTCACGCAGCACCAGAAGCATTCGGGCGAGAGCCAGATGGTGTTCGATGACCCGCTCAAGCAGGCCGCGAAGAAGCTTGACGACGCGGCGCGCAAGGCGTTCATCGAGAAGGTGCAGGCCGACTGGGTAGCGCGCGGCAAGGATCCGGTTGCGGCCGAGAAGTTCTGCCTCAACCTCTTCGACGGCAAGTACGTGCCGCATGTGATTGAGCCGTCCGCCGGCGTGGACCGCCTCATGCTCGCGCTCCTCTGCGAAGCGTACGAGGAGCAGAAGCTCACGGACGAGAAGGGCAAGGAAGACATCCGCACGGTGCTGCACTTCCATCCGAAGGTGGCGCCGGTGAAGGTGGCCGTGTTCCCGCTCGTCAAGAAGGACGAGGCGTGCTTCAACATGGCGCGCGAGATCTTCGACAAGTTGCGCAAGAAGGTGAACTGCTTCTGGGACGCGTCCGGCCAGATCGGCCGCCGCTACCGCCGCCAGGACGAGGCGGGCACGCCGTGGTGCATCACGGTGGACCCGGAGTCACCTAAGGACGGCAAGTTCACGGTGCGCGACCGCGACTCGATGCAGCAGGAGCGCATGACCTACGAGGAGTTCCTCGTCAAGATGTACGCGGCGCTTGAATTCTAAAAAGAGGAACCTTCAGACAAAATTCTGCTTGTTTCCACAGCGAAAATTCGCTATCATAATCCAATTCGATGGAGAAACCAGAGCAAATGGACATAACAGAAGAAATGCGCCGCCATTCGGCCGCGCACCTGACCGCGCGTGCGGTCTGCAACCTCTTTCCCGGCACGCAGACGGACATCGGTCCCGCGACGGACGACGGCTTCTACTACGACTTCGACCTCGAGCACCGTCTCGCTCCCGAGGACTTCCCCGCGATCGAAAAGGAGATTGCGCGCCTGATTGCGCTCGACGAGCCGTTCGTGCGCGCCGAGATGTCGCGCGCCGACGTGGCGGCGCGCCTCGAAGGGCAGAAGTACAAGCTCGAGCGCCTCGCGGACATCCCCGAAGGCGAGACGATCAGCACGTACACCGTGGGCGACTACTTCGAGATGTGTCGCGGTCCGCACGTGGAGCATTCCGCGCAGATCGGCGCCGTCAAGCTGATGAAGGTGGCGGGTAGCTACTACCGCGGCGACGAGAACAACAAGATGCTCCAGCGCGTCTACGGCATCGTCGGCAAGGACCAGGCGGATCTCGATGCGTACATCGCACGCCTCGAGGAGGCGAAGAAGCGCGACCACCGCCGTCTCGGCGTGGAGCTCGACCTCTTCCACCTCGACCCCGAGGATCCCGGCCAGATCTTCTGGCACCCGAAGGGCTGGGCGATCTACGTGGCGCTGCAGGACTACATGCGCGACAAGATAGTGAAGGACGGCTACCAGGAGGTCAACACCCCCGCCATCATGCCGCGCAGCCTGTGGGAGCGGAGCGGACACTGGGACCACTACAAGGCGAACATGTTCGTCACGGAGAGCGAGAAGCGCGTCTTCGCGGTGAAGCCCATGAACTGCCCCGGCGCGCTCGAGATCTTCAAGAGTCGCATGCGCTCATACAAGGACCTGCCGCTGCGTCTCGCCGAGTTCGGACACTGCGCGCGCAACGAACCGAGCGGCACGCTGCACGGCATCATGCGCGTGCGCGGGTTTGTGCAGGACGACGCGCACATCATCTGCACCGAGGAGCAGATCGAGGAGGAGGTCGCGAAGTTCTGCCGTCTGCTGAAAGACGTGTACAAGGACTTCGGTTTCGACAAGAACCTGCTCGTGAAGCTCTCCACGATGCCCGAGGACCATGTGGGTGACGAGGCAACGTGGCAGCACGCCGAGGCGGCACTCGCCGCCGCGTGCAAGGCGTCCGGCATGGACTACGTGATCCAGCCCGGCGAAGGCGCGTTCTACGGCCCGAAGCTCGAGTTCACGCTCATCGACGCGCTGGGGCGTCCGTGGCAGTGCGGTACGATCCAGCTCGACTACCAGCTTCCGAGCGCCGAGCGCCTGAACGCCGAGTACATCGGCCCCGACAGCCAGAAGCACCATCCCGTGATGCTCCACCGCGCGGTGCTGGGCTCGCTCGAGCGCTTCATCGGCATTTTGATCGAACACTACGCCGGCGCGTTCCCGCTGTGGCTTTCGCCTGAGCAGGTGCGCGTGCTTCCAATCACCGACAAGCAGGTGCCCTACGCGGAGTCGATCCGCGATGCGCTTGCCGCGAAGGGCTTCCGCGTGGGAATCGACGCCTCCGCCGACAAGCTCGGCGCGAAGATCCGCGCCGGAACGGTGGAGAAGGTGCCATACCTGCTCGTGGCAGGCGGTCGCGACGAGGCGGCGGGCGTCGTCTCGGTGCGCAAGCGCGGCGCGGGCGACCTGGGCGCAATGAAGCTTGAGGAATTCATCGCAAAGCTCGATGAAGACCTGAAGAACAAACAGTAACGAAAACAACAAGAAAGGTGAGGTGACTTATCGCTTCCTTTACCCGAGTCAACTACAAAATCCGCGTGCCGTCGGTGCGCGTGATTGACTCAAACGGCCAGATGCTCGGCGTAATGCCGACCAGTCAGGCGCAGCGAATGGCGGAACGCCAGGGGCTAGATCTCGTCGAGATCACCCCCAACGCGGAACCGCCGGTCTGCAAGATCATGGACTACGGCAAGTTCCGCTATGACGAGTCCATCAAGGCCAAGCAGCAACGCAAGGCCCAGAAGACCACGCAGGTCAAGGAAATCAAGTTCCATCCGGGCACGGACACGGGCGACCTGGAGCACAAGCTCCGGCAGATACGCCAGTTCCTGTCGGAAGGGAACAAAGTCAAACTCACACTTCAGTTCCGCGGACGCGAGAACCAGCACAGGGAACTCGGCGAGGACATGATCGCCAGAGTGCTTGAAATGCTGAAGGACGAGTGTTTCGTGGAACAGGCCCCGAAGACGCTTGGACGCATCCACGGCTGTCTCATCGGTCCGCCGCGCGCGAAGAAGGGCGGCGGCAAGCCCCAGATCTCGGTGTCCGGCAATCCGCCACCTCAACCAGCCCAGCCGCCAGCGGAGCCCGAAAAGGGTGGCGGCATCCACATCTCGATAGGGTGACGGCCATGCGCGTCGGGTTCGGATACGATTCACACGTGTTCGACGAAGGGCGCCCGCTCCATCTGGGCGGCGTCCTCATCCCCGGCGCGCCAGGCCTTCGCGGCCATTCGGACGCGGACGTCCTAATCCACGCCATCGTCGACGCGCTCTACGGCGCGGCGGCGTTGGGCGATATCGGCTCGCATTTCCCCGATACCGACCCCCGCTGGGCGAACGCCGATTCCATGCAGTTCCTGCGCGCTGCCGTGGCGGAAGTCCGCGCGGCGGGCTACTCCGTGGGGAACATGGACGCAACGGTCATCTGCGAGCGGCCGAAGCTGCGTCCGCATGTTGATGCCATCCGCGCCCGTCTCGCAGAGGTACTTGGCGTTGATGTGTCAGCGGTCTCCGTGAAGGCCAAGACAAACGAGGGCATGGACGCCGTCGGCGAAGGGAAGGGCATCGCCGTCCATTGCGTGGTGCTACTTCTGCCATGAAACACCGCGCGGCAGATTTTCCCGTCGACATCATCTTCGAGGACGACGACATCCTCGTTGTCAACAAACCCCCAGGCATGATAGTGCATCCCGCGCCCGGACATCCCGACGGCACGCTTGTGGATGCGCTGCTCGCGTATTGTCCGCAAATGCGCGGTGTGGGCAGCGTGGAACGTTCGGGCGTGGTACACCGTCTCGATCAGGAGACGAGCGGCGTGATGGTGTTCGCTAAGACGGATCGCGCTATGCGCGCTCTCCGTCGGGATTTCGAGGACCACGTTTCCGTCCGCAAAACCTATCTCGCCGTGCTGCACGGCGCGCCCGAACCGCGCGCCGGCACGCTGGAGACGTTGATTGGACGCAAGCCGTGGGATCCGAAGCGCATGGCGGTTGTCGAGCGCGACGGCAAGCGCGCCGTCACCCACTGGGCCACGCTCCAACGCAAGGGCGCACTCGCGCTCGTCGAGTTCACGATCGAGACTGGCCGCACGCACCAGATTCGCGTACATGCAGCGCACCTCGGCCATCCTGTCGTTGGAGATGCGCTCTACGGCGATCCCGCGAAGGACCGTCGTCTCGCACCGCCGCCTACCCGACAACTGCTCCACGCGGTCCAGCTTTCATTCAAACACCCTATCACCCACCGTCCGCTGACATTCGCGGCCGAACCGCCGGAGGACATCATCTATGCACGTTCGCGTTGAATCCCCTAAACGCCGAAGATCAGCCGCCTCGACAACGTGATGAGCGACGAGACCTTCACGTACGACTACGGCGACTGGATCCGCTTCGACAACGTCGCCCAGATTGGCACGCGTCTGACGGTCTCCGGCGGCTTCTCGGTTTGGGACGACGGCGCGGTGTCCGAGACCCGCACCACCTACGACGCGGCGGGCAACCCGCTCGGAACGGTCACTACGGAGAAGCGCCGCATGGGCGAGTGCGACAACGCGGTCCTCCGCGAGACATACCGCAGCGAGTATGACGGCAACAGTTCCACGTGGACGCAGGCGGACTATTGGGACGACCCGCAGCACGCGGGCCGCCACGGCCTGCCGCGTCTCGTACAGGGCAATTCGCGCGCGTGGGTCTACACCGACTACGACGAGAACGGACACGAGACCCTGCGCGTGGAGCAACGCGGAAACACCCCCGTACCAGCCGACTTCCCCTACGTGGTCTCCAACGTGCTCTACGGCGCCTCCACCCTCGCCGACGCCTTCGTGACCGTGCACGACTACGAACCACTTGACGGCGACACCTGCCACCCCGACGACGCGGCGAAGTGGCGCACCGAGACGCGCTACGTCGTCAAGAACGGCGTACTCACCCTCACCTCTCGCACCCTCAACCGCTACACCCGCCTCACTTACAACGGCTACCCCGCCATCAAGCGCGAAACCTGGCGTACTGGGACAACGGGCATCTTGCCCGTTGGGAACGGCACCACTAGTACAACGGGCTGCCAGCCCGTTGACGCTTATTCCTACGAAACCACCTATGCCACCACGGGCGAGGGTACGCCGTTCCTCATGCGCGGTGCCGTCGCCGAATCGCTCTCCGAAGAAGGCACGCTCACGGTCAACGCCTACTCGCTCGCGGGCAATGCGCTCAGCTGTACCACGCGCCGCTCGTCCCCATTGTCCCCACAGTCCCCATCGTCCCCATTCCCCACCTACGAAACCACCACCCTCGACGCGACCTACGGCACCATCCTTCGTCGCACCACGCGCCTCACCTCCACCGACACGATCATCGACGACGAGCAATCCATCTACGACGACCAGAACCGCCTTCGCTCAACCACCTACTTCGACGGCACCTCGCTCACCAACGCCTACTCGTGCTGCCGTCTCCTCTGGAAACGCGACCGCCAGAACCGCACGACCCTCCGCTCCGCCCAGACCGGCACCGACCACCTCTACAACGCCACCGAGGAAATTTGGCTCACCAACCTGACTGGGAGAGCCGCCATCTTGGCGGCGACTGGGACAACGGGCATCTTGCCCGTTGACGGCTACCGCATCACGCAGCACTTCTACGACGCGCTCGGCCGCGAGACGAACACCGTTGTAGGCATCGCCAACACCCCTGGCGAGGCAACCTCTCCCACATCAATTTTACACTTTACACTTTACACTTTACACTCTTCCTACCCCTCCGGCGGCTCCTCCTACGCCATCCACACCGACGAACGCGGTGCGATCACCACCACTTACACCTCCCACGAGCCCGGCTACACCGAGCAAGTCTCCTACACGGCCACCAACTACACGGAGGTGCTGCGCACCACCACCCACACCTACCACGGCGGCGGCTCCTCCACGTGCCGCGAGTGGACCGATGTGGCGGCGGCGCCCTCGCCGTCGCAAAAATGGACCGAAGAGCGCCGCTTCACCAACTACGCGCCCAACGGCTACCGCATCGACTACATCGTCACGACCTCCTCCGACCATTATAACTTGGATCGCTACGGAGCATACGAATATGTAGCCATCACCAACTCCGTTTCCACCTACGACCTCCTCGGCCGCCTCGTCACCGTCGCAACGCCTACTGGGACAACGGGCGTCCCGCCCGTTGCGGGCTGGCTCGTCACCTCCAACGCCTACGACGGCGCCACCTCCCGCATCCTTACGACCACGCGCTACGTGCCGACTCTCCCGCCTCGCACGACCACCTACCTCTACAACGACTGGGGCGAGCAGGTTGGTACTGTCCTCGACAACATCACCAACCGCACAGACACCACCTACGAGCAATTCTCCAACGAGTGGTGGAAGGTGGAAACCTCTGCCGTCATCGGCTCGTCCACCAACTCCCTCACCATCACCCGTACCCAACTCACCGGCCTCTCCGATTCCTGCCGCCGCCACACGGTTGAGCTGGTAGGGCGGTCGCCCCGCGACCGCCGCACCGAAACTCTCATCACCAACGACCCCTCCACCGGCATCGAAACCGAAGCCATCACCTCGTCCACCGGTCCCACCGTCATCCGCCGTTCTCTTCACGGCGTCCTCCTCTCCACGGAAACTTCCGGCGAAACCACCTTCAACTTCTATGATGCCTTTGCCCGCGTGGCCCAGACATGGAGAGCCGCCGTCTCGGCGGCGACTGGGACAACGGGCGTCTCGCCCGTTGCATCCTACACTTACTCCCCCGCCGGCGACCTCCTCGCCACACACACCTACACCAACAACACCGACTGCACAACCGAAACTTACGCCTACGACATGCTCGGTAATCGCATCGCGACCACCGATGCCCTCGGCAACACAACTTATCGTACCTACGACCCGCTCGGCAACCTCACCGCCGAATGGGGCGCGACCTATCCCGTGCGCTACACCTACGACACGCAGGGCCGCCGCACGTCGCTCACCACGTTCCGCACCACGGGAGCGGTCGCGCTTGTCGCGACCGATGGCGACACGACCACATGGACTTACGATCCCTACTCCGGCAACTGCCTTTCCAAAACCTACGCCGACGGCTCGACCATCGCCTACACTTACACGCCCGACAATCTCCTACTGCGTACCACCTACGCCTCTGGCAAATGGAAGGAAAACGTGTACGACGCGCAGCGCCGCCTCTGCGGTGTGGTATACTCTTCCCCGGACATGGACTACGAACTCCAGCTTGATGACTACGGTAACGCCACGAACGTACAGGATGCCGCCGGCAACTCCTGGTGGTATGCCTACGGCTTCAACTCAATACTCCTTCGAGAGGAGTTCGTCAACACGGGAGGGACGCAATTTATTGCGTCCGCCATGACCAACACCATATCTCGTTTCGTCGATCAATTCGATCGCCCAACCGGTTATGTCCTCACCGTCAATGAAGAACCCAAAGGCTGCATCGGCTACGCCTACGATGACGACAACCGCATTTCACACATTATCGCCACGAATTCTGTCGGTCGTTCTTTCACCGTCGCCTACACGAACAATGCTGGTTATAACTATGGATACACGATTACAACGCCTTCGGGCAACACGATCCGCCGCATCGTCGACCGCGACGATTGGCGCCGTAGCCTCGTGACGAACTGCGCGACCTACTTCAATTCTTCCCTTGTCGATTCCAATGGCTACGCCTTTGACGCGCTTTCCCGCCCTGTGACACGTATCACTGGGACAACGGGCGTCTCGCCCGTTGATTCCACATTCGCCTACAACAACCGCAGCGAAGTCGTCTCCGCAGCCATTGGCACGAACCTCTTCACTCACGCCTACGACGACATCGGCAACCACTTGCTCTTCGGCGATAACACCGTTACTAATACGTTCACTCATAACCAAGTGAACCAGATGGTAGGGTACGCAGTTCCCAACGCGCCGTCGATCTCGTTCACCTACACTCCCGATGGCGGTCTCGCCTCCGACGGCACGTGGACATACGCCTACGATGCCGAAGACCAGTTGGTCTCCGTCACATCATCTTCTCTCACCAACGGCGCGATCCGTGTACTCAACACCTACGACTACCGCCATCGCAGAACGTCGAAGACCGTGCAGCGGCTCTATTCTACCATTGCGCCTCCACCGTCACCGCCCATCGGTGTAGAAGAGTGGCAAACTTTTGAAACGCGAACGTTTGTCTACGATGACTGGAACTTGATTCACGAAACAATCTACACGATTGACGGCAGCACAACCAACACGACAGAAGTCCAATACTTCTGGGGACTTGATCTCTCCGATTCGCTTCAGGGTGCGGGCGGTGTCGGAGGCTTGCTTGCAGTCTCGCGCAACGGCCAGTTCTACTTCCCGACATACGACAACAACGGCAACGTCACCAAGTACATAGACGAGTCCGGCAATATCGTCGCCGCATACGAGTATGACGACTTCGGCCGCACAATCTCTCAGGCCGGCCCCCTCGCCAACTTCTTCCGCCACCGCTTCTCGACAAAGTATTACGATACTGAAACGAGGCTTTCCAATTACTTACTTCGCTTCTACTATCCTGACTTTCACATTTGGCTTGGCCGAGATCCGTTGGAGGAAGAAGGATCTGTAAACATGACGTCTTTTGTTGGCAATAATGCTCTTATCGGCATTGACCCTTTAGGCGACTTGCTCGTGATTGTTCTTGGTGGTAAAGAAAGTGTCGGTCCGGGGCGTCCCAGTACCCATAATCAAGTCAAAAGCACAATGCAGTCAGCGTTACGAGGGTGTGTCCGCATAGTTAATACCCTCAAAAAGTACCCTGAGTCAACCTATAATTGCCTTAGGGATAAGGGTCTCGTCTACTTTGATTCCAAACAGTTCCATGGGAGCCTCAGTGACTTTCGTAAAAAGGTTGAACGCGAACTCTCGTCGGTTGTGCGAGAGGAAGGGGCTTTTTCGCAATCTGTGCAGTCTCTTGCAAAGGAGTCTGTGCGCGCGAATCAGCCTTATGATTTTGTGGTGTATGCAGCCCATGGAGAGCCTGCATTTAGTGGAGTAGGGATAGCCATTTCCTACAGCGATGGGTTGAAAGATCAAAAAGAAGTCGCGAAGCAACTTGAAACAAACATGAGGAACTCTGCTGGGCAAAAATTGTTTATTTCTTGTTACAGAACGTGGAATGGTAAGGGTAAACCGCCTCCAAATTTACGTGAGAGATTAACAATAACCTCTCCAACCCTCAAAACAAAAAACGAACTTCGGTTTGTTCCACTGAAGGCAAGCCGAACTATAGGGAGATAGAAATGAGAATCAGTGTTTTTATAGTATTGCTTGTAGGAATGTTCTGTGGATGTCAGTACCGCAGAATAACAATAGACAGGCATTACAAGTTTTCATTTGATGACGATATCGAGGCTGCATTGCATTCACCGATGGAGAAATGGTTTGACGGCAGCAATGTCTCGTCAAATTTTTGTATCCGTGCATATCTATCGGAGGGGTTTGTCTGTTGCTATGTCATAAACGTGTCGGATCAAAATTTAATAGTTTATCGCGGTTCTGACGATTTTAGCTATGCATTGAAATACCGTGATTTGCGTGGCGATAGTGGTTATGCAGAATCTCCGTATTCATGCGGCTGTACGCCTGCGGTGTTTGAAATCCTGAGTCCAAATCCAAAAAATGGCATATCAATTTCTCCATGTTCGTGTTTCTTATACAGTTTTCCAATTCCTAAAGACTGTGCACGGATATTAGCGGCATCTGTTGCCATTGAATATGCGACATTTCCCGAAATCCAAAAGAGTCAGGGCGTAGATGACTTATACAAAATCGTTAAGAAGAACACTATATATGTCCCTGTTGAATTCTTTGACAACGCAGAGGACGGTCCGCCGACTTTATGAAAAAGAAAGAGGCGGAATTGTCCTTCTATACGATAGGTTAACACATCAAGAGTTTAAATGACAGTATCGCAAAAAAAAGCAGCCCGCAAGTTCTTGGAATACTGGACCTTCCAGCGCGGGAGCGAGAAGGGCGAAGACCAGCAGTTCTGGAACTCGCTTCTGCGCGACGTCCTGGGCGTCACGGACGTGGAGCAGCATATCAAGTACCAAGTACCTGTTCAGTTGAAGAATGCGACCATGTTTCTCGACGCGTGGATTCCCGAAACCCGCGTGCTGATCGAGCACAAGTCGCGCGGTATCAACCTCACGAGGAATGCATCGCGTAGAGAACTCATCACGCATCGTGATTACTCCTTGGGTTCCCAGTCTGTCTACTGGTATTCGACGGGTTACGATCTCATCGGCCGCCCGACAAACGCGACCGATTCCGTTTCGCTCATGCGCGAATGGCTATACAACAACCGCTCCGAACTTGCTTCGGCGACAATCGGCATGAATCAATACGGATACTCCTACGACACCATCGGCAATCGCCGCTGGTCTGCGGACAACGCGGTCACGAACTCTTACACGGCAAACAACCTCAACCAGTACACCACCATTCTCCGCGCCTCCGCGCCTCCGCGTGAGCCAACATACGATGCCGACGGCAACATGACGGGCGACGGCGTTTTCGCTTACGCCTACGATGCCGAGAACCGCCTTGTCGCCGTGACTTCCGCATCCCTCACGAATGGCGCGATCCGCGTGCTGAACGCATACGACCATCGTAACCGTCGAATCCGCAAGACCGTGCAACGCCTCCATTCCACGAGCGCCCCGCCGCCCGCGCCGCCATCCGGGACTGATGAGTGGCTGACTCTTGAAACCCATACTTTAGTCTGGGATGGAAACAACATCATTTTGGAGAAGGTCGAGTTCGCCGATGGCACGACCCGAACCTTTGAATACTTCTGGGGCTTGGACAAGTCCGGTACGGAGCAGGGCGCGGGCGGCGTCGGTGGCTTGTTGGCCGTTTCGATGGATGGCGTGTTCTACATTCCGTGTTACGACCACAACGGAAACATCGTTCTCTACATTTCGGAGACTGGTAGTTCGGTCGCACAGTACACCTACGACCCCTACGGCAACATCATTGAATCGAGCGGCCCCCTCGCCGACCAGTTCTCCTTCGGATTCAGTACGAAGTACCACGACCGCGAGGTTGGTATGATTGGCTACAAGCGCCGCTTCTATCGCCCCGACCTCGGCCGTTGGCTCAACCGCGACCCCATAGAAGAATCTGGCGGCGAAAATCTATATGCATTCTGTGCTAATAGCCCAATACGCTATTACGATATAGATGGAATGATAACTTGGGGAAATGTGTTAAGCGGTGTGGTGCAAATGGCATCGGGAGTGATGTTGGGTATAACATCTGTTACTTCGCTTATTTCTTCTGGTGGAATGTCTACACCAATGGCAGTATCGTTAGGTGCTTGGGCAACTATGACGTTTATGAACGGATATAACACATTGACGGCGGCGCTCAATGACAAAGGCCCCCCAGAAGCAATACAGGTTCGGATCGTTGAATCTGTTTATACATTGGTTACGGGTGAGCAAATGGGCGAGACCGGCTTGACAATTACTCGCTATTGTTATTATAGCGTCGATATCGCATGTTCTTGCTATAGTATTAATTTTACATGGAAATCCTATTTCAAATCGAGAAGGACGTTTATACCAGAGTATGGTTCGGAGGCTCAGTATTTTACTCGGAGTGGCATGAAAGTTCTAAAGGCAGAATCAAGCATGCGGTTTATAGGAACTGTTATGGGCGCAGGGATTCAAACAGGATCAATTATTCTTGATTCTCATAGTATTTTCTTGGATGTCAACAGCATAATGCCAGATGATGAGCCCGTATTTATTAATCCTGATGTTGGCTATGGGAGAAAATGATTATGAAGGATTTCATCCTTGTATTGATAATCTGGATGTCAATGATGGCCTTTGCTTTTTGGAGGCGTCATGTTAACTCGAAGAAATCAAAGGCACAACTTCAAGAGGAAAAATTTAGAAGAAGGGTGTGGTGGTCGAGTAATTCGCCGACAGTTTTGATTTGTAAGTTCATGTTGTTTCTCGGAATACTGTGTGTAATTGTTAATTCGATACTTCAAGGCATAGACATACGGAGGCGTAACGCAAGAATGCGACGATTCCGTGGCCATGTAGCATTCTATGTCGTTGAACAAAAGTTTGACTCAGGTGTATCTCGTTTCAAGGCTGAACTATATAACGGAGGAAAGTTGCCAATTCAAATCGGCCGGATTATTCCAGATTTCCTAGAACCAGAAACAGTAGCCAATAGAGCAAATGAAAGTGGTGCTCCCATTCCTCTAAATGATCCAGAAGATATAACCCAAAGAGTGAGATTGGCCTATGATCAAGCTGTTAGGGTAAACTTTGCCGTACCTACAAATCTTTTACCGAATAGTTTCTCTATTTACTACTGGACATCTAACGGCTGCCTTACTAATGCAGTTATTAATGTTGGTTGCAATCCCATGGGAGAGGACCAATAAGAGATGTTGATCCTATTTTGATTACCTACGATTAAGGAGTGATGGAATGGAAATGAAACGACGAGATTTCTTGGTGACAGCCTCCATGGCAACGCTGGCGAGCGCCTTAGGTGAGGAATTTAAGTGTAAAGAGCCTCTTCGTGTTGCCGTGGTTGGACTTGGCCGTAAGGGTATGGACATACTCAGCCACCTTTTTTACTATAGAGCAAATGGATTGATTCAGGTAGACGTGATTGCGGCATGTGATATCTCTCGCGAGCGTTTGGCTGTCGCACACCACATACCCGAACGCTACTCACGAGAGGGCGATATAAAGGCAGAGGAAAGGAAATGCTCTTTCTATGATGACTACAAGAAGCTCCTGAACGAAGTAGGGGGGCGGTTGGATGGCGTTTTTATCTGCACGCCGGATTTCTGCCATTGCGAACAGGCATTGGCTTTTATGCAACATGGGATCTCCGTCTACTGTGAGTTACCATTGGCAGAGACGGCAGATTCGGCTCGTAAAATGCTGCTTGCTGCACAGAAAGCGCCTGTCGGACTGTTTTGTCCGATTGGGATTGACGGGAAGCCACAATACAAATACGGGCGGTCTAAACTGATTGGCGAATTGAAATTGCTCGGTGACATTGTTGCTTTACAGTCCAGTCGTACGTTGACTGTTCGCCGCATCCGCGATACCAGCGAGCAGATTCTGGAGTTCAATAGGAACTCTCGGATATCAGACTCTGACCTTGCTACATTTCACAAGTATGGATATGCGTCGAAACATGAGTACGGAAGGTGGTGGCAGTATCGCAAGTTCGGTTTGGGGATTCCACTGACATTGACACTTGAACAGATGGTATTCCTTTTAGACTTTGCGGAAGCACGTCCTTCTTCGGTAATCGTCGCTGGCGATGTGCAGAACAATCTATCGCATGTTCCAGCGATAAGGATACTTGATTTTGCTCATGGGGGAAAAAGGCTTGTGGCGCAAGCAACTATTATGAAGAATAAAACAAATAACCCCTGTTATGGAATAGATTCCGTTTTGGGACAGACGGGGGCAATACATTTTTCCCAATCCCGAACAAAGACCATAGTGGAAAATAGTTGTTTCGGTGAGGATGGAGAATGGTATGCCCGTTTAGGGACCAACGATTCTTGGGGTAAAGCAGAGGCAGAGGGATTGTTGGGACACGTCGCTGACAAGACAGACCTGGAAATGTTTGATGAAATGGATATTTTGCAACATGATCATAAGGGAACTCCAGAGCAAATCAAGAAGCTTGAGGATGAACACAAGAGATTTGCAGGGAATCGCCATGCTTGGTATCTGCCGGAGAATGTTGAAAATCAAGAAGCCCTTCGGCAATCTCTGAGTGTCGTTCGTTTTGTCAAGGCGCTTGAAAACCACAACTTGACATGTGAGACCGCACGGAGAGCGTTTGAAGCGCAAGTCGTGACGGAAGGGATTGAAAAGGCTCAGAATAACGACGGACGCTTTGTCTATAGTCCTAGCATGTTTAAGTGCGTATATTGAGTGGAGGAACAATGAGCAAGAACAGGACGTTGGCGGTGGCGAAGAGCGCGAAGGACGACGTACTACACGCAGTGTAATATGTAAGGAGGAAGCAGCAACATGCCAGTAGATCTAGGTTACAGTAAAGTGTTCCTCGACATCTTTCTGCGCGGTTTTGCGCTCGCGTATCTTGTCTTGTTTGTCTATCGGATGATGGCGGCGACGGTGTTCCCACGTCTCTGCAACAAATGGGCTTATTGGCTTTTATGCCTGTCAATCGTCGGGGTGTACTC
>CACWIW010000023.1 GCA_902761035.1 uncultured bacterium | reverse complement strand
GCGCGCTTTGCCTCCGCGCGCGACGAGTCCGCCCGCAGCGGCCGCGCGATGTCTGTCACGAGCGTGCTCCTCCCCGTCGTCACCCTGCCGAAAATGTGCGTGAGCGCGCCCCACGCCGGCTTCGCAAGGCCGGTGAATATTCCCCTCAGGAAATCTTCGCTGATGCAATCCAGCTGTTTTTTTAGTATATTATCCGCCACGGCATTTCCTTTCTTTTTTGGTTAACGCTGCAAGTATAGCAGAAAACGGAGGGGAAGTGCCGTCCTTTTCATGCGGAGCGGCGGGCGGGGCGGAGGTTCGCCCCGGGAATGCGGGCTGCGTTTCGCGCGCGCCCGCGAAACGCAGCCTAAGGGGCCCGGAGTGAAGTCTCCGCCCCGCCCGCAGCTATGGCCTCACGGGGGGCTCGTAAAAAATCGGGGTAAGCGTGTTTTTATTAAATGAGTCGATTGCAAATGCAAAACCCTGTCGGCGAATGCTCGCCGCAGGAATATTCCATTTTGGCGGCGGAACGGCGGGGCGAGCCGTCCTCGGCGAGCCGCTCAGGATCCCCCCGACCCGGTTAAGGCCCACGCGCACATCGACACACTCGTTGACAAGGCATACGGCCTTTCGCCGTGATTCCGCACCGTAATCTCACGCAAAGGCGCGGAAATATAAGGCCAGCCCGAACCGTATCACGGCATCGCTAAATCCGCCACGGAAGAGCTTCCAATCACTGTCTGTGATCCGTGACACCTAGGTGTCATGGGTTGTGACACCTAGGTGTCAGTGGGTATGACACCTAGGTGTCAGAGGGTGTGACACCTAGGTGTCAGAGGGTGTGACACCTAGGTGTCAGAAATCGGGGCTCTATAGGTCATAACAAACTGGAAAGCAGTTCAAAGGCAAAACATGGGAAACAAACCTAAATCGAAGTTGGATTCCAGTTTTTAGCCGCAAAGAACGCAAAGGTCGCAAAGTGCATTCAATGGGGGAAATTGGGAATTGGGAATTGGGAATAGGGAATTGGGGGATTGCGAATAATCCAGACCTATAAATTCCTCTTAGTTGCTTTCGCTACTTGGAGGTGGGGAAACTTGGAGTTTCGGAGCTTTTTTGAAGTTTTCTCCCAATCTCCAAAACTCCGAACCTCCCAGCAGCGAAAGCAAAGAGAGGGTTTTGCAACTGGCTCAAATGTTACCAGCGGATGTCACCTGACGCGGAATACCGTGAGGGAGAGCGGCGGAAGCGTCTCAGCCACCGCACCATCCTTGACGGCGGCGGAGCCCGAAGCCTCCTTGAGCGCCTCGCGGGCGAGCGGCGAGTTGCTGGCACGCGCGCCGGGTCCCGTGAACCACGTCTTCCGCGCCTGCGCGATCTTCTTCCCGGCGAGCGCGAGCGTGAGCGGCTGCGGCTCTTCCGAGCAGTTCACGGCCTTCACGATCACGGAGCCGTCCGCATCGCGCACGGCCGAGAACTGGACCGCGCGGCACGCCTGGCCGTCCTTCATCTTCGTCTTCATCCAGCGCGACGACTGCTCGAACGCGAGCACCTCGCATCCCTTGTTTTCGCCGAAGAGCTTCTGCACGTTCCAGCTGGGATTCACGAAGTTGCCGTCGGTCATCGGGTAGATCAGGTTGGGTTTCCACGCCGTGTGCTTCGCGTTCGCGAAGAGCGGCGCGTAGGCGGCGAGCTTCACCACGTCCGCGTTGCGCTCGAGGGCGCACATGAACGCCGCCTCGCCGATCGCGGCGCGGAGCTCGCCCCAGCGGCCGACGTCCTGCGTGACGGCGTACTCGCCCACGAACACCTCGAACTCGCCGCGCGGATAGGAGTCGTACATCTTCGCGCCGGTCGTCATGAACCAGTCGGGAGACCTGTAGTAGTGCTCGTCGCGGATGTGCTGCGGACGCCCCTTCACCGGACCGTGCCACACATCGGACACGATCTTGATCTCGGGATACTTCGCCTGGATCGCGTCGTGCATGAGGGCGTAGCGCTCGTGGTACTTCGGGCCGCCGTTCTCGTTGCCGATCTCGATGTACTGGAGGTTGAACGGCTCGGGGTGTCCGTTCGCCGCGCGCACCGCGCCCCACTTCGACGTGGCCGGGCCGTTCGCGTACTCGATGCAATCAAGCGCGTCCTGCACGAACTCGCCCATCTTGTCCATCGGCACCGTCTCCCTGTGGCTCATGCCGCAGTTGATGCAGAAGAGCGCCTTCGCACCAAGGTCCTCGCAGAGCTGCAGATACTCGTGGAAACCGACGCCGTTCGCGCTCCAGTAGCCCCAGAGGTTCCACTGCGTGCGGCGGTCCCACACGTTGCCGATCGTCTGCTTCCAGCGGTACGCCTCGGCCATCGTGTTGCCCTCCACCCAGCAGCCGCCGGGGAAGCGCACGAAGCTCGGCTTGAGCGCGGCGAGGCGCTCCATGAGGTCCTTGCGGAAGAGGCCGCTCTTCGCGTAAGTGTCGTAGGGGAAGAGGGAGACGCAGTCCATGTAGAACGTACCGCCGTTCGTGGCGCGGAACACGAGCTTCGCGTCGGGGTCTGTCCCCGTCGCCGTGAGCGTGAGGTTGTATGTCTTCCACTCGGGGCCGATGCCGCCGATCGCGCCCGTGGCGAGCGTCTTGCCGAGGGACTGGAGCGCCACCGCGATCGGACCCTTCACGTCGCCGCGCAGGGCCACGGAGAGGCGGTACTGCGCGCCGTCCTTCACGGCGATGCCGAAGTAGCCGTCGTTCGCCACACCGCCGCCCGGCAGCGCCTCGACGCGGCCGCAGTGGCGGTTCTTCTCGGAAATGGGCTTGGACGAGTCGAGCTCAATCGTCGCACGGCCCACCGTGCTCCAAAAGCCGATCGTGCTCTGACGGCGGAACTTGACCAGATCGTCCTCGAAGCTGCGGTTGCGGACAAGCTCCGCGTACACGCCACCGTCGAGGGAAAGGTCGATGTCCTCGAAGAAGATGCCCCACATGTCCTCGGAGACCGGGAAGCGCGCCTTCGACGCATCGACGACGATCTTGTTCTCGCCGCCGCCGAATGTGATCTCCGGCACGTCCACGGACGAAAACAGGCACGCGCCGTCCAGCTTCATCGTGACCTTGTCGCCGGCGCACGTCATCTCGAGGTCGTACCACCGTCCCGTCTCGATGGGACGGTAGGCCAGGCGCGGCTTGGCGTTCTTGTCGCGCGCGTAGCCCGGAATGTCGTTTGACTGATAGGTACCGTCCGAACGCATCGGCGTCGCGAAGTCGAAGTTGCCCCTCGTCTCGACGCCATGGGCCTTGTTGAACCAGCCGCCGTAGTTCGCGTAGATGCAGTGCTCGGGCGAACGCTCGCGCACGTGGAGTATGAAGCCCTCCTTGCCCGAGAGCTTCCGCGCCTTCGCCTTGAACGTGTAGTCGCCCCACGCGGGATCGCCGAACACGAGCGTGCCGCCAGTGGTGGCTGCTTCGTTCGACTGACGGACCACGCCGCCCTCAACGGTCCACTTGCCCTCCTTGCCCACGTCGCATTTTGCGGGATCGGGCAAGCCGCTCCACAGCACCTTGCCGTCGGGTGCGGTGACGGAGATGTCCTTGAACTCCGCCGTGGTCAGCCACGTGTGCAACGCGACGCGTCCGCAGCGCGAACTGTCGGCAAAGGCTGCGCAAGCCGTGAACAGCGCAGCCACTGTGACGAGCGCAACTCGTGCGCGTGCCGTTGATTTTATTTTATTCTTCATTTCCTTTATCCTTTTCTTATGGTTGCGGTTAGGTAAAATCTTTCATTGCGAACGCGCCGCGCGACGGTGCCTTCAGGAACTCGTTCGCTTCTGGGCAGTCCGTGAAGCGGGCCGACGCCGGGTCGAAGTGCAGCTCGCGATTGGGGAAGCGCAGGCCGATCGCGCCCACGAGGAGCGCCTGCGTGAACGGTGCCGCGTACGACATCTTACTGGCACACGCCTCTGGCGTGCCGGTCTTAGCCGCATCCACGAACTCCTTGTAGTGGTTGTGGTAGGAAAGGCCCTTCACGGCCTCCACACCCGCGCGCTGCATCGCCTTCGTATCGTCGTTCCACGCATGGCCTGCGGCGGCGATGACGATTGGAGTCTTTCCGCCCCACACCACGCCGTTGAAGACGCCCTTCGTGCCGATGAACATGAGGCCGTTGTCGCCGAACGTATACTTGGGATGGACGCCCGCCGGCATCGGCGGCGTCTGGCTGGAGTTCATCCACGTGAACTTCACCGTGCGCGGGCACTTCGGCGTAGGCGCGAACGTCATCTCGATCTTGGCAAGGCCCGGAAACGCCGCCACCACCGGCTCATCGCAGATTCCCTTCACCGCGATGGGCGCTTCCCAGCCGAGAATTTCGAACGCCGGGTCGGCGTTGTGGATCGCCATGTCGCCAATCGCCCCCGTGCCGTAGTCCCACCACCCGCGCCACTTGAACGGCGCGATGAGGGGCGAGCAGGGATGCTCGGCGCAAGGCCCCAGCCAGACGTCCCAAGACTCCTTCGTGAAGCCGCGGTCGTACTTGCCCGTGGTCGGGTAACTCTTCGGCGCGGGCGGCCAGAAGCGTCCCGGACGGTCCGTCCAGCACACCACCTCCGTCACGTCGCCGATCAGTCCCGTCTCCAGCAGGACCTTGAACGCCTTGCCGTGCGGATGGTGCTGGTTGCCCATCTGCGCCACCACGCCCGTGCGCTTCTGCTCCGCCATGAGCATCTGGCACTCCTCGTAGGAATGTGCGAGCGGCTTCTGGATGTAGACGTGCTTGCCGAGGCGCATCGCGTGGAGACCCACGATCGCGTGCGTGTGGTCGGGCGTACACACCGCCACCGCGTCGAAATCCTTGTGGTGCTTGAACATCTCGCGCCAGTCCATGTACGTGGGAATGCCGGGGTAGCGCTTCGCCGCGCCCGCAAGCCTCGCAGAGTTGACGTCGCAGAGCGCCGCCACGGTGGCGCCCGCCTTGCGCAGTTCGCCACTCGTCATGCCGCCGATGCCGCCCGCGCCGACAACGGCAAGGCGCAGCTGCTTGCGCGGCAGATCCTGTCCGAACAGCGTCCGCGCGGGGATGAAGAAGGCCCCGGCAGTCGTGCCGATGAACGTCCTTCGCGTCAAATTTCTCATTACTTGCTCCTCCCGTTTGACACCGTCTTCCACGTGTTGCCGTCGCGCGCGGAGGCGACCATCGCCTCAACGAACCGCATGCCGCGCACGCCCGCCTGCACGTCGGGGAAATCGAGTTCAAGTTCGGTAGGGCGACGCCGCTCGCGCCGCGCGCGTATGGTGTCGCAGAAATTACGGTAGTTGTTCGCGAACGCCTCGTGCAGTCCCTCCGGGTGGAATGCCGGCAGGTGCGTTGCGCGCGCAGCGGCGGCCGAGACCTCGGCCACGTATGGGGCGCCGCGGCTCCACGTCTCCGCAGGCGCGAACGGACTTGACAGGGTCAGCGTCTCGGGTGCTTCCTGGCACCAGAAGAGGCCTTTCTTCTCGCCGTACACGCGGATGCGCAGTCCGTTGCCCTCGCCAGTCGCGATCTTCGAGGCGAGCAGGAGTCCGTCCGCGCCCTTTTCCAGACGGAGAAACGCCGCTCCGTCGTCGTCCAGCGCGCCGTGCGTGAAGCGCGCGAGGTGACTAAGCACCGCACGAATCTTGAGTCCCGTCACGTATTCAAGGAGATTGGCGGCATGGACGCCGATGTCTGATATGCAGCCGGAAATGCCGTGTACGCGCGGATCGCGCTGCCATTTCTGGCGGCGGGTGAGCGGTTTCGTCCAGTCGATGCGGCGGTACGACCCCTGCGGGTACTGCACAACGACCTTTGCCACGCGGCCGAGGTCCCCGCGCGCCACGAGGTCGCGCGCGAGCTTCACCATCGGATATCCAACGTACGGATGCATGAGGCCGAACACGCGCCGCGTGCGCGCCACGCACGCGGCAAGCTCCTCCGCCTCTGCGGCGTTGCGCGCGAGCGGCTTCTCGCACATCACGTGGAAACCAGCCTCAAGACACGCCTTCGCGATTTCAAGATGCGAATCAGGCGGCGTGCAGACGCTGACGAAATCGGCGCGATCGCCGACCGGACGCGCCGCCTCGCCCTCCACCATCTCCTGCCACGTGCCATACGCGCGCGAGGGGTCTAGGCCAAGGCGAATCCCATGTTCCCGACTGCGCACGGGATCTGAGCTGAACGCGCCCGCCACGAGTTCCACATCGCCGTTGAACCGCGCCGCAGCGCGATGAACTTTGCCGATAAAGGCGCCGGCGCCACCGCCGACCATAGCCATCTTGAGTTTTTTCATGCGGCATATTATACCACATACTAAGGGCCTTCTGGTACTAGAAACAAAAAAACGCCTTTCGGCGTTTGAAGTGGCGGGCTCAGGGAGAATCGAACTCCCCTCTTCGGATCGACAGTCCGAGGTCCTAACCGATGAACGATGAGCCCATTGAGGTGAAAACGCGAGTAGTATATCAAAACCTTCGCCCCCATGCAAGGGGGTATTTTCACTTTTCTAAAAAAGTTTTACAAACTGAAATTCCCCCTTGCGGAGCCATGGGGATTTTGGTATCATATTCGCCGTTTTCACGCCTCGCTCGGGTGGTGAAATTGGCAGACACGCATGCTTGAGGTGCATGTGGAGCGATCCTTGCGGGTTCGAGTCCCGCCCCGAGCACCACGTTGTGGGATACTCAAGCGGTCAACGAGGGCAGACTGTAAATCTGCTGGCTTACGCCTTCGGTGGTTCGAATCCACCTCCCACAACCATTTCCCAAAGTCGTTTTGTTCCAGCCCGCGAGAAACGCCGTCATTCCTGAAGGCTGCGTCGGCGTAGACGCGCTTGCGGGAGGCGAAGTTCGATGAAGCGTATCTGGCGACGGTTCCACGTGAAGGTTATGGCGAGCACACCCGGACACGGCTCGCGGATGGCCGGATAGGAGAACTCCGTGCCCCGCCCGTCGGGCTGGCGCGGCGCGTCGTCGGCCAGCACGCAGCACGTCTGCCAGGTCTTGCCGCCGTCGGAGGAGGAACGGAGCTCGAGGTGGCTGCGGGAACCCCACGTTTTTTTCTTCCCGTTGGGGTCTGCGCCGTTCAACACTAGGTAGAGTTTTCCGTTGGACGCGCGTACGCAGTCAATTCCCGAATTGATGTTTTCAAGCGGCGACCGGTAGAGTTCGCGCCAGGTCTCGCCGCCGTCGACGGAGTCCGTACGCCAAATCCATCCGTCGTTGGCGCGCAGGAGCGCGTGGACGCCGGACGCATCGGACCAGAGCGTCGGCTGGATGACGCCGAACTTCGTCGGGGCGTCCGCCGGCACGGGGAACTCTGGCGAAGCTCGCCATGTGCGGCCGTCGTCGTCCGAGATGTCCACGAACGCGCGCCAGCGCCCGATCTCCCGCGAGGCGGGTGCCAGCCAGCGACCGTTCGCGAGGCGGAGGCATTTGTTGCGGACGGGGCCGCGTCCGCCGCGCACCTCGCCGGCGATCAGCTCGCGCGGGGACGTCCAGCTATTGCCCTCGTCACGGCTCTCACGCACGTAGGTGCGCCAGTCCGAACAGTTGCGGCCCACCTTGAAGAAAAGGACGATTCGCCCATCGTCAGCCCGCCACAGCACGGGGTTCCAGTGCGGGGCGTCGTCATTGACCTTGGCGAACACGCACACGGGTTCCCATCGTCCATTCCTGCGGCGGCTACCCTTGATGGCCACGTCCCCGGCGCCTTCCTTCGTGCCCTCAAACCATGCCGCGAGATAACCGCCGTCCGTGAGTGGCAGCAAGGTGGAGGCATGGACATGCCCCTCCACGGGCGGGGCGATGAACTCCTGCGTGAGGATTTCCAGCTCGCTCGCCGCCACAAGAAGCACTCCGCAGAGCGCAAGGGAGAAGAATGTCGCGGCCTTTTTCATGTCGTTCTATTTCCTTTGTAGTGTCAGCGGCGTGATTATACCATATTCTTGACTCTTTACCCAACATGAAATCCGTGGTATAATCATAACCGTTTTGCGAAATAACAAACTTGATAAAATGTCTGGACGAGTAGAGCGGCCCAAGAAGAACTTCTTCCTCGTCTGGCTGAACTGGCCGATCGGCGCGTTCCGCCTGAACGCGCGGAGCGAGGCCGCACTCAAAAGGCTGCTCCCGACCGGCGCGCGGCTCGTCGTCGCGCGCAGTGAGCGCGCGTTCCTGCACGCGCTCCCAGAGGCGACGCACGCGATCTGCTGGAACTTCGACAAGGCCTGGTTCGCCCGCGCGCCGCGTCTGCGCGTCCTCGCCACGCCGGCCGCCGGACGCGAACTGCTCCCGACCGACGCAGAGATGCCACCCGGCGTCACGCGCGTGAACGGCGCGTTCCACGGACAGCTCATGTGCGAGACCGTGCTCGCGTGCATCTTCGCCCACGCGCGCGGACTCTACCGCGCCTACGATTTCCAACGCGAAGGTACGCTCTGGCCGCGCGGCGAGATGTCGCCCTTCTGCTCGCGCGTGGCCGGCACGCACGCAGTGATCCTCGGCTACGGCAAGATCGGACGCACGATCGGCGCACGGCTTGAGATGCTCGGCGTCGCCGTGACGGGCATCCGCCGACGCAACGTCGGCGACCTCCTGCCTGCGCTCAAGACGGCCGACTGGCTCGTCGTGGCGCTGCCGTCCGACACGGGCACGGACAACCTCGTGAACCGCCGCGTCCTCGCCGCCCTCCCGCGCCGCGCCGTGCTCGTGAACGTGGGACGCGGCAACGCGGTGGACGAGTCGGCGCTTGCGGACGCGCTCCGCCGACGTCGCCTCGCGGGCGCGTATCTCGATGTCTTCAAGCAAGAACCGCTCACGGCGGACTCCCCGCTCGCGGCCGACCTGCCCGGACTCGTCCGCCTGCCGCACATGTCCGCGTTCGCGCCCGAATACCTGCCGCTCTTTTTCCAGGAACTCGCCGACGGAGGATGGTTGAAATGAATGCACGCTACGACGTGAACGGCGTCGAGGAGACGTGGGAGGTGGCGAAGGCGTTCGCCGCCGAACTGAAACCCGGCGACGTGGTGTGCCTCGAAGGCGACCTCGGCGCGGGGAAGACCACCTTCACGCAGGGCGTCGCCGCCGCACTGGGCGCGAAGCGTCCCGTGACGAGCCCCACGTTCTGCCTCGTGGTGGAACATCCCACCGAACGCGTCCTGCTCGTCCACATGGACCTCTACCGCCTCCATGACGCGGACGACGTGCTGTCGATCGGCTGGGAGGACTACCTCTCGCGCGGCGCGGTGCTGTTCGTGGAATGGCCCGACCGCGCGGGCGACCTCATCCCCGCCGCCGCCCGCCACGTGCGCTTCACGCTCAGCGAATCCGAAGACGCCCGCATCATCGAGTTCGCGCCATGATCATCCTCGGCATCGACACTTCGCTCCGCTCAAGCGGCTACGGCGTGCTCTCCGTCGAGGGCTCGCGGATGCGCGCGCTCGAGGCGGGACGCATCAAGAACGACCCGAAGCTGCCTCTTTCGGACTGCCTCCGCGCAATCCACGCGCGCGTCGCGGAGCTGATCGCGGGCTACGCGCCGGACGTCCTTTCCATCGAAAGCGTCATCTACGGCAAGAACGCCGGCACGATGCTCGTCCTCGGCGAAGCGCGCGGCGCCGTGATCGTCGCGGCGGCGGAAGCCCACGTGCCCGTGTACGAGTACGAGCCGCGCCGTGTGAAGATGGCGGTGTGCGGCAACGGCCTCGCGGAAAAGATCCAGATTCAGCGCATGGTCAAGACGCTCCTCGCGCTCGACGAACTTCCCCAAAACGACGCGGCCGACGCTCTCGCTCTCGCCATCACCCACGCGCACTCCAACTCCGTCCTCAACGCCCGCACGCCGATCTGACGTCGTCGTGGTACGAGTAGCCGACGCCGTGGACGGTGCGGATGAGGGATGGATCGCCGCCGATGCGTTCCAGCTTGCGGCGCAGGTTCACGAGATGCTGGTCGAGCGTCCGCGTGGTCCCGTAGTAGTTTGTGCCCCAGACGAGGTTCAGCAAAGTGTCGCGCGTCATGACCTCGCCCTTGTGCGCTGAGAGAACCTTCATGAGCTTCATCTCAAGTTCCGTCACGGCGACGGATCCGCCGGGGCCTTCCAGCACATAGCGCTTCACGCTCGCGCGCACGCCGCAAAAAGGGAAATCCGATTCGGACGCTGTCTCGGCACGTGCAGCGCCGGATGGCCCTTCGGCACGGCGAATCGCCGCCGCCACGCGCGCCAGGAGCTCGCGCACGCCGAACGGCTTGGTGACGTAGTCGTCCGCACCGAGTTCGAGACCGATGACCTTGTCGATCTCCTCGCCCTTCGCGGAGAGCATCAGCACCGCCACCCGACTCCCCGCCGCGCGGATTTCGCGGCAGACGTCGTAGCCGCTCTTGCCGGGCATCATCACGTCGAGCAGCACGAGATCGAACGGCTCCGACGCGCCTCTCCACGCCGCAATCGCCGCCTCGCCATCCGCGGCGGTCGTGACCTCGTATCCCTCGCCCGAGAGAAGGTCCGCCAGCGTCTCGCGTATGTTCTCTTCGTCTTCCGCCACAAGGATCCGTTTCATTTCGTGTCACCTCCAAAGGACAACCTGAACTCCGCGCCGCCGCCCGCGCGCGCCATGCAGACGAGGTGTCCGCCCATGCCCTCCGCGAGCCGTCGCGCGATGGAGAGCCCCAGCCCGCTGCCGGACGATTTTGCGGCGAGCGAATCGTCGCATCTGTAGAACCGCTCGAACACGCGTTCCCGGTCGCGCTTCGGAATACCAGGCCCCCGGTCGGCCACGACGACGGCCCCATCCGCCGCGACCCTGACATCAACCTGCTTCCCGTCCACCGCGTACTTCACCGCGTTGTCGATCAAGTTCACGACAATCTGGCTCACGGCGTCGCCGTCCACGCGCCGCACGACGGGCGTCGCGGCAATCTCGACGGACAACACCATCCCCGCCGCCTCCACGCGCGAGCGCTGGGATTCCGCCGCGCCGCGCACAAGATCGCAAAGATCAACGTCGGACAGGTCATACTTGCGGCGGTTCTGCTCGAGCCGACCGAAGTCCAGGACATTGTCCACGAGCCGCGTCAGCCGCCCCGACTCCTTCGTGATCACGTCCAGATACCGCGCGCGCGCCGCCTCGTCCTTCGCGCGGCCTTCGGACAGCATCTCCGCGCAGAGGCGGATGGACGTCAACGGCGTCTTGAGCTCGTGCGAGACGTTCGACACGAAAGACGTCTTGCGTTCCGAGTCGCGGCGCGCCCGCCACGCATCCACGACGAGCATCAGCGCCCCCGCCGCGAAGAGGATGAACAGCACCGCGCCGGCCGTCACCATGAAGGACAGCCGGCCGAGGTCTGCGGCGGACGAATCGAGCGGAGACGTTCGCCAGAGCGCAAGCGTACGATGCGGCAACACGGACGAAAGAGCCAAAACTGCATCAGGAGACTTCTTCTCCGGAGTTGCGTCCGTCTTGAAGAGCGAACCGCCGGCGCCGTCCCGCAGCTCGAGGATGTACCCGTCGCCCGCCGCCTCTGCAAGGACCGACGGGAACTCCGCGAGAAACGCGACGGTCTCCAGTTCCGCGCCGACGACGCTTCCGTCCGCCGCCTTTCGCCAGCCGACGAACGAGAGTCTGTCACCCTCGAACCACGACCGCCAGGTGAAATCCCTCGACGCGCCCTTGAAACCTTCTTCGAAGAGGGTCACGTAACGCGCGAGGAAACGACGCTCCTCCTGCGTCGCGCCGCGTTCCTGCGGGAACGTGACGCTGCGTCCCGCAACCCATCGAAAGGCGTTCCGCACGTACGGCTCGCGGCGCGAGATTTCCGCGAGCGCTTCGGACGCAGGGCGCGCGCAGACAGACGCGACCGCCGTCTCGGCCGCGTGCTTGGCACGTTCCACGCTCGCGGCCAGTCCTGCGGAAACGCGGCTTTCGACGAGCGCGGCGTCCTTCGCGGCCGCGCGTTCGGCCAGCAGTTCCAGCCGTCCCGCGATCATCCCTGCCGCCACCCACGCGAACACGAGCGACGGGATGGCGAGCAGGGCAATGGCGACGGGCAGGTTGGAGCGGCGTTTCATCGTTTCATTTCAGCTTCTGCTGGTTGAAGAGCTGGAAGCTCGACGTCTTCATCTTCTTGCGCTCCCGGCTGTCGTACGAGTCGCGACTCATTTTCATCGAATTCGACATCTGCATTTCGGCGTCGGCCTGAAGCTTCGCGTCCACGCCAATCGCCCCCTGCACCTGCATCGAGTTTACATGGTTCATCATGATCAGCTCGCGGGCCGCCGCGTAGTCGCCGCGATCGGCGCGACGCAGGGCCTCTTCCGTGCGCATCGCGTTTTCGTTGAGCGCGCGCTCGCGGACCACGCCCTTGTTCACGCTCGCGGCGACGGCCGCGCTGTCCAAGGAGTAGCTGACCGTACCGACGGCCGTCACGGTCCTGGAGGATTCGTCCTTCGGATCGACGTACGAGATCTCCGCCTTCGCGATCTCGCGGGCGGAACCGGCCGGGGCGGGCGCGGCGTCGCACTTCACGATCACGTACTTTTCCTGTCCGCCGTAAAGCTGGTTGAGGTCGATCGTGACGACGCCGTCCATGATGCGCCCGTCGCGTCCGATGAGCGCGACGGGGACGAAGCCTCCGCAGAACCGGACTTTGAGCGCGACCTTTGTGGCGGCGACGGAGAGCACGTCGCCGAGCTCGCGCGCGAACACGCGCGGCAGGTCGTTTGAGTTCTCCACGAAATAGCTGTTGCCGTCCGACTTCTGCGAAAGGCGCGTCATGAGGTCCTCGTTGTAGTCCACGCCCAGGCCGATCGTCGAGACGGCGATACCGTCTTTCATCAGAAGCGCACCGTAGCGCCCGAGCTCGTCCGGCGAGGACGGTCCGACGTTGGCCTGTCCGTCGGAAAGGAGGAGGACGCGGCTGATCTCGCATTTCCCCTTGAACTTCCGGAGTTCCGTCGCGCCTGCCGAGACGCCGTCGAAGAGCGCGGTGCAGCCCCGGGGCTCGATCGAGCTGATGCGGGCGATGAGCGCCTCCTTCTCCGTGACGTACTGCGCGGGAATGATGACCTCGCTTTTGTTGTCGTAGGCCACGACGGACACGATGTCCTTCGCGTCGAGACGACGGATCGCCTCGCACGCCGCCTCCCGCGCCTTGACGATCTTGTCGCCACGCATCGAGCCCGAGCGGTCGAGCACGATCGCGAGGTTCACGGACGGACGGTTCGCCGCCACGACCCTGTCCGCCGCGAGCGTCACCTTCACGTAGGCGTCGCCCGCCTTGTCCGCGAGCCGCACCGAGTAGTCCGGCTCCACGCGGCAGGAGACGTCCGCCGTGGCCGTTCCAAACGCCGCAAGCGCTAGCGCCGCGGCAACTGCTTTGATCGTTTCTGTCTTCATGTCATGTCCTTTCCTTTTTCCGCCGCCGGCCCTATTGCCCGCGACGGCGGACATTAAACCAAATCTCGCGGCGAAGGTTGTCATGGCAAGGCAAAGAGATTGCAAAGATTTTGCAAAGTATTATATCCGCGCCTTCGTGCCGTTGTCAAGCGCGGCCTATAATTCGCGTGCAATCCCACAGGGAATAAGATATACTAGTCCCCCAAGGAGATAAGATATGAAAAGAAAATTAGTTTTGGGTGCAGTGGCTGTCGCGCTTGCGTGCGGCTCGGCCTATTCCGCAGACAACACGGTTTTCGTTGCGCCGAACAGCGACGCCGTGCGCGATGGTTCCGCGGCGCATCCGTTCGCGACGCCCAGTGAGGCGCAGGAAGCGCTGCGCGCGCTGAAGAAGAAAGCGCCGAATGGCGGCCCGTGGACAATTTCGCTCGCCGCGGGCGAGTACCCCATCGACAAGCCGCTGACCCTTCTTCCCGAAGACTCCGGCTCGCCGAACGCACCGGTCACGTGGCGCGGCCCCGCCGATGGCTCCGCCCGCATCGTCGGCGCGCGCGAGCTCAAAGGCTGGCGCGTTCGCCCCGACGGACGCTGGGAGACGGATGTCCCGATCGAGAAGAAGCCCCGTTTTCAGGTCGCCGTCTGGTTCGAGCAGCTGTACGTGAACGGACGCCGCGCGAAACGAGCCCGTTATCCTAACGAGGGATTTCTGCAGGCGAAAGGCGCGAAGCCCACACTCCTCGCGGGAGACACCGAGCTGATGGAGCTTTTCGCGAACGGCGACGACCTCGCGTCGCTCGCGGCTTGCAGCTTCGCCCATCTGCGACTTGCGCATCTCGTCGTACACCACAAATGGTCGTCCACGCGTCGTCCGATCCGTGGCTACGACGCCGCGCGGGGCGTGGTGTTCACGGAAGGAAGGTCCGTGACGAAGTGGAACACGTGGGATGCGAATTCGACGTACTACGTCGAGAACGCGCCGTTTGCGCTCGATGAGCCGGGCGAGTGGCTGTACGACGGCGAGGCGAAGAAGATCGTGTACATTCCGCGTCCGGGCGAGACGCTGGAGACGACGCGCTTCCAGTATCCGGTGCCGGGACTCGTCACGCTCCTACGCATCGCGGGCGATCCAGGAAAAGAGACGTTTGTCCATGACGTCGTTTTCGAGAACATCGCCTTCGCGTTTTCCGACTCCCCGCGCCGCCAATGTTTCAAAGGCCGTAAGGGATTGCCCAGCGGAGAGATCGGCGACGATTCGTCGTTCGGTCCGAGCGAGTGGCCGGGCGGACAGGCGGCGGCGCACACGAGCGCGGCGGTGTTGGCGGACGGCGCGCACCGGATCGCAATGCGCGGATGCTCCGTCGCGTACACGGGCGAATACGGCGTGTGGCTGCGCGAGGGGTGCGTCTCGAACCGCATCGAGCGCTGCTCCATCGTCCATCCCGGTGCGGGCGGGGTGCGCATCGGGATGAACGTCGCCTCGCAGAAGATCGGCAAGGGGGAACGCATGACGGGCTTCGTCAACGGACGCGGTACCGGATGCAACGTCATCGACAACTGCGTGATCGCGCACGGCGGACGCATCTTCGCCGAGGGCGTGGGCGTGTGGATCGGACACTCCCCGTTCAACTCCGTCACGCACTGCGAGATCGCCGACTTCTTCTACACGGGCGTCTCGATCGGATGGGTGTGGGGCTATGCAGGCAGCCTCGCGCAGGGCAACACGCTCGCCTTCTGCCGCGTCCACGACATCGGACAGCGCGCGCTCAGCGACATGGGCGGCGTCTATACGCTCGGAACCTCGTACGGCACGTGCGTCACGAACAACGTGTTCTTCAACATCGATTCGCGCACCTACGGCGGATGGGGACTTTACCCCGACGAGGGCAGCGAGGGGATCTTGTTCGAGAACAACCTCGTCTACGACACGAAGGATGCCTCTTTCCACCAGCACTATGGCAAGGACAACATCCTGCGCAACAACATCCTCGCGTTCAGCCGCCAGTGCCAGGTGGCGCTCACGCGCGCGGAGCCGCACCTTTCGTTCACGGCGGAGCGCAACATCATCTACTGGAACGCGGGGCCCGTGTTCGCGAGATACGGCGGCACGGTCAACGAGACGGGAAAGATCGCGTGGAAGGACAACATCTGGTGGATGGAGTCCGGCGCGCCGTCCTTCAACGGCAAGACGTTTGCACAGTGGCAGGCGAAAGGCAACGACGTTCACGGGGTCGTGATGGATCCGCTCTTCGTGGACCCCGCGAAACGCGACTTCCGTCTGAAGCCCGGATCGCCCGTGGTGAAGGCGGGATTCCGTCCGTTCGACATCTCCGCCGCCGGCGCGGCGATCGCGCAGTGAGTTTACTCGAACGGCGGCGGTACCACCTTGCCGTCGCGCTGGTCTTCGACCTTGTGGTCGTGACCCACGTACTGCGCGTTCGAGCCCATGAACACTAACAGACGCTCCCACTCCTCCGGCGTGAGCTTCACGTCGTGGTGTCCCTTCTTCAGCATCGCGTATAGCGGCGAGGCGCACGCGCCCGTCGTGCGCGGCGCCGTGTAGGCCGGCTCGAAGAACGCCTGGTAACCACGGCGCTTGTGCGTGATCTCGTAGTCATACGCGAAGAAATGGACGTATGGCATCAACGACTTGAACGACGTCGAGAAGCCGTTCTTGTCCTTGCGCCAGTCGCCCGCACGGAGGTCGGGCGCCTTCGGAGCGCGCTTCTCTCCGTGGCACGAGACGCACCTGGCGTCCAGGACGGGCTGCACGAGGCGCACGAAGCTGTATGGCTTCGCGCCCTCCGGCGCGGGCTTGATCTTGCTCGGCGCGCGGCGCATCGCGGCCGGCAGGTCGGTACCGGGCTTGCGGGCGGCGGACGTGCGCTCCTCGTGGCAGCCGTTGCACATCAGCTTCTCGCCGGGATGCACGTACGTATCGCTGCGCATGTTCTGCACCGTGCGCCCTTCGGAGTCGAGCGCCTGGAAGTAGAGCGGCACGTCCACTGGCGCCTCGAAGAACGCGCTGCCGTCAGCCTCCACCGGTACGGTCCCCAGACACTGGCGTGCCACCTGCTGGGTCTCCGCGCCGAGGCGCGGACGGCTGTTGAGCGGACTGAACTTCGGCAGTACCTGCCACACGCGCAGCGCCGCCACACGATCGCCGGGCGGGAACGGGATTTTGCTGTCGTACACGTTCACGAGGCCGATCTGCGCCGTCTTGGGAAGCGATTCGGGTGGAATGGTCGCAGGACGCGTGCCGTCGGGATTCGCCGGACGCCCCACGAGCGTGCCGTGCGCGAGCACGGGCGGCTTGGGACGCGCCCGGAGCGGCATCGGGTCGAGACAGGAGATCGTGGGGTGCGTGTAGAGACGCGTCTTGTTGCCGAACACGTCCACCAGCGTGATCGCGTAGCGCCGAACGGAGCGCACGTCGTACTTGCCGTTGGCGTGTCCGTCGTACACGCAGATGAAGTACTTCTCGCTCAACGGCCACGGCGTCGCGTATGCGCCGCTCGTCTGCCGCCCTCCACGCGTCTCGCTTTCGGGAAGCGGTTGCTCCGGCGTAACGCGGCGCACCTGCGACATTCTGTCGTCATCGCGCTTCGCTGGATCGACGAGGATAATCGAGCCGTATGCACAGCCGTGGTGCGGTGCGGCCACGGCGGAGTAGAGACGCGAACCCGGCACGGCGCGTCCGCTCATCTCCATCAGCGGACTGGAGCCGGAGTGTTTCTCGCGCGTGTTGCCGTTCACCGCGCGCGGGTCGCGTCCGTCAGGCGTCGTGCGCCAGAGGTGGTGCGCCTGGCTGAAGCCACGGTCCACGTAGTCCCAGCGCGTGTAGAGGATCATACCGTCGTGGTCTACGCTGGGGTGCCACTCGTTCGTCTCGTGCGGACTCAGCTGCACGATGTCCGATCCATCGGGAAACATGGTGTGCAGCGTAAAAGTGGGCACGGGGCGTCCGTGGCAGCGCCCGAACCCGCCGCGCCTCTCGGAGATGAACGCGAGGCGTCCGTTGGGAAGCCAGCAGGGATCGAAATCGTTGAAGCAGCCGGTTGTGAGCTGACGGAGCGATGAGCCGTCGGCGGAACAGGTGAAGACGTGGTAGACCGTGTCGTCGTTCCACTTGCGGATCTCGGGTTTACCGCGCGTGTATGCGAAGGCGATGGACGAACCATCCCACGAGACGTCAGGCGAGAGGTAACCGCCCGGACCGAGGGTCTGCCCCTTCCAGTCGCCCTTCTCCACGATGCGCCCATCGAGAATATCGCGCGCCACGGGGTGGTCGGAGAACGGATTCTCCAGTACGTAGAGTCCGTCGCCCACGGTCGCTCCGTGCATCGTGGCGTGGAAGCCGAAGTACTGGTCGCACATGTGCCACCCAGCCTGATATTCATCGAGGGGCAGGGCTTCGTGTCCGACGAACACGAGGCGGTCGATTCCCTTGAGGAGCGGATTCTTCAAGGCGACACGGCGGTTGAGGGCGTGTACTGCCGAGAACGCGGGGAAGCGCGTCTCGCGCCAGTCACGGCGTGACGCCCCCGCGCGCGACACGATACCGTCGAGTTCGCGCCGCTCGGCGGAGAGATCGACTCCGGCGGCCGCAAGGTCGTCCATCAACGCGCGCGTGCGGCGCACGACCACGTCGAGGGGATCCTTGTCTCCGGGCAGGATGCAGGCGGCGGTGTTCACGCTCTGCGAGGCGGTGAGCGCCGGCAGCTTGCCCCAGTTCTTGATGTCACGTTCGATGAGTTCCCAGTCGAGGCGAGCGTACTCGTGTGCGCCTCCTGCGTCGGCGAACTCGCGCGCCTCAAGGGGCATTGCGCAAACCGAAAACACAAGAGCGGCAATCGCGGCGGGAACCGTTCTTCCTAAGCGTTCCATCATTCCTGCCCTTTCTTTATTTGACTATCTGGGAGTTACCATATATCCACTTCGGCGACGGCGAGGCGATCGTTTACGGGAAGCGCGTGGGTGGCCACGAAACGGAAGTAGCGCGCCTTGATGGGTTTCACGAACTTCACCTCGCGCGTCTTGCGCGACTCCAGCACGTCGGGGAACGAGCCTTCAGCGGCCTTTGTCCAATTCTTGCCGTCCAGCGAAACCAAGAACTCGCACTTGTCGACCACGCCCACGCTGCAGGACGCAGGACGCGGCGTGTACTTGAACCCGCACATCTCGCGCACGGCCCCGCAGTCGACCGTGAAGCTCTGCGGCGGGGGAAGCGGATCGTTCTTCGTCATCGGCTCGGGATGCGAGTGCCACAGCGAATCCTTGTTGCCGTCGATGGCGGCCCTCGCGTTGCCGGGGTTCTTGCACGTCTCGCCAATGACCTTCCACGCATCGTGCGCGCCCGGTTCGATGAACTGCGAAGGCGTCTTGCCTCCGAGCGGGAAGCGCACCACGACGTCGAATGTGTCGCCCTTGGCACGCGCGCATTTCACCGTCGTCTTCTTGCCGTCCAGGAGGAACGTGAACTCCTTTACCTCCGGGGCGATGAAGTGGATGAAGAGAGTGTCGTCCTTGCGCGTGGTGACGACCTTGATGCCAAGCGAAACGCCACCCGCCTTCGTGCCGTAGATCGAGTCGCCGTTCTTCTCGAACCACTTGCCAATTCCCTCGAACACCTCCACGGCCTTTTCAGGAATCCGTCCCGAACCGTCGGGGCCGATGTTGAGGAGGAGGTTCGCGCCCTTCGACGCGGCGCGGGCGATGAGCGCCACGCACTCCTCCGGCGGACGGAACTTGTTCTGCCCGATCTTGTATCCCCACACGCCGTACTGGATCACGTCGCACTGTTCGGACGGACGGTCGTCGAGAAGCGGCTGGTGCTTCGAGAACATCGTCCCGACTCCAGGCAGGTCGCGCTCGAAGAGCTGGATGTCCTCCTTTGGACGCGGCGCGCGGTGGTTGTTGTTCGCCACAAGCGCCTTGCGCGAGTGGATGAGGTCGAAGATGTCGTCGAACTCCCAGTCGAACGTGCCGCCGCGGTCCTTGTCGAGATGGTCCCATTCGCCGTCGAACCAGATGTTGATGGGGTGGTAGTTGTCGAGCAGTTCCGTGATCTGTCCCATCATGTAGCGCTTGTACGAGGCGTAGTCGGGCTTCTGCTTCGCGCGCAATTCTTCGCTGCGCAGCCAGGCCCGTCCGGGCGTGTAGTCGGCACGGTGCCAGTCGAGGAGAGAATAGTAGAGCGAGAGTTCGACGCCCTCCGCCTTGCACGCCTCGGCGAGCTCGCCGAGGATGTCGCGCTTGAACGGCGTGGACTTGATGTTGTAGTCATCCACCTTCGACGGCCAGAGCGCGAAGCCGTCGTGGTGGCGCGCGGTGATGGTGATGTACTTCGCGCCGGAGCGGCGGACGATCCGCGCCCACTCGCGCGCGTCGTACTTCGAGGGATAGAAGCCGTGCAGCATGCGCTCGTAAGCGTCGCGGTCGAGGTTCCCGTGGTGCAGATACCACTCGCCCTGCGCGTAGTTGGCGTAGAGGCCCCAAACGATGAACACGCCGTAGCGATGCGCGGCGAACTTCTCGCGCGCCTCGAGGTTCCACGCTTCGGGCTTGTACTCCGCTGCGGCGCAGAACGGCGCAGAAGCCGCGATCGCAGCCGCGGCGATGGAAATTAAAGTACTCCTGCTCACATTGTTTTTCATTTGAAGGCTCCTATGTATTTGCTATTTGCGCCAACCTAGCTTATCGGCGAAATCCATGTAGCGGTTCCAGTCGTGAAGGGTCAGGTTGTGAATGCCGGGGCGGAAGTGGTACGACACCATGCCCTCCTGACGCGCCTCGCCGGGCTTCGGGAAGCCGCTGGAGACGAGTCCCTTCTTGCCGTACAGTTCCCATGCGGGCGAGGCGAAGACGGCGCTGTAGTATTCACCCCGCTGCCCGGCCCAGTTGTCCTTACTCGCAGAGGCGATCGCCACGGCACGCGGTGCCACGAGCGCCACGAGCATGTGCTGGTCGAAGTCCATCTCGAACTCCTTGCCGGCGAACTTCCTGTAGTTCAGGCAGAACCAATGCGGGAACGCTTTCGTGATGCGGGCGATTGACTCGGACTTCGGGAGGTCGATGTGGTTGAGCTTCGCGCCGCTGCAGCCGGAGTCGTTCACGCAGGCCATCGCGAAGCGCGTGTCGAGCACGCCCGCGAGCAGAGCAGTCTTGCCGCCGCGCGAGTGCCCGACGACTCCGAAGTGTTTCGCGTCCAGGAGCGGCTCCGTCTCCACCCAGTCGAGCACGCGGCTCGCCCCCCATGCCCACGCCGAGAGCGCACCCCAGCTGTTGGCTGTGCGTTCCTTCGCCCAGCAGGCGTGTACGCCCTTCGAACATTTGCCCTTCGAGTCGTCCGGCGCAACGTCGCCGTTCCAGAACGCGAGCGCCGCGTAGCCGCGCGCCACAATCTCTTCCGCCGGCCAGAATTCGCTCTTGTTCACACGCTCCGGGTCGATGTTCGCTGCGGCGGGGCGGTTACAGATGAGGATGAAGCCCGGCGCGGGACGCTCCTTCGCGGTTACGGGAATGAACGCGGTGAAGACGAAGCTCTGCGAGGCGAGCGGCCCCTTCCACGAAACGCGCACGCGCTTGCGGATCGCCTTGCCGTCCATCATCACCTTGTCCGGCTCGGCCAGCTCGAACGCGAGCGTGTCGGGACTCTCCACGGGACGCCGCCCGTACTCGTTCTCGCAGAAAATTTCCTTCAGCTCCGCGCGCCGCACCTTCTCCCACGTCGCGACGTCCTTCACGGGCGCACCCGCCTTCGTGACCATCAGCGGCGGCACGTCCTTCGGTTCCGGCGCGGCGGCAGCACCCTGTGCGAGCGCGAGGCAGGCAATGGCGCATCCGCGCGCGACCCATGTGAGAGACAATCTCTTCATCGTTGGACTCCTGTTCTATTTCCAGTTGATGTAGCCGCTGACGGGCGTCAGGTAGGCGGCGTTGCTGGTAGCGGGGCGGTAGCGCGTGCCCTTGTACCAGTCGGTGAAGCCGTTCTCGGCGCGGTAGATCTCGCCAGTCTCGGTATCACGCACGCGCTCGTAGCCGAGCGTGGCGTCGCTGCGCTTCTGCGAGAGCACGTCGTACGTGGCGTTGCGGCGGCGGTAGGAGTCCATGATCATGCAGCGGATCGAATCCGCAGTCTGCATGATGTATTTGGACGTGCCCATCACGCGCGTCCAGGCAACACGCCGCTGCTGGTGGAACGCGGGCGTGAAGACGATGGAGGCGAAGCAGCGATCGAGGACTGGCAGCCAGTCGACGAACTCCTCCTTCGGCGCGGTTTCGGAGAGGATGGAGAACTCCAGCACCGGCCCCACGTCCACCATGCCGGCCCGCGCGTTGAACGGGTTCACCTGAACGGGCTGCTTCATCATGCCAGAGACGACAGCGTGGTAGAGTCCCTGCACGCGCCGTCCCGACGCGGACGTGCATTCGGCCACTATAACGTCTCCGCCAAGCGCGCTCTTGCCGAGTCGTTCCAGAACGGTGAACTTATGATAGCCGAACAGCGGTCCCATGGCGGCGAAGTAACCGTCCGTAGAAAGCCTCGGCAACACGGGCATACGCGCGGAAGGGTTTTTGGGGCCATACGACCGGATGTACCAGTTGCGCGCCTCCACCGACTTGAGGCCGTAGGAGTTGTTGAGGCAGAAGTAGAGCTCGCGCTCCGGATGCTTCGGGTCGTACACCGTGATGGCGTAGCTGATGATGTCAAACTTGCCGTCCGGCTTGAGTCCAGTCTTGACCCGCCAGCCGAGCGGGATGTTCATCGTGAAGAATCCGCTCGGGTCGACGTACTTCACGAACTTGACGTGCGTGGCCTCCGCCGGACGAATCCGCAGACCCTTCCGGGGCATCAGGTCCCGGGGCGACGGCAGTTTCTGATGCGGCGACGGTATGTAGCCGTATCCTGTAAGCCCCGCCGCGAGCAAAGAGGCAAACAAAGTTTTGAGCAACGTTCTTTTCACAGCATGTTCTCCTTCGCGATTATTTAAACAACTTGCCATTGGCGCTCGGGCCACACGCCCGCGCCCACCGGCTAATCCTGCAACGGCGCAATTATAACAAAATTCCCCGCGTAATGACAGACGGAAAAACTCGCCCGTCATTGGCACGAACTGCCAGCTTATGATTCCATGATCGACTTGTCCAACAAGAAAGGTATCACTCCTACATGAAGGATGCCACTTTCGTCGGCCCAAGGCCGCTCGTTTCCGCCAGTAACGACTATCTTTCGGAAAAAATCGCTTGTCATCTTCAGGGAACGCAATTCCTGATTCGCCTTGTCAGAGCCTCCCATGTCAAGCGCGCTTTGGAGATAGATGCGCTTGAACCCTGAATTGACGACAAAGTCTATTTCATACGTTCTTCGCTCGCTTTTCCCTGAAGCGTCTTTGGCTATCGTCTCTACCACGCCAACATCAACAGCGTATCCACGTCTGCAAAGTTCGCAATATATGACATTCTCCATGAGATGCGTACGCTCCACCTGACGGAAATTGAGCCTCGCGTTTCGCAGCCCCGTGTCTTCGGCATAGTATTTGACCGGCGAGCCAAGATACTTTCGCCCCTTTACATCCCACCGTTCGGCTTTCTCGAAAAGGAATGACTTCCGAAAACATTCCAAATAGCTCCCAACAGTATGCGCGTTTGTTGCCATCCCCATTTCCGTCTGAATCGTGTTTGCCAACTTGTTCGGACTTGTCAAGCTGCCGACCGAACTTGCCATCACATCGCAGATGCGCCCCAGAAGAACATCGTTCTTAAGGCTATAACGCTCGACAATGTCCGCAAAATACACTTCGGCAAACAGTCCGCGCAAATAAGCTTCCCTTGCCCTCTGCCGCGTTTCAAGGACAGCCAACGGCATGCCTCCCCAGACAATGTAATCCTCCCACGCATCTGATTTCTCCTTGCCCCCGATTCCGTAATACTCCGAGAACGACAACGGCCACATTCTGATTACGGTGCCTCTGTCTCGGAAGTTCGTCGCAATATCTTCCGACAGCATTTCAGAGTTGGAACCGGTCACATATATGTCTACCCCCTTCTTCTTCCTAAGCGAATTGAGAACGTCGTAGAATGTAACGCCGACCTCCCCCTTTGGCGGCGTGCATTCCTGGATCTCGTCTATCAGCACATAAGTCTCTCGCCCGTCTGTCAATATCCTGTCTTTTATGTATTTGGATAGCGCCCGGGGAGAACGCAAAGCCTCGAAATCGTCATCGTCAAGTTGCACGGAAACGATCTGGTCATCGTTGACCCCAATGCTCCTGAGATGATTTTGGAATATCGTGAACAGAAAATAGCTCTTGCCGCAACGCCGGATACCGGTAATGACTTTTACAAGACCGTTATGCATGACGGCCTTGATTTCATCTAGATAGTCATCGCGTTTGATCTCCATATCGCCTGTTTCCTTTTTCCGTAGAATTCTACGCTTTTATGAAGTGGGCGTATTATACCACAGAAAATCCTAGTCATCAACAGAAGGCAGTAAAAAATCCCGTAAATACATCATTGGCACGAACTGCCAGAATCTGGCTGTTCGTGCCAATGGCGGGTTTGGTTGATTGACAAGCCCTAAAACAAGGTGTTGTACGAAAGGTAACTGAATCACAACAACCAATTGCACTTTGTGCCGTCAATCTGCCTCCCAGTTTTGGCAATTCCCCAAAGTTGGAAATGTTCTCAATGTCAGTGCTTTGACGTGACAAACCACTTTCCGTCTTTGAGGACAAGCCTGCTATCCTGGCCATTCTCTTCTTTCGTTCCGATACCTCCAAGCACAACACATACCTCTGCGTACTTCTTTCCGTCTTTCTCGGTGATCTTCGCTGGCGCGTTTGGTGTTTTGCCATCTCCTGTGACACGAAATGCGGAATTACTTCCTTTTTCATGGTCTCACGAGCCACCAAACGATACCATAGGCAATCAGTGCCACATCGACAACGATAAGGCTGATTATTATGAATTTCTTCTTCGGGTTTTCCTTTGTAGCATTCGGTTCAATGCCCAGGTAAGGCATAAGGACTTCGGTATTCAATTTCCGTGCCTTATTCTTTGTCGTAAACAAATCGATGAACCAGAGTATTAAAAAGAAATCGAGAGTAAATAGCCTAAATATCCCTCCAAAGGTCTCACGAAGCATAAAACTATGGATGCCCAGATGTCCAATGAAAAATGCAATAATCCACATTGTCGACGGATTCTTGAATCCGAGCATCGGCAACATTGCCGCCTTGTCATCGGGAAGTTCCTCCAATTTCTGCCTGATTTCGGGAAGTCTCGACTTCTCGAACCAATCGGCGTGGGCGTTAAACCACATCGTTGCTACTTGACTCATTTTTCATATTCTCAGTATTTACCTTGCCATTTATTGTGTCGTCAGCCACACTGCGCAAGGTATTGTCTAATGTTTCCTTCAGCGCCCTTTCGTCTTTGATGCTCGAAAAACAAAACATTTTTACCGACCTAGACGCGCTAGAGCGCATTATCGACTCGATCTCATCGTGCGATGGACTATATTCTCGGGCCAATTCAAGGCAATCGGAACGATTGGACACTACTGCCGCTTCAAGTAACTGCGCATACCCTTTGCGTTCAAGATTTTTTATCGCGGCGAGCGCGGCTTTACGGACATTCAGCGGTATCGAAGAATCAATCAGAAAAGCAGTTCTCTCCTCATCCGAGCATCGTCGAAGGACCTCGGAGTTCAACTGAATGGCTCTAATTCGCCACTCCGCCGGTAATACCACGTTGACGCCAAACACTACGATTTCGCACACACTTGAATCTTTCCTCAAGACCCTCTCAGCCTCTCCAAGGGCATCGATTCTCTGGAATGCGGCTATACGAAGTTCTGTAGGTTGGTTAAAATCTTTTATGATCTGGCAGAGTCGCGAGATGTCATTTAATTTCCCGACGGCCAATATACGCGCTTTGTCATTTTCGCTGTGCAGGCTTACTCTCTCGAGCGACCGCTGATCATCCAATCGCTTGACAGCATCTTCCGCAGACGGGTCCTTCCCCATCGCCGTGTTTTCGGTGATGGCTACGCACCCGCAAAACAGAGTCGCAAGCGCCATCGTAGCAATCACGACATGAACTTTCATTCTCTTCTTCTCCGTGCCCCGTTTTCGTTCACGGAAAAGAAAGAGGGCGCAATCTCTCCCGTGTTTCAAGAGAGGCCCTGGAAAAGCCCTGCACGAATTCCGGAAGACGATGCGCCCATTCGGGCACATTCGCCTCTTCGTCGGTCCGTGCAAGTGAACTTTCCAGGTTTCTCTTGGACCAATCAAAGCGTCGAACGCTAAGATTTTTGTTGTCGGCGCACATTATAGCACATTCGGGGTGGTTGCGCCACTCCGAAATAGCATGTGCGCGAACAACGCGAATCTCGCGCCGTCTTCCGTGAAGGGCCGGGCCTTTCCAGTCCTCTTATCTGGTTACTTGCGGGATGGCAGCGGAATCTGACACAGAGTTGAGTTCTTTCGCCATTTTCTCGACATCGTTCGTCGTGGCGTTGTGGAAACGCACATATTCGTTCAACTCGGATTCCAAAAGCTCAATGCGTGCGGAAATCGCCGCGCGCTCGGCCTCGTTTGTCGCATTGAACAGACGGTCGAGCTCGGCGTTGCATTCGTCCATATTGTCCGATGCTTTCCTTGCATGGGCACCCAATTCCTGAAGTCTTTCATGTATCCCGCGCATAAGCGCCTGTCGCCGTCCGTCAGTGGCTTGCGATGGCTGATTGGATGAGGCTGGTTTAACGTTTGAAGCCTCTCGATGCGGCACTATCCCTGTCTGCGCCATCACAAGACGGCACGCTGACGCGATTGCGCATGCCATGACGAGAAACGCTACGCCGATGATCATGTATCGACGCCAATGCCGACGGCGGATGGCGCACGCGAACGATTCCACATCTGGATAGCGCCGCGCGGGGATCGAGCCTGTTGCCCGGTCGATGATCCGCGCCCACACGGGAGGTGGTTTTCCGTTGAAACAGGCGTTTGCCATCATGCCGAGGGCGTGAATGTCCGTCGCCGGCGAAATAGCGTCGCCTAGCAGCTGTTCCGGGGCCGCGAAGCCCGGCGTGCCCACGCCCGCCGCGTGTCCGTCGATGAGCGTGAGCGACGTACCCTGTGCGGCGAAATCGCGCGCCGTGTCCTTGACAAGCCCCAGATCGATCAAGACAGGCGCGTCCGCGCGGTACAGAATGTTCTGGGGCTTGACGTCGCGGTGAACGTAACCCATGCGGTGCAGCGCCGCTACGCCTCTGCAAAGGGACAGAAGGAAATCGGCGACTTCCGCATCAGACGTTGGCAGCGTGCGCGGTTCCAGCAACTCCATTACGAGATAGGGACGACCTTCAACCTCGCCTCGCGCGATGAACTGCGGGAATGCCGGATTGTTCATTTGGGCGAGCAGAGCCGTTTCGCGGAGGAAGCGCGCACGTGCCGTATCGGTGTCGCGCGCGAGGATTTTCAGCGCGGCGACTTGCGGCGGACGGCTCGGCGAGCCGTCCCTACCAAGATTGGCTGCCACCCGATACACCTCGCCGCTGCCGCCGCGTCCGAGAAACGCTGTCACGCGCCAGCCGGCGACGACCGTGCCGTCGGCAAGAATCGGCGTAGGAAACGGATCGCCGTGTGCGGCAAGAAAGTGTTCTGCGGAATTCACAGAACCTCTTTCAGCGCCGCGACGAGTGCCTTGAACTTCGCGAGCGTTCGGCGCTTCTGCTGGTCGACAACATTCCGCGAGACGCCAAGCGCCTGCGCGACGGCATCTGGAGGCTCCTGGCGAATAGCCGTGCGGATGAATATCTGCTTCGTGCGGTCGTGGATCGCGGGGTCCGCCATCAACTGCTGCAAAGCGACCTCGAAGACGGATTTGTGCCAGTCGTCGGTGGTGGCGTCGTGCGGCGGTTGCGGGGCGACCGCCTTACCGGCAATTGCCGCAAGCAGCTCGTCGTCGCGGTCTTGTTTGCGCAGGGCCATCAGCGCCTTGTTGCGGAGAACGCCAACGAGGTAATTGCGGAAGTGCCCCTTCTCCTCCGGCGCATAGCGGTAGTTGGGCAACGCCTGCGCAAGTGCGGAAAAGGTCTCCTGCAGGATGTCGTCGGCCTCCAGCGACGGAAAGTGCCGCCGAAGGTACTGGCGACACGTCGGCGTGTAGCGGGCGATGAACTCCGCCCACCGCGCATGGTGTACGTCGCCGCCGATCTGGCGCAGCAAAGTCGTGGACGTCGTCGGAACCATACTGGTGGGGCGCGGGATATCAGAGTCCGTTTTGCTGGGCGATAAGGGTGTCGGCACCGTACATCTTGCGGAGCTTAGGCTTTTCGATCTTGCCCGTTGGGTTGCGCGGCACGGACGCGAAGATGATCTTGCGCGGACGCTTGTAACGCGGCAGGTCGAGGCAGAATTCGTTCACCTCGTCTTCCGTGAGGGTCTGTCCCTCCTTCACCTCGATGATCGCGGCGGCGATTTCGCCAAGACGCGCGTCCGCAAGGCCGATCACGGCCACGTCCTTGATGGCGGGGTGCGCGCGCAGGAAGTCTTCGATCTGCACAGGGTAGAGGTTCTCGCCGCCGGTGATGATCACGTCCTTCGCGCGGTCGACGAGATAGATGAACCCGTCGCGCAACTCGGCCATGTCGCCCGTGCGGAGCCAGCCGTCGTCGGAGAGGATTTCCTTCGTCGCCTCGGGGTTCTTGTAGTAGCACTTGAGGACGCCCGGGCCCTTCACGGCCAGCTCACCGACTTCGCCGGGGTTCACCTCGCTGCCGTCGGGACGGATGATCTTCGCCTGCCAGCCGTAGCCGGGCACGCCGATCGCGCCCACGTGGTCGATGTTCTCGATACCGAGGTGGACGGCGCCGGGACCGGTTGATTCGGAAAGACCGTAGTTCGTATCGTAGTCGTGGTGCGGGAACACGGCCTTCCAACGCTTGATGAGCGCAGGCGGCACAGGCTGCGCGCCGATGTGCATGAGACGCCACTGGTCGAGCTTGTAGTCGGAGAGCTTCACGTCGCCGCGCTCGATCGCGTCGAGGATGTCCTGCGCCCATGGGACGAGCAGCCACACGATCGTGCACTGCTCCTCGCTCACGGCGCGGAGGATCCACTCCGGCTTCACGCCCTTGAGGAGCACGGACTTGCCGCCCACGAGGAAGCTGCCGAACCAGTGCATCTTCGCGCCCGTGTGGTAGAGCGGCGGAATGCAGAGGAAGGTGTCCTCCTTCGTCTGGCCGTGGTGGTTCTGCTCCACCTTGCAGGAGTGCATGAGGCAGTGGTGCTGGAGCACGATGGCCTTCGGAAAGCCCGTCGTGCCAGAGCTGAAGTAGATGGCCGCCTCGTCGTCGTCCGTGAGCGGGATGGCGGGCTGGCGCGACGAGCAGTAGCCCACAAGGTTGCGGTAACTCTCGGCGAAGGTGGGACAGTCGTCGCCCACGTAGAGCCGCAGCTTCACGCGCGGCACGCGGTCGGCGATCTGCTCCACGCGCCCGATGAACTCGGGGCCGAACACGAGCACGTCTGCGTCCGCGAGCTGCAGACAGTACTTGATCTCGTCCGCCGTGTAGCGGAAGTTGAGCGGCACGGCGAGGCAGCCCGTGCGCAGCACGCCGAAGTAGATGGGCAGCCACTCCAGGCAGTTCATCAGGAGGATGGCCACCTTGTCGCCCTTCTTGAGTCCGCGCGAGAGGAGGAAGTTCGCGAAGCGGTTCGCCTTCTCGTCGAATTCGGACCAGGTGATCTCGCTCCGGAACGCCTCCACGGGCGAGGATTCGATCAGGGAGTATTCGCGCCAGGTGGTGTTGCGCTTCTCCAGCTCCTGCGGGTTGATTTCGACGAGCGCAACGTCATTCGGCCACTCCTTGGCGTTGCGGGCTAGTATTTCTGTTATTTGCATGGCGGGTATTTTACCATATCCGCCGTAATCGGTCACTTGACTTTTTTAGACTTGTAGATATATCTCACGCAGAGGCGCAGAGAGGCAGAGAGCGCAGAGAAGATTCGTCTTGCTTTCGCTATTGGGAGTCTTGGAGTTTGAGAGGTTGAGAGAAGGAGAAAGAGAGTTTTCAATATATTCTCCTTACCTCCGAGACTCCTAATCTCCAAGTAGCGAAAGCAATCATCCTACCTCTGCGCTCTCTGCCTCTCTGCTCCTCTGCGTGAGATATCTTCCATCTAGCTATTTGCGGCGGTCGCGGGGCGACCGCCCTACCGGCTTTGCAAAGAGCTCGCGGAACTCGCGGCGGCCATTCAGCACAAACAGCCGCTCGGGATGGAACTGCACGCCTGCGACAGGCAAGTCGTTGCTCTCGATCGCCTCCACCACGCCGTCCGGCGCAAAGGCTACCGCGCGGAACCCCGGCGCAAGATCCTTCACCGCCTGGTGGTGGCTCGTGTTGACCATCAGGTTCTCCGCGCGCAGGCTCTTTGCTAGGCGCGACCCCTGCACGATCCGGACAGGATGGAGCTCCTTGCTGCGGTGCGCGATCTCGCCTGGACGCTCCGAGGGGAGGTCCTGCCACAGCGTGCCGCCGAAATAGACGTTGATCACCTGGCAGCCCCGGCAAATGCCGAAAACGGGCAAGCGCCGCTTCACGGCCTCGTCGAGAAGCAGGAACTCCCAGGCGTCGCGGCGCCGGTTGACCTTCCCCAGACGCGGCGACGGCTTCGCACCATAGCGGCTCGGCTCTACGTCCTCACCGCCGCAAAGCAGCAATGCATCAAGCGACGCGAGCATCCGCGCGACGAGCTCGCGGTCGGTCTCCGCTGGCAGCACAAGCGGCGTGTTTCCCGCAGCCGCGACGGCGGCGACGTACGTTGACTGCACGTTGACAGCGTTAGTCGCAGAGCACATGTCGGTGATCCCGACCACGAGCGGTGCCGCCCCAGCCCAAAGGCAAAGGGTTGTCATCAGCATTGCAAACAGATGCTTTTTCATTCTGAGTCTTTCTTTGTTGTACGCGCATCCACACGTCGGCGCTGGCGGAACCAGAGGAAGAGGCAGATTGCCGCGTAGTAGAGCGCAACGCCGGCAAGGTAAAGCGTCCACTTGGTCGGCAAGTCGGTATATCCAACCTGATTCGACGCGGCGAAATCAACGCAGAACGACAACCCGACGAGCACGAGCGCAGCAATCGCGGCGAGGACGGTACGACGACCGTAGCGCGGCGGCGTGCGCAGGGAAAGCGTCGGGAGCGTGTCGCTCACTGGACATGCCCCCAATCAGGGTACGGCGTGCGGATTTCCATATCGTCGTTCGATATGGGATGACGGAACGATGCCGCAAGGGCGTGGAGACAATGTCCGACCTGGTTCTCCACGGCGAACGCACCGTAGAGTCGGTCGTTCACGATGTGCATTCCGGCGAGGGCGAGCTGTGCGCGTATCTGGTGCGTAACGCCAGTGTAGATAGTCACTTCGAGAAGCGTGCGCTCTTCATTGCCGCAGGAGGTCCGGGCGACGGGAGCGAACTGCGTAACGGCGTGGAGCGGCGCGGCCTTCACGCGGGCACGCGCGCGGTGAATGTCAATCATGCGGCAGAACGGTAGCGTAGGGTCATGGACGAGATCGTTCTCCAGCGTCCCGCCCACGGCCACGGAGCCTTCTACAAGCGCAAGGTAGGTCTTCTTCACCGTCTGCGCGGCAAACTGCGCGCGGAGGGCGTCAAAGGCAACGGGCGTGCGCGCGACGAGAACGAGCCCCGAAGTGTCCGCGTCGATGCGGTGCAGCGCGCCGGCCATGAGCGGCTGGTCGCCCACGTCGCGCACGTCGGGCCAGCGGGCGACAACGCCGTTCATCAGCGTGCCGGTCTCGCGGTATGTGAGTGGCTGTACGGGCTGGGCGGCCGGCTTGTCGAAGGCGAGCAGCGCAGCGTCCTCAAATACGCACCGCACGTGTACTGCTGGATTCGGAGCAACGCGGTTGTCGCTCGCTTCGGCGAGGCGGCGCACTTGGATACGTTCGCCGCCTTGCAGCTTCTGTCCCTTGATGGCGGGGCGGCCGTTCACCGAGACGTCCCCGTCCGCACAGGCCGCGCGGCAGAACGCGCGCGTGGAAGTGGGGAAACGGGACAACAAGGCGGCATCCAAACGGATGCCGCCTGTTTCCACGATGAAGTCTGCGTCCTCAATCATGTGGATCAATCATCTGTGCGGGCAACGGGCCGAGGCTCTCCCACGAGTGGTTCGTCGCCCACGGCAGATCTGAGTCGGCAGCCGTATCCGCAATGCATCCCGTCAAGCCGAACAGGACGAATGCGGCAAGCAGCGCCCACAGGAACTTAGTCGGTAATGACGGCATCGCCTTCCTCGATCACCAGAGGATCCTGCGCGAAGTCCTTCAACACCTGTGCCAGCACGAAGTTCGTATTGGGCGTCCACTGACGCAGACGGATCTTGCCGACGATTGTCTTGGTTTCCTTGCCGTCCGCGTCCTTTGCTTTACGGACCACATACATTTCATGCGGCGTCAGCGGGTTGCTGCGGTCTGCACCGAGAAGCTCGTCCAGAGCCGAATCCTCAAATTTGACAACAACGTAAAGCTTTTCGTTGTTGACCTTAGAGATCGTCCCCTTGTAGCCGTTGGTAAGCTGGCCGCCGCCAGCCGTCATGGTTCCGGACGCGCGCGGCGCGGCCGTCTGGGTCTTGAGGAGGTTCGTCAGGTGTTCGACCTTCTTCCGCTCCTTATCAAGATCTTCCTTCACGGCTTCCGTCTCGTCCTTAGCGGTGGAGACCTCGTCCTTGAGCGACGTGACCTCCGTCTTGAGGTCTTCAACCTCGGACTTAGTCTTCTGCAGCTGGTCCTCGAGGGCCGTCTTTTCGGAGTTAAGCTTCTCGATTTCCTTGCCACGCTTCTCGATCTCGATCTTGTCCAGGCGAATCTCCTTCGGCAGCTCGTTGAAGTCAGTCACGAGCTTCTGGAGTTTCGAGCGTACGCTCGCCAGCTCCTGACGCGTCTTGCCGAGCTTCTCGTACTGCTTGGACGCGCGGTCGGTGATGGAATCGACAAGTTCCTGCGCCGTGCCGGGACCCTTCGTGATGAACTTGCCGGGATTGGCCACGTCGGGCTGCTTGTTGCCCTCGGCGTCCAGGGCGTAGAGGCGCCGCAGCTGCGCGGCCTGCGAGTCGCCCCACTTCATGAGCTTCACATCGCTCTTCTCGAATTCGGGATGGTAGTCCTCGAGCAGGTTCTCCGTATCGGGGTCGTCCACCTCGCGCGCCTCGCGGGGGGAGACATCCTTCTTTGCCGCGAGGTTTGCGCCAGGAGCGGCGTCCTCAGCCTCGATGAAGGACGACAACTTGACGATGCAGTTGCGAAGCTGCTCGTTGCTATCCTTCAGCAGTTCCTTCTTTTCAAACAGGTTCAACTCGAAATACAGCGCGACGCCGGCGACAGCCAGAATCACGTAGACGAGCGCGTGTACAGCCTTGTTCATGATGTTTTCTACCTTCTTTAGGACAGATTTTTGGGCCGCGCAAACCTAGTCCGCGCAGTCACGGTTGAATAGGATAATAGAAATCTGCGATAATGGCAACTGTAAAATGTAAAAAAGTTTTGGACGGGTCTGGATCACTTCAGCGCGATTCCGCCTCCGAGCGCCTTGTAGAGGGCGATCAGGTTGGTCGTAATCTTGCCTCTGCTTATGGTCAAAGACTCCTCGAGAGTGAGCAGCGAGCGCTGCGCGTCGAGCACGTTGTTGAAGTCCTTGAGGCCGTTTTTGTAGAGGTCCTGCGAGATGTTGACGGCGTCCTGCGCGGCCTTCACGGCGTCCTGCAGGGACTGGTAGCGGTGGTACTCCTGCGTGTAGGAGCTGTAGGCGTTGCGCGCCTCGCCGTAGGCGTTCTGCACGGCGAGCTCGTACTTCTGCGCGGCCTCGGACATCTTCGACTCGGCGGACCGCATGGCAGCGATGAGGTTGCCGCCCTGGAAGATCGGCCAGCGGAAGGCCGGGCCGATGGAACCCATGAACGCATCGCGGCGGAAGAACTTGTTGGCGTCGATGCTGTCGAGTCCGATGGAGCCGTTGATGTAGAACTTCGGGAAGAACTGCGCCTTGGCCACGCCGACGGAGGCGACCTGCGCGGCGAGCGAGCGCTCGGCGGCACGCACGTCGGGACGGCGGCGTATCACGTCGAGCGGGATGGCGGCAACGCGCTGCGGCGCGATCAGCCAGTCGCGCGCGGGCAGAGGACGAAGTTCGTCGTGGAGGGCGCCCGGCATCTTGCCGGCGAGAATCGCGATCGCGTTCATGTACTGTTCCGCGCTCGCGTGGAGGTTCGGGAGCGAGGCGCGCGTCTGCTCAACGTTGTACTTCGCCTGCTTGACGGCAAGCTCGTCGCCAATGCCGCTGTCAAGGCGCGATTTGAGGATGTCGTAAGTCTCGCTCTGCAGCTTGAGGTTCGTGCGCGCCACCTTCAGACGTTCCTGCACCGTACGCAACTCCACGTAGGTACTCGCTATCTCGGCCGTGAGCGACACCCAGGCGTCGTCGAGCGAGCAGGCTGTCGCGTCGAGCTGGGCCTCCGCCGACTCGTACTGGCGGCGCGTGCCGCCGAAGACGTCGATCTCCCACGACGCGTCGAAGCCGCTGTTCCAGTGGTCGCCGTGGTAGGCCGTCCCGCTGCCGCCGCGCGAGCTCGTGAAACCGTGCGCGCCCGAACGCGTGTAGGTACCGTCCATCGTGATGCTCGGCAGGAACGCGGCTCGCGCTCCCACGAGCGTCCACCGTGCCTGGACGAGGCGCTCCTGTGCCATGAGGAATGAGAGGTTGTTTGAGACTGCAGTATCGACGAGATCCGTCAGGACGTCGTCGTTGAACTGCGTCCACCACGTCTTTATCGACTCTGCGGAGATCTCCTTGCGCGTGTCGTCCTTCCCTTCGGCAGGCTTCAGCTCGCCGGTCTCGGTCTTGTTCGTCGTCGGGTACCCGGCGTCGGGCAACGTCACGTCGGCGGCCTTGACTTCCGGCTCCTTGTAGTCTGGACCCACGGCCCAGCCCTTGCATCCGGCCACGGCCAGCGCAAGCGCGCACAGTGCGGCGGCGCCGATGAAGCATGTCTCTCGTATCATTTCATTTCTCCTTTTCTAAATCAGATCCTGGCCTTCAGCTCGCGGCGGCGGCGCGCGCGCGCCGACAGGTATGCGAAGAAGCGCTTGACCCTCTCGCGCCATGTCTGGAAGAGCGCGTAGAGCCCCGGCACCAGCAGGATGCCGAACACGACCGACGCGAACATTCCCCAGAACTCGGTCGTGCCGAGGTGGTTGCGGCTCGCGGCGCCCGCGCCGGTTGCGATCATCATGGGGAGCGTGCCGAGGAGCGTGGTGAGCGCCGTCATCAGCAGGGCGCGCAGACGCTCGCCTGCGGCCGCGCCCGCCGCTTCCACGATGGAGTAGCCCTCGTTCTCGCGCTTGTCCTTCGCGAACTCCACGAGCAGGATGGCGTTCTTCGAGGCGAGTCCCACGAGGAGCACAAGGCCGAGCTGCGCGTAGATCGATAGAGCGAATGGCTTGCCCGTGGCGAAGATTCCCCAGTACTTGAGGCCCATAAGCGCACCGAACACTGCCACGAAGATGGAGAGCATCACCGGCATCGGAATCGTCCAGCTCTCGTACTGCGCGACAAGGAACAGGTATCCGAAGAGCACCGCGAGCAGGATGAGCGGCGCGGCCGTGCCCTCGTTGCGCTGCTCCTGATAGGAGAGCGCAGCCCAGTCGTAGCCGAAGCCGTCCGGCAGCTCGGCCTTGAACAGGTCGCGCAGCTCATTCATCACGAGGCCCGACGGTACGCCGGGCTTCGGCAAGATGGTGAGCTGGGCGGTCACGTACTTGTCGCGCGTGTTGATGGCGCGGGGACCGAGTTCGTGCGTGATCGTGCCGAGCGAGCCGACGGGCACCATCGCGCCGGTGTCGGAGCGCACGTAGAGGCGTTCCACGGCTTCGGGCGTGTCGCGGGCGGACGCCTCGGCGGCAACCGTCACGCGGTTCACCTGCGTGCCGAGGTTCACGTCGTTCACGTAACGCGAGCCGAGGTAGTTCTGGAGCGTCGCGTAGATCGTCGCCACGGGCACGTGGAACATCTCCGTCTTCTCGCGGTTGAGGTTGAACTTCAGGTGGGGCGTCTTGGCGTTGTAGCCGGAGAACGCCATCAGCACGTTCGGGTTCGCGTTGATCTTCGCGAGAAGCATGTTCTTCACCTCGTCCATCTTCATCGGGTCGGCTTCGGCCTTGTCCTGGATGTGTACCGAGATGCCGTTCGTCATGCCGAGGCCGGGAATCGCGGGGGGCATGAATACCTGCCACTTCGGCTCAGGCACGCCGGCAAGCAGTTTCTGGATGCGCCCGACGAGCGCCGAGGCGTGCTGTTCGGGGAGCGGGCGCTCGTCCCAACCCTTGAGGTCGATGATGACGAGCGTCTGGTTCTCGCCGCGCCCGCCGATCATGGAGAAGCCCGTCACCGTGAGCACGCTCGACACCTCCGGCAGCGTGCGCAGCAGCTCCACGGCGCGCAGGGCGGCGTCACGGCTGCGGTCGCGCGCGGTGCCTTCGGGCATCTCCATCGAAGCGAAGATGACGCGCTGGTCCTCGTCAGGAAGGAACGCGGTCTGCGTCTTGGTGAAGAGCGAGACTGTCACGAGGACGGTCAGCAAAAGGAGGACGCCCGCGAGGAAGATGCGGCTGGCGAGCCACTTGGCGGCCGTGATGAACAGTCCCTTGAATTTTTCGACGGCCCAGTTGAACCAGGCGAGGGGGCCGTGCTTGTACGGACGCGACTCGCGCAGGATGAGCGAGCAGAGAGCCGGCGCGAGCGTGAGCGCGCAGAGCGTGGAGAAGCACACGGCCGCCGAAAGCGTCACGGAGAACTGCTGGTAGATGCGGCCCGTGATGCCGCTCATGAAGCCGACGGGCACGAAGATGCCGAGGAGCACGAGCGTCGTCGCGATGACGGCGCTCGTCACGTCGCTCATCGCCTGGATGGTCGCCTCCTTCGCGTTGAGCCCGCGGGTCTCGATGAGGAACTGCACGCGCTCGACCACGACGATGCAGTCGTCCACCACCACGCCGATTGCGAGCACCAGCCCGAACAGCGTGAGGATGTTGATCGTGTAGCCGAGAATGGCCATGAGGATGAACGTTGAGCAGAGCGAGACTGGGATCGTGAGGCACGGGATGAGCGTGGCGCGCCAGTCCTGCAGGAAGAGGTAGCACACGAGCACCACGAGGCCGAACGTGATGGCGAGCGTCATCACGATCTCCTTCACGCACATGCGCACGTAGTCGGTGGCGTCGTACGGGGTAATCCACTCCAGGTCTTCGGGGAACGACTGGGCGAGGCGGTCCATCTCCTTCTGGATCTGGTTCATCGTGGCGATCGCGTTCGCGCCGGGCTTCTGCTGGAGGGCTACGGACACGGCGTTGCCGCCGTTGAACTGTCCGGTGAACATGTAGTTCTGCTCGCCGATCTCCGTGCGCGCGATGTCCTTGAGCTTCACGATGCCGCCCTTGTCGTCGCGTCGGATGACGATCTCGTTGAACTCCTCGGGCTTCATCAGGCGGCCCTTGGCGGTAAGGGTGTAGACCTTCGCGCCGTGCGCGGGAATTGGCGACGCGCCCACGGCGCCGACAGACGCCTGCACGTTCTGGCGCGTGACGGCGGCGATCACCTCCTCGGAGTTGATGCCCTGCGCGGCCATGCGGTCGGGGTCCATCCACACGCGCATCGAGAGGCGCGGACCGTAGACCGTGGCCTCGCCCACGCCGGGGATGCGCAGCAGCACGGGCTGGATGGTGCCGAAGATGTAGTCGCTGATCTGCAGACGCGACATCGTGCCCTTCGGCGAGCGGAGGCAGATGACGCCGAGCATGTCCTCGGCCTGCGCGCGGATGCGGCCGCCGAGCTGCTTCACCTCGCTGGGAAGTTTCGCCTCGGCCTGCGCCACGCGGTTCTGCACCTTGACCATGTCCATGTCGCGGTCCGACTCCACCTCGAAGGACACCTGCAGCTGGTAGTCGCCGGTGTCGGAGCAGGAGCCGACCATGTACAGCATGTCATCCACGCCGTTCACCTCGTCCTCGATCGGCATCGCGACGGTGTTGAGGATTTCCTTCGCGTTCGCGCCGGGGTAGCTGTACGACACGGAGATCGACGGCGGCGTGAGACGCGGGTACTGCGAGATAGGCAACTTGAAGATCGCCATCGCGCCCGCCATCGTCAGCACGATGGCAATGACCATAGCGAACCTCGGACGTTCCACGAAGATTCGCGAGAACGTCTTGATTTTGTCGATCGACTCTCTTATTCCAAGTTTCATTATTTTAATCCTCGTAATTGTTTCTTTGTGCTAGCAACGAGCGCATCAGCCATGTTGAAGATTCCCGCGAGGAGCGCGCCCGAGACGGAATGCCACACGCACGATACGGCCGATGCGACGGCCGCCTCCGGCATTGCCGGGAAGTGCTTGCCCGCAAGCACAGTCGCGAGCCCCGCGTTCTGCATTCCAACTTCAATGGAGATCGTCCGCCGCTTCGACTGCGGGAACCGCGCCGCAACGCCGGAAAGATAACCCAGCACATAACCAAGCGAATTGTGCAGGAACACGCCCACGAAAATGAGAACGCCCGACTTCACGATGCTCGCGCCGTGTGCCGACACCACACCGCCCACGATGCACGCGAGCCCCAGCACTGCAATGCCCGGCATGACCTTCAGTGCCTCGCGGTAGCCGTTCCTTTTCTGGAACAGCGCGTTGAGCACATACCCAACCGCAATCGGCAAGATGGTGACGATCAGAATCGACTTGAACATCCCGACTGCGTCCACGTCCACGGTCTCCCCCGCGAGCCACAGCATCAGGAACGGCGTCATCAGCGGCGCCGCAAGAGTCGAGACCGTCGTCATCCCCACGGAGAACGCCACGTCGCCCTTGCATAGGAAGCTCATGATGTTGGAGGAGACGCCGCCCGGACAACATCCCACGAGCATCAACCCCACGCCGACCTCGCGCGGCAAGCCGAGCAAGCGGACGAGTATCCACGCGATGAGTGGCATGAACGTGAACTGCGCGAGCGCGCCGATGACCATGTCCTGCGGACGCGACGCGAGAATCTTGAAGTCCTCGTCCTTGAGCGTCATGCCCATCGTGAGCATGATCACGCCGAGGACGGCCGTCTGCGTGTCGCCGCGCACCCACCCGAACGCATCCGGCACGAAGTACGTCCCCACCGCCACAAGGGCGATGAAGAGCGGCGTCCACTTCGCCAGCCACGCCGAAACGGCCTGGAGAAACCGCATCATCTACTCACTATTCCTTCACAGGCGACTGGTAGTTGGGGTCGAGGTCGTCGTTCATGGTAGGCTCGACCACCTTCACCTTCATGCCGGGCGAGAGCTTACCGGTGCCGGAAATGATAACCTTCTCGCCGAGCTTGAGTCCGGAAACGACTGGCGACCAGCCCTCGTTCATCTCGCGCACCTCAACAACGCGCTCTTCGACCGTATCGTCGTCCTTCAACACCCACACGCCCTGGCTGCCGCCCGTGAGGTCGAATATCGCCTGCTGCGGGATGCTCGCCATCTTCGGAGGAACCTTGCGGTCGGTAAGGAGCGTCACATAGCTGTTCGGAATGAGCATGCGGTCGGGGTTGGGGAAGGAAAGGCGCATGATGATTGTTGCGGT
>CACWIW010000022.1 GCA_902761035.1 uncultured bacterium | reverse complement strand
CTACGCCGACGCCGTGATCGAGATGCCGTCCGCAGTTTACGTGTTCGAGTTCAAGTACCGCAAGAGCGCGAAGGCGGCGATACGGCAGATTCGCGAGCGGGACTACGCGGCGAAGTGGGCGGGCGGTCCACGGCCCGTCACGCTCATCGGAATTAACTTCAACCCCAAGAAGCGCAACATCGACATGCCGATTGTCGAACCACTTTGAGAAAGGAAACAAAATGAATAGCAAGTCAATAACGGGCAAAGTCACTGCGTGCAAATTGGCAGTCGCACTTACCGTCGGTTTGGCTACATCCTCGCCGCTGTTTGCCGACGACTACGACGAAATCGTCGAGCCGAACTTCCCCGCCGGACTGACGGCGATGGAGCCGAACGCATACGTCACAAACGGCCTCGTCGGACACTTCGACGGCATCCGCAACGCGGGCATGAACCTTCCTCACGATCCGACCACGCGCACATGGAAGAACCTCGTCTCCGGCGGGCCTGACGCACCGTTCACGGGCAACGGCGGCTACTGGACCCAATACGGCTTCTACTTCAACGGCTCGTCCGTCTATGCGCGCCTCGCCTCGCCCGGCATCGACCTCAACCACGAGACGGCGACAATCCAGCTGGTTCTCGACACGCCCACGTCTCAGCAGGCAACGGGATCCGGCGTCTATCCCGGTTTCTTCTATTCGTCGGACAACGACGACTTCGGCATCTACATCAACAACAACAATACGAAGGGCACGAAGTCAAATGTCCTCATCTGGAAAGCCGAACCTTACAGCAACAATAACCGCCCCCAGATTGATGCATGGGCGGGGAAGTATGCGACGGCGATTTTTACACACGACTACCAGTATCTCTTCGACGGCACGGCGCTCGTGAACGGCAAGTCACGGTCGGCCAGAAACAACAAGGCCGCAAAGCAGTTCTCGTGGGGCGGCTCCGCCCGCGAAACCGCTAACCGCTACGTCAAGGGCATGTATTATTCCGTCCGAATCTACAATGCTACGCTCACGGAAAACGATCTTGTCTGGAATCGTTTTATGGATGAGGTGCGTTTCCGTAGCTTCGTCACGAATGGCATCGTCGTCGTCTCATCCAACCGCGTCGGCGCAGAGGGGACGGAAGCGAGCGGAACGTACTACGTGAACGGAAATCACACGTTCACCGCGCCCGCAGCCGTGACGATCGACGGCTGCACGTACACGAACGCGGGCTACAAGCTCGAGCTCTACAACTCGACGCAGAAGAGGTGGGTTCTCGACAGCGTCGTTTCCTCCACTTCGTTCGCCTATACGAACTGTGCGGCGAATACGGGCGCGCGCATCACGTGGAACTGGCGGCTTGCAAGTGGTGTCAAGAAAATCGACGCGGACGACTATGTGCAGGGCGGGTTGCTGATCGGCTTCGACGGTATTCGCAACGCGGGCCTCGGCGTCGCGCACGACGACAGCGCGACGACATGGAAGAACCTCGGCTCGATTGGCGGCAACGCGACGCCGGAGACGTTCGACGCCACGCTCCCCGGCGCGTGGACGGCGAAGGGTTATCGATTCAATGGTGGCGACTGCTTCCTCACGCCAACGTTGCATCTTGGCCGCCAGGTGACGGTGCAGCTTGTGACGGATTACAACGAATCGCTCCAGACGGCGACCTCCCAGTGGCCGTCTCCATTCGGCAATAACACGGGATCCGACAATTTCAACATCTACACCTACCGTAAGTATGCGACAGACCGGGGCGATCTGCTCAGATTTAATCCGAACGGCTACTTCGGCGGCTATTCCGAAACCGACTATCTGCTTTGGGACGGACGCTTCATCAACGCCTTGGTGGATTACAACAGGATTAGCATGGTGAACTCTGCTGCGCCGGCATGGGTTAACAGGACGTTCAAGAACGACATCGCCGATTACTCCTACTGCATTGGTACGGCATGGACGGCTGCAGGCGCCCGTGCGTCGCGTTCGTTCTCGGGACTCATCCACGCCGTGCGCCTCTACGACCGCGTCCTCACCGAGGCGGAACTCGCGCAGAACATGGAGATCGACAACATGCGCTTCTACGCGGGCGCGGGACGCTACAGCGGAAGCAACCTCGTTGAGGTCGCCGTGGAATCGCCCGGTGGCGTCGTCACGGTTGACGAGGCGGGCAGCTGGCTCGTTCGCGGCGAAGGCGTGAGCAAGAGCTTCACCGCTTCTGCTACCGTCACCGTGGGAAACAACACCTACTCCTGCACGGGCTACCGCCTCGAAACCTGGAATGCCTCGAAGCGCATGTGGGAAAGCCCGGTGGAAACGGCTTCGGCCACGACGGCCGAACTGAGTTCGGCCAATGAAAACCGCCGCCTCACCTGGCTCTACGCCCTCACCGCCGGTATCCGCGCCGCCGCCGACTACGACGTGGGCGACTACGTGCAGAAGGGCCTTGTCGCCAACTACGACGGCATACGCAACCTCGGCCCCGGCAACGGCCACGCGACGATGGCGCAGCGCTGGCGCGACTCCTCGTACCGCGACGTCCCGATGATCGCAGCCTCCAACTCCGCGCACAGGGCGTGGGTCGGTTTCGGACACCACTTCACGGCGGCTGAGGAAAGTTTCTTCGAGCTGACGGAGCCGATCTCTCTAGGGCAGAATGGAACGGTGCAGGGCGTGTTGGATGTGAGCACCGCTGCGCAGACGACGACTTATCCGACCTTCTTCGGTTTCGGTTATGTAGATTTCAGTTTCTTCACGCGCTCGAACAACAAGCAGAGGCTTGAGTCTAAGTACAATGAATGGATTGGCGGCAACCTCTATGTGACTGGATGGGAGGGGAAATACTTCACTTGGATGCTGGATGCAAATACCCACTGGTTCATTCAAGGCACCGATCCCGGCGCCGGCACTGCGCGCACGCTGAATGGTGGAATACCTGAAAAGAAGTTTGCCATCGGCGGCCCCAACACATATACGGGCGACAACCGCAAGAAGCGTTGCATGACCGGCGACTACTACGCGCTGCGCATCTACAACCGCGCGCTGACGGAGGCGGAGCTTGTCCACAACAGGATGGTTGATGAGATCCGCTATCGCGGCAACTTCACGAACGCCAACGTGACGGTGGCGTGCGAAGTGCCGTTCGAGGGCGTGGAGGCGCCGGTCGCGGTTCCGGCGGGCGACTACGAAGTGACGGGTTCGTTCACGTTCACTGCCAGCGGCCTCACGGTCGGCGAATCCACATTCCCCGTGCGCTACACGGTCGAGACGTGGGACGGCAGCGCGTGGGGCGAGCCGGAGGCGTACGATGGCGGCAGCTACACCTACACGGCGGGCGCGAAAGTGCGCCTCACGTGGAAGTGGGCCGATCCGACGATTCCCGTCAAGGCGACGTGGACGGGCCTTGGTAACGCAAGCAACCTCCTCGACCCTGAGAACTGGAGTTGCGTGAACGCCGGAGGGGAAACGATCACCGCCGCGCCCACGAACGTGACGACGGTCGTCATCGACGGTTCGACCTCGTTCAGCATCCCGGAGGGCGTGACGGAGTTTCCGTGGAAGGAGATCAAGTTCGGCGCTCCGGACGCGCATGTCGCGACGCGCTGCGGAAACTACAAGCTCTCGTCGAATGCGAGCTTTACGACGGCACCGGTGGGAATGTTCGCCGTGATGTCCGCCGCCAACACGAGCCTCGCCAATCTCAACGGAGGCAATTCATCGTCGTGGCAGACGTCCAACCTCAAGACGTCGCGCGTACGCTATGACGGCTGGTTCTACGTCACGGCGGCGCAGTCGGGAACGTGGACGGTGACGCAGATGTTTGACGACTACTTCGGCTTCGCCATCGACGGCGAATGGATCGTCGTCAATTCCAGTTACGTGAACAGCATGTCCACAACGGTTGACGTGTCGGAAGGTTGGCACCGCTTCACGATCGTCTGCGGCGACTCGAGCGGCGGCTTCGGTTCCACCGACACCTCCTGCGTGGTCGTGAACGGCGTGAACGCGCCGATGTCCATCTCCTGGGGCGGCGCGGCGGTCACGTTCACGGACGGCAACTTTGCATTCGGTAACGATGCTTCAAGCACGATCACGCTCACGAACGACTGCGACTGGACCGCGTTGGGCAACGTCCTCATCGCGAACGGCGCGACGATCGACCTCAACGGACACAACCTGACGCTTGCCTCCGTCTCGGCGGACGCCATCGGCGCGGCGATCACCAATTCAAACGACGCCGTCACTTCGACCGTCACCTTCATCGCGGGCGAGGGCGAGGTTGTCACGAACAACGGCGCGGTAATCTGCGGCAACGTCAAGGTGGTGAAGAAGGGTCCTGGCACGTATTACGCATACGCCAATGCCTGCAACTACTCCGGCGGCACTTTCATCGACGAGGGCAAGGCGCAGCCGCCGGACGGCAACGGCACGGACATCCAGTACTGCTACGACCAGTTCAAGGCGTTCAGCACGAACGAGATCTTCGTCGCGTCCAACGCGGTGTTCGACATCCGCGCCAACTACGCCTACAGGAGCCGCGTGGTCCTCGCCGGCGGAACGCTGACGAACTCCAAGGCGGACATGAAAACAACCACCAACGGCGGTTCGGGCATCGGGCGACTCACGGAGGACTCCACGCTCAACGTCGCATGGAACATCGTGTTCGGCGACAACAACGGACACGGCGACATGGACCTTGGCGGGCACACGCTCACGACGATCATCAACTCCGCCGGTTCGTACCTCTACCTGCGCTGCGCAAAGATCGAGAACGGAAAGATCGACATCACGCAAGGCGGATGGCTGCAAGTGGTCAACGCCTGCGTGGCGACGAACGTCGATTTCAAAGTGAAGTGCGCGCTCAACATCGGCAATACATTGAACGTGCGCGACTACGAGGCGGTGTGGGCGTCCAATACCAAAACCCATAACGCGGGCACTGCGGCGCTGAACGTCTATGGCACGTTCATTCCGGCGGCGGGCCAGAAGTTCTACGGCTGCACGATGCAGGACGGCTCGACCATCGACCTCTCCGGCGCGACGGGCGCGTTCAGCACGCTCTCGTATTACACAGGCGGCTCCACGAACATCAAGTTCGCGGCGAACGCAAACGTCACGGTCAACCTTGCCGGGCGTACTGACCTGAGGACGATTGCGAAGAACAAGGAACTTGTCATGACCTGGCCGGCAGGCCTTGGTCCGGCGGCGAGCGTGACGTTCCAGGTCGATGCGGAGACGAAGCAGAATCGCTTCAAGATCGTCCGCGACGACGAACGCAACGGTCTCCGCCTCGTTCGCGCCAGCGGCTTTACTCTGATCGTGCAGTAGGACTGCAAGCGTACAACGGCAAGTGATCAATTGGTGCGCATCGTTTCCTGCTTTGGTGCGCATCGTTTCCTGCTTTGGTGCGCACCGTTTCCTGCTTTGGTGCGCACCGTTTCCATCTGCGTGAAACCTTCTACTGAGGATTGAAGTTGGCGCGTGACCCATATTTTTGAGATGAATGTCCAGAAAGGAGCTATCCATGGGGTTTTCGCGTAAATTATACTAGTTTTTTTAGTTTGCGATTCTTATTGATTCACATTGGATTCACATTGGATTCACCATGGATTCACCTTAGGTTCGCATTTCTGTGAATCGTTGGTGAATCCATGGTGAATCCAATGTGAATTTTCCGTGAACTTGTCAAGGCCGTTAAGCAGCATTCTTCAACGTGTAGATGATCTTATTGCGAGATACATATTCCTCCTCAATCATTTCACACATGTGAAGGGTCAGAATGACTTTCTGGAACGTTGCGCTGTCAACGTGGAGCCTCCGAAGAAGTTCGCTACGGGACATCTCGCCACCAGCCATGCTCAAAGTGGCCAGTACACGTTTTTTGAGGCTGTCGAACTTTCCTTCGCTCACGTAGAACTGAGTCATGTAGATCATCTTCTTCGTGAGGTGGGTGGCCAATTGCGCGGACCAGTCGATGTCCGGAGTGTCCATCACGGGGTTCTGGTCATTCCTGGAAATCGCGCGTAGCATCGCCAGTTTTAGCAGTTTCTCCGGCAGACGCACGTATAGGGCTGCGGCCGTACCGAAGTCGGAGGCTCGCAGGCGTTGCGTCATCTCGTCGCAGAACGCGAAGACGGAGCGCAGGCGCTCCGACGCCTTTGGCGTTTCGTCCACTAACGCGGGCGTTATCGTTCCGGATTCCTGCGAGACCAGTTCGCGGGCGCAGAGGCGTCTTGCAAAAGCCAGAACCTCGGCAGGTAGAGATTCGGATTCCATCTCGCCAAGCGGACAGAAGGTTTCAGCTTCAAAGAAGAGACAGCGTCCGAGCAAACCGTTTTCCACCACCTTTTCGGAGAGCGAGCGGTAGAAGAACTTCGGAATGCCTGTGGCAAGGAGCGTGAGATGCGGTTCCGGGATGACCTTGACCGTGCCGTCGCCCGCGCGCTGGCGCATGGCGTGTGCGCCGCGGGACTCCGTAAAGAAGCGCAGCAGCATCTCGTTCATGCGCGATGCGCGAGAAGCTGTTCCGCGCATGGCGGTGAAGAGCGTGTCTGCCTCGTCCGTCTGGAGCAGAAGCGCAGGGGTTGCAGCCACTGCGTCCTCCAATCCCTCGCCTGAGGCGATTGAGTCTGGCACGGCGTGGGGTGCGCCAACGGCCTCCGCGAGGCGTTTGTTCACCAAACGCGGCTCGTCCTTGCCCATACCCGTATCCGCCAAGGCGGCTATGTACAGGTTCGTGCGCGTGCCGCGGCGGTCGCGGCTGGCCCGGCCGGAGAGGTGCGCCAGCATCGCGAGCGCGCCGGCGAAGGCAAGTACCTCGTTCGGACGCGGTGCCGTGCGCATCGTGTGTTCCTTGAGCCCGTTCACGAAACCGGGCACGTCCATGAGTTCCTTCGGCAGCGGACCGGGATCCGCGAAGTCGAGGGCGTTTCTTGTTGTTTCTTTCATCTTCTTTTCTCCTTTTAACAGCGCGGGCGCAGCCGAGATTAGGCCGTGTCCGCTGGGTTTGCGAATTGCCGAGAAGACAAAACAAAAGAACACCTCACCCGAAGTGTTCCCGTGGGTTTGATTTGCCATTTCCGGCAGGAGAGACATCTATCATGTCCCTGCACCCATATATGTAATAGGAGCAGATAGCTTATCAGGCCATTTTTTTCTTGAATGGCATAATACGCATAAAACGGCAAGGACATGGGCTTTCTAAGCTTAATGTCATGTCCATCGCCGGCGGAACGATTAAACGCAAAATGCGCCTCTAGGCTTGACTATCCATCCGCAATCGGTTACACTCATGTGCATGTCAGCGAGGAAAAAGAGAGATCGCGCGTTTAGATCCATGACGATGAAATGTGTGTCGGCAGACGAGATTGCCCGTATCTGGGGCATTTCCGTCCGCCGCGTACGCAAACTCTGCCAGGAGCGCAGGGTGTTCGCCGCACGGAAAGTTGACGGCGTATGGACAATACCCGTGAAGGCGAAACGTCCTATTGACGGACGCTACTACCGTTGCCGCAACGTACCCAGCGATCTGGAGGATGTGGTGCAGCATGCGGACATGGCCATGCGCGACGCGTACAGTCGCCGTCCGCAGCACTCCCCGCAGAACAGGATAAACTTCTTCATGCAGGGATCGGCGTTCCATCTGCACAAACTGGAAACCTCAAGCCTTACGTTCGACGACGTACGGAAGGTGATAGCGGGGAAAGCCGTCGGAGGAAAGAGCCTTGAGGACCAGTTGGCGGTGCTCTGGCACGTGAAGGCGCTTCGGCACGTCTTTGAGGCGGTGCGGCAGCGTCGGCGACTTTCAGCGCGCCTCGTGGAGGAACTGCGGTCGATACTTGAATGTGGCAGTCCGGATGGACGCATACGTTACCGCGAGGGGTTGGATGCCAACAACCGACGCGCCGTAGACCTGGTTGCTGAACTGATGGCGCGGTTGACGGGCAACGCAATGCATCCAATCGTGCAGGCGGGGACATTCATCATCGACTTTCTGCTGACTCGTCCGTTCTACGGGGAGAACGAGCGCACGGCCTACTTGGTGACGAACTTCATATTGATGAAGAACGGTTATCCTCCGGTGATCATCTACCGGGCGCTCTTCAACGCGGAAAACGTTTACATTGGGCAGCGCATCCGGGACATTGCCGGTGACAAGGCCGTTTCGCGACTTGGACTTCCAATGTCGGCCCAGGATTTGCCATCGCTGTGGACGGGCTTCTTCTCGGCGGTGGTGGCGCGTGCCGTGCGCTGGTCGTACAAGAAGGATCTGCACCAGATTCTGAGGCATGAGGATTTAAACATACCACAAGCTTTTGAAAAAAGGCCTTCCGCGCAGGGGCCGTCCAGCCACACCACTGCACGGAGGAAAATATGATATACTATTTCGCAATGAAAACCACCTGCAAACGCAGACAGCCATGAACGACAAGACACTAAAGGATCAATACCTCCGTCGCATCCTAAATTCGAAGGTTTACGACGTGGCAATCGAGTCGCCGCTTGAAAAGGCGGCGACACTCTCGAAGAAACTCGGCAACACGTTCCTCCTGAAACGCGAGGACCTTCAGAGCGTTCATTCTTTCAAGGTCAGAGGCGCGTACAACAAGATGTCGCAGCTTCCGCGTTCGGCGCTTGAGAAGGGCGTGTTGGCCGCTTCGGCGGGCAACCACGCGCAAGGCGTGGCGCTTAGCGCAAAGCGTCTTGGCTGCAAGGCGACTATCGTGATGCCGGTCACGACGCCGGAGATCAAGATAGCGTCCGTGAAGGGGCTAGGGGCGTCCATCGTGCTCGCGGGCGATTCCTATTCAGACGCGGCCGCCGAGGCTGCGCGACTCGTAAAGGAGAGGGATTATACATTCATCCCGCCATACGACGACCCCGACGTGATTGCCGGACAAGGCACCGTTGCTATGGAAATTCTCCGCCAGCGACCTACCGCACTCGACGCCGTGTTCGTGCCTGTCGGCGGCGGAGGATTCGCCGCCGGCGTGGCCGTATACATCAAGGCCGTGCGCCCCGATGTCAAGGTGTTCGGCGTAGAGCCAGTAGATTCCGACTGCATGGACAAGTCAATCAAGGCCGGGCGCCGCGTTGAGCTGAGCGAGGTCGGCCTTTTCTCCGACGGCGTGGCCGTCAAGAAGCCCGGCAAAATCACCTTCGACCTCTGCCGCCGATTCCTCGACGGAATCGTGCTGGTGTCTACGGACGAAACATGCGCGGCCATCAAGGACATATTCGAGGCGACTCGCGCGATATGCGAACCGGCAGGGGCGCTTGCGCTTGCGGCTGCGAAGCAGTACGCGGCGCGCAAGGGAACGTCGGGCGAAACTTACGCCTGCATCATTTCTGGCGCGAACATGAACTTCGACCGCATACGCTTCGTCTCGGAACAGACGGAAATCGGCGAGAAGCGCGAGGCAATCCTTGAGTGCCGCATCCCCGAGGTACGCGGCGCGTTCAAGAACTTCATCCGCAAGATCGGCAAGCGAGCCGTGACCGAGTTCAACTACCGTTACTTTGATCCCGACAAAGCCTACGTGTTCGTCGGACTTTCCGTGGCCAGCCGCGAGGAGACGCATCAGATCGTCGAGCAGCTGACGTCCGCGCGCATCGGCACAATAGATCTCTCTGACGACGAGCTCGCCAAGGAGCACATTCGCCACATGGTCGGAGGACACACCCGCGGCATCCACGATGAAGTGGTCTGCACGTTCGAGTTCCCCGAACGTCCGGGCGCGTTGCTGGACTTCCTTGAGGCGATTTCCGACCGCTGGAACATTACGCTGTTCCACTACCGCAACCACGGTGCGGACCACGGCAAAGTGCTCGTGGGACTGCAAGTGCCAAAGTCTGAGCGCGCGGCGTTTAGACGCGCGCTCAAGCTCCTGGGATATGCGTGGAAAGACGTAACGAAGAATTCGGCGTACCGCCTGTTCCTCGGCAACCGCGACTGATCAGCTCACGCGGATGGTGCGCTTGCTGCGGCATTCGGAGCAGAAGAACTCAGGACCGGCCCAAGTCGTCTCCTCCTCGCGTCCGCACTGCTTGCATGTGCGCATGATGTTCTCGCGCACGAGACGCACCTCTTCGGCGTGATCGTCGATGTAGAGAGGCGGGAAATCGCTGACGTGTGACTTCCAGATAAGCGACGTGCCGGTCGCAGGCTGCACGCCACCGGCGGCATGTGCGGTCACGAGCTGGATGCGGCGTCCAAACATGCGCGCCCGGCGGAGCGCGGGCGCGTAGTCCGTATCGTCGCCAATCAGTATTGCGACGTCAAACGCCCCAGGCATCGCGGAGTTGAACATGAGCGAGGAGGCAAGCGCCACCTTGACCCACGACTCGTCGCGCCCCTCGTTTCCACTTACGTCCACTTCGTGGATTTCCATCTCGTATCCACAGGACTTTTCAAGGAAATCGTAAAACGACCTCTGCTTAGACGAGCTGAAACTGGATCGGACAGACGGTATAGTGCCAAAATAGTTCGTACGCACAAGCCCGACGTCCTCGTCGAGGAAGTTTGCCACATCCTCGCAGAATACGCGCGGGAGCTTGGCGTAGTCGATTTCGCACCCATGCTCCTCACCCAGTTTTGCAAAAATCGACGAACGGCTGCGGTACAACCACGCCCCATCGATGAAGACCATTGCCTTTAACGACATGCTCTTTTTTCCCCACTGACTGGAATTATTTATTCGGAAGTTCAATCAGCCAGGGAATGGAACTTCCGTCCGCCGCGCCACCAATCGCAAGCGTTTCTGTTTTCTTTTCAGGCTGCGCCGGTCTCCGTGCAGCCGGCGTTGCCGCAGGCTGTGCAGTAGGTTTCGGAGCAGGTTTGGTAGAGGGTTGAGGTGCCGGCCTGGCGGCAGCGGGCTTCGTCGTTGCGGGCTGCTGCGGCTTTGGATTTACGGCAGGCTTGGAAGGGGGCTTTGCCTGCGGCGCAGGGTGCTTTTTCAGCAGTTCCTCAAGCTCCGGATCCTCATCAGGAGCAGAGGAGTCAAAATAGCTGACTGGTTTCATAGTCCTTAGTTTCTGGGGTTGCGCCGAAGCCTGAGGGGGCTGTGCCGCCGCAGGAACGGTTTTCGCCTTGGGAAGGGGTGGTGCCGCCACAGGAACGGGATTAGGCCTGGGAAGGGGAGGAGCCACCCTTCTCGGAGGTTCTACCGGGCGTATCGGTTCAGCGGCGGCGGCCTCAGCTGCTGCCCTGCGGGCGTCCTCCTGCGCATAATACTCGGGATAGAGTCTGCGACGATGCGCCTCAATCTCCGCCTTGCGCTTTTCTTCCTTCGCCTTGGCCTGCTCTGCCTGGCGTTCCTCTTTTTCGCGGCGGAGTTCCTCGCGCAGACGGAGCAGCTCGGCGGATTCGGCGGCTGCGGGCTGGAGGACGGGAGAAGGAGACGTGGTGACCACGACAGGCGCAGGTGCGGCTACAGGCTGCTGCTGCGGCTTGGAGATTGCGTCGAGAAGCTTGTTGAACCTATCCTCGTCCCGTTTTGCCTGTTCGGACTTACGTTCCTCTTTCTCACGGCGGAGTTCCTCGCGCAGGCGAACCAGTTCGGCAGATTCCACTGATGGCTGTACGACTGCTGGCGCAGGAGATTGGACGTTGACGACAGGCTGTGTCGCCGTCTTTTCACGCAAGGCTATGTCAAGAAGACGGTCTGAGAGCTGTTGATTCCGGCCAATGACCGATGTGATGACGAGCGTGAACGTGATGACAACGACGATCAAAAGGAGTATGAAGAAGACACTCAGCCCAAGCATGCGCTTGCGCGCCTTGGCTTGTTCTGCGTCAATGTATTCCTGAAATGCCTTGAGAACAGGAAAATCATTCACGCCGCCGCTTTGGCCGAATAAACTTACGGCGTTAGTGGCGGATGATGTTTCATGCGGTTCGGATATGTCTGGGTTCATCTAGTTTCCCTTCGGCGCATAGTATATCAACTTCTTACGGGTTCATCAAGCACAATCCGCAACTTGCGCCTAATGCCAGTTATGTAAACTAGCCTATTATCCAAAATGAACCTAATACGCCCTACTATTTCATTAGGAGTTCTGCATTCGAGTTTGGAGTATTGCCTCAATGCGCACGGCGTCTTCTGGCGTGTCCACGCCCACCCCTTCATCGTCCGTGCGGATCACGGCGATTTTCGCGCCCATCCAGAGCGCGCGGAGCTGTTCAAGTTTCTCAGTCTTCTCCAAGTCACACGGAGGCTCGGAGATGTACTTCTTTAGGAACGCGCCGCGATAGGCGTAGATGCCAAGATGGCGCACCCAGAGACCGTTAGCGATATCGGGTTCGTGGTCGCGGTCGCACGGAATCGGCGCACGTGAAAAATAGAGCGCGCCGTCGTCACGGTCTAGCACGACCTTGACAACGGTCTTGGCGTTGAGATCGTCAAGCGACTTGATCGGAGTCACCGCCGTCGCCATGTCCCATTTCGTTCCTTCCTTCATGCGACCAACGAGCGCGTCGATGAGATCGGGCGAAATCAACGGCTCATCGCCCTGAATGTTCACCAGAATGTCATCGTCGGCGAAATCTCCGGCCGCACAGGCAATGCGGTCCGTACCGCTCGGCAGCTCGCTAGGCGTCATCACGGCCTTTCCGCCGTGAGCCTCTACGGCGGAGACGATTCGCTCGTCGTCCGTCGCAACGATTACGTCATCGAGCGTCTTGGCCTTTTTGACGGCTTCTACTACCCATGCGACGAGCGGCTTGCCGCAGAGGAGATGGAGCGGCTTGCCGGGGAAACGGCTGGAGCCGTAGCGGGACGGAATGATGCCGAGTGTCTTCATTTTGGGAGTCCGGGATAATCAAGGGTTGCGAAATAATCCGCGAGGGTTTCTGCGCGGCGAATCTGCACTACGGAGCCGTCTGGCTTGAGGAGCAGCTCCGCGCTGCGGAGCTTGCCGTTGTACTGGAAGCCCATCGCGTGTCCATGCGCGCCGGCGTCATGGATCACCACAAGGTCACCAACCTGGAGTTCGGGCAACTCGCGCTGGATGGCAAACTTGTCGTTGTTCTCGCAGAGCGAACCCGTCACGTCGTAAACGACGCGCGGCGCGTCCGGTGCCGTTCCAGGCACTGTGATGTGGTGGTATGCGCCGTAGAGCGCGGGGCGCATCAGGTTCGCCATGCAGGCGTCGAGTCCGGCGTATTTGCGGTAGGTGTCCTTGATGTGCAGAACGCGCGCAACGAGGTAGCCGTAAGGACCCGTTATGCAGCGTCCGCACTCCATGTAGAGGCGGATGTCGGGATGACCCTGCGCAAGAAGATGCGTTTGGTATGCGTCCTCAATCCCCTTCCCAACGCGCTCAAGATCCATCGCCTGTTGGTCAGGACGGTACGGAATGCCGATGCCGCCGCCGATGTTGATGAACTCAAAAGTGATGCCTACTTCGCGAGATATTTCAACGACGAGGTCAAATAGTAGCGTTGCAGTGTCGATGATGTACTGAGGGTCAAGTTCGTTGGAAGCGACCATCGTGTGGAGACCGAAGCGCTTCACGCCCTTCTCCTTCATGCGGCGGTACGCCTCGAAGAGCTGAGGCTTAGTAAAGCCGTATTTCGCCTCCTCTGGTTTGCCGATGATGGCGTTGCCGCCCTTCAACGGACCGGGATTCCAGCGGCAGCACAAGAGATCGGGTAGATGTCCGTCCAGCACTCGTTCAAGGAAATCAAGGTGCGTAATGTCATCGAGGTTGATGATCGCGCCCATTTCGGCGGCCTTCTTGAATTCCGGGGCCGGCGTGTCGTTCGACGTGAACATCACGTCCTCGCCCACGTTGCCCACCGCCTCTGCGAGAACAAGCTCCGCCATCGACGAGCAGTCGCTGCCGAAACCTTCCTTGCGCAGCAGTTCCATGAGATAAGGATTGGGCGCGGCCTTGACGGCGAAATATTCGTGGAACCCCTTGTTCCAGGCGAATGCAGCCTTCAGACGGCGCGCGTTCGCGACGATCGCCGCCTCGTCGTAGATGTGGAACGGCGTGGGCCAACGCGAAACAATCGACTCAAGCTTTTCCCAAGAGAATGGCAGGTCTTTCATTTGTTATTTCCCCTGTGCTGCTGCGGCGTGCGGACACTTCCCTCCGCAAGGGCAGCCGCCCTTCTCTGAAACGTCTTTGCCCGTCCAGCAGTAGGTGCAGAGTTTTTCCTTCGGGAGCCCGATTGCGGATACAAGGTCGTCGAGGCGCTGGAACGCAAGTGAGGTGAGCCCGAGGTCGTTGCGGAGTTTCTCGATCATCTTCTTATAGGGCTCGCCGTCGGGATCCTGGTACTTCTCCACGGCATTCGGGTCGTCCCCTTCCACTTCGCGGATGTAGCGGCGCGTGGCGAGGTCGTAGACGGACTTCGACCGCGAGAAGTTGATGAACTTGCATCCGTAGAGGAGCGGCGGACATGCTATGCGCATGTGTATTTCCTTCGCGCCGTCGCCCCAGAGACGCTTCGCCTGCTGGCGTAGCTGCGTGCCGCGCACGATAGAGTCATCGCAGAAGACAAGCCGCTTGTCCCTGATGAGCCCTGGAATCGGGATGAGCTTCATGTGCGCGATGAGGTCGCGCTGACGCTGATCCGGCGGCATGAACGAACGCGGCCACGTGGGCGTGTACTTCACGAACGGGCGCGCATAACGCGTTCCGCACTCCTGCGAGTAGCCAAGGGCGTGCGCCACGCCCGAGTCGGGCACGCCGCCCACGCTGTCCGCCTCAACGGGATTCCGCCGCGCGAGATAGCCGCCGCAGCGGTAACGCGCCATCTCAACGTTGCGTCCTTCGTAAGTCGAGGCTGGATAGCCGTAGTAGACCCAGAGGAACGAGCAGATCGCCATGTCCTCGCCGGGTTCAATGAGAGTCTCAATCCCGTCCGGCGTCGCCTCCACCATCTCGCCGGGGCCGAGGTCGCGCAGATGCTCGTAACCGAGGTTCGGGAAAATGCAGCTTTCCTGCGTGGCGATGAGCGAACCGTCTTTCTTGCCGAAGATGATCGGCGTGCGTCCGTAGCGGTCGCGCGCCGCGTAGAAGCGCCCTTCTTCGGTGAGGATCATCAGCGAGCAGGAGCCCTCAATCCGCGCTTGCGCGTACTTGACGCCCTCCACGAAGGAGTCCTGCGAATCGATTAGCGCCGCAACCACGGCGGTGGGACTGACCACGCCTGATGTCGTGGAGTACTGGAACTGCATGTGCCGCTCGGCGAACATCTCGGCCATGAGCGATTCGATGTTCGTGAGGATGCCCACGGTCACGATTGCGTAGGTACCAAGACGGCTCGCGACGATTAGTGGCTGCGGGTCGGTATCCGAGATCACGCCGAGTCCCGCTCGTCCCTGGAACTTCGCGAAGTCGTTCTCGAACTTCGACCGGAACGGCGCGTTCTGTATGTTGTGTATGGCGCGTTGGAAGCCCTTCTCGCCAAGCACCGCCATCCCGCCACGTTGCGTGCCGAGATGCGAATGGTAGTCTGTACCGAAAAAGAGGTCTGCCACGCAGTCCTCTTTTGATATGACGCCGCAAAATCCGCCCATAAAATCTCCTGGTTTTCCTATGCGGACAGTATACCAAATCCAGCCCGTCCGTTCAACCCTTCACCTTAATTCAACTGGGGCGCATTTGCGTAATTCACCGCTGAGCCTTCTTATGATTGGAAACAACTATTTAAAACAACTTGCCTTTGGCGCACGGGCTAACTCGCCCGTGCCCATCGGCTAATCCAAAGCGATGGTCAAGCGCGAGATTTGTAAATGTCGAATTTCGCGCTACTTCATCCACCGCAAATCCAGCGCGAAAAGTGCAAGCATCAATTCTCGTACGCTGACTGGGAAAGCCGCCATCTTGGCGGCGATGGTTTTGCGCGGCGTCATCGTCGCGCCGCACGTGAGGGCGAGCGTCATCGCGAGCCGCAGGATTGGCGGGATTTTGTTTCAGCCGCAAAGGGCGCAAAGAGAGGAAATGAGATTACGGTGCGGACGAAATCGCGTGGTCTGCCGAAAGCGAGCGTGAGATTATGGTGCGGAGAAAATCAGATGGGCGACGGTACGGCGAGGATTGTTCAAAAATGACAATTGTCACAATTGTTCACAAATCGCAAATGTCAATTCGGGAGGGATGCGCTTCTGCGCGTCCGCTAACTGGGACAGCCGCCATCTTGGCGGCAATGGTTGTGCGTGGCGACCTCGTCGCACCGCCGTGTGGGGCTTCTCCACTATTACAAACCATATGGCAAAAACCACGTTTCAATTTCGATGAGAGCTTCTTTCGGATTATCAATCAGGTATTCTGGAGCACCTCCTTTGTTCCCATCACACGGTAGTGCTTTTCTGGCACCAGAAACACTTTTAGTACTTTTTAGTCGCGCCTTAGTAATGAAGAGACCTGCATTAGCATCAGGCAAACCAGCCAAATCTCGATAATTCTTTACCTCTGACGGGTTCAGTGTACTCCAAGAATGACCATATGGTCCAGCTTCGCCTCCCCATCCACGATAAAGGGTACTTCCATCATGAATTTGATGTCGCAAAATGACTCCATCGCCTCTAACAACTTTGTATGCCGAACTGCTACTTCTTCTAGCATATTTTTTTACACCGGCTTTCGCACATTTTTTCAAACCTTTTCTAACAGCCACGCCTGCTACTGCCACAGCAGACACAGATAACGACACACCTCCGGTTTCAGGGGCTGAACATGCACCAGCAACAGCAATACCCATGGATGCCGCATCAACCATCTTCTCAACCCCAGCTACAGCTTGCCCCAATTTATAAGCGTCACTTTCGTAAGTATTATCCATTTCAAAATAACCTTTAACGAAGTCTTTCGCCACGTCCCAACAGCTCAGCTTTCCATACCCCACGATGGTGGCAGAAACACTGAGTTCGACTTTTAACTCTTCAGGGGCTAACCCACATCCATCAAATACGACAATCGGATTCCCGCCGCAATAAGCATACACGTTCATTCCGCCGTCGGTGCCGATGGGATCGACGGAGATGAAGCGGCCGAGGTGGGAGGCGAGGTAGCGGGCTTCGACGTAATGGAGCTGCGTTTCGGCGTCCTGTTCCTTGCCGATGAAGGTATAGTCGCCTGTCGCGTCGTGTCTGCCGAATGTGGCGCGGGGATAGCCGAAGGGATAGTAGCGCGTCTCCTCGACGAGCGAACCGTCGGACGCCGTTGTTGCGACGGTGGAGCCAAGATGGTTCTGATGGTAGAAGCGAATGGATTCTGGCGCGGCGGCATCAAGGTCAATCGTGGCGGCGGAGTTGAGCGTGACGAAGGCAGCGGTTTCAGGTTTGAGGGTTGTGGAGGGTGCGGAAGATAAGAGTGTGGCCGAGGCGGACGCGACGGAGCGCGTCCCTTCCGGTGCGTTGCGCCAGACGTTCCAGTTGGCATGGCCTTGGGCGGTAGTGCCGTCGAGTGTCCATACGGATTTCGCGTCCATCTGCGGCAGAACCTGCTGGAGCGTGGCGGCGCGGCCAAGCGCCACGGCCTGCTCGCCCGCCGAAAGTTCCAGAACATTTCCGCCGACATACGCGCCCTCGACTTCGCAGATGTGTGATTCGATTGCATGGATCATGTAGGCAACGTTTGGTTCGATAATGTCATTGGGGGAGACATCGACGTATTTGCCGGAGGAGGAGTCGAAACGAGAGACGGAATCGACGAAGGTGCCGAGGGCGAAGATGGCGTACGCAGTCGGCGGTCGCGGGGCGACCGCCCTACCGTCGATCTGGAGAGAGACAAAGTTCCAGCCTTCTTTGAGGGCGATCCACTGGCGGCAGACGGATGAGGGATTGAGCATCTTGGTGAAGCGCGCCTGGCGGTTCACGCCGCCCACGGCGTACTTCGTGGGGATGTTGCCGTCGCGAAGCTCGAACGTCTTGTCGGGATAGACCGTGACGCTGTTCGTGACGGCAGCCGTCTTGCCCGTCACCGACTTCGTGACGCGCCGCCCCGCGTAGTCGTACGCATACTCCGCCCGGAAGTCGCCGTTCTCCGCCGCGACAAGACGGTTGTTGTAATCCCACGTGAGCGCCATGCCCTCGAAGGAAACGGCGTTGCCGTTGTCGTCGTAGTCGATGGCGCGTCCGTCGCCCGTGGAGGTGAGCGCGTGCGGCCCCGGCGCATCGCCCGCGCGTCGGCCCGTGCGGTTCTTCGTGCCGGCGGTTCCGCCCGACATCATCGCGCCGATTGCGACCACCGACTTCCCCTTCTCAATGTGGCCGATGTGCCCGATCGCGCCCGAGCCGGGCGTCGTCTTCGACGTCATGTTGCCGATGAGGTCCCAGCCGTAGTCGATGGTTCCGATGTTCATCGTGTGCGTGGCGGCGTCCGAAATGCGGAACCGCGTGAGGCGGTAGAGCGAATCGTAGGTGAAGAGCTGCGTGTCGGTGGGCGTGGTGCGGTCGGTGCCGATTGACGCAAACGCCCCTTCGCGGCAGTCGTCTATCGAGAGGATGTTCGACATGGCGTCGTAGGTGTAGGCGTAATCGACAATGTTCGTGCCCAACGTGCCGCCGGCGCCGGACGTTGTCAGCCGCTTCAGGCGGAGACGCGGGTCGTACCCGTAGCGCGTAACGACGCCGTTCGCGTAGCGGATCGTGTCCAGCTGGTCGGACTCCGTGTATGTGACGCCGGAGACAAGGTTGGACATTGCGCACACCTTTCCGTGCGCGTCGTAGGCAAATGTTATGCGGTCGCCATCCGGGAGCGTCTGCATCCGGACGCGGTCCATCGAATCGTAGGACAGCTGCATGGAATAGTCCAGCAACTGCCCCGTGGTGGGATAGCGGACGCGCTTCACGCGCCGCGTCACGCGGTCACGCGCGTCGTAGGAGAGGAACTCCGCACCCGATGCGTCCTGCACACAGGCGAGCGTCCCCGCCAGATTCGAGGCGTCTGGATAGTCGGCGGTGGGCGCATCGTAGATGTAGGTGGCGTTGCGGGGTGTCGTCGCGCCAATCCAATCCTCGGAGAGGATGCGCCCCGCACCGTCGTAGGCGTAGCGGATTTCCTGGCCTTTGTTATCGACCACTGAGATTGGATTTCCGAGACCGTCAAACGTCGTGAGCGTGCGTCCGGCATCCGGGTCGGAGACGAAGAATCGCCGCCCAAGCCCGTCGTGCCGCTGTATCTTGGCGTTCCCGTGCGCATCCACAAGCCGCACGACGTTCTTCTGCACGTCGTATTCCGTGGAGACCGTCACGGCAACGTTGCTCCCGCTCTGACGCAGAGTCTCCGTTACCGAAAGCGTCAGGCCGCGCGAATCGGTTTTCGTGATGGTGGGCGTACCGTATGCGGATGAGCCAACGCGGAGATCCTCCGCGTCGTAGGCAATCGTCTCAAACGGCAGGTGGTACGTGCGCGTCTCCGAGCGCAGTGCGTTTGGTTCAGCCGTCTCGGGCGGGTTTACCGTGCGCGTCACGCGCCCCATCGCGTCGTAATACGAATCGAGATGGCTGGCGGAGTCGGGCGGGATCTGGAACGCAAGCGTGGAGGAACGGAACGGCTGGAAAAGCGCGCGCTGGTGTCCACGCGACGAGTAGCGCTGGATGTCCTTGTAGATCCAGAGTCCGGGCGTCGCGTCCTCTTCGGCGGTGCCGAGGTCGCGTCCCGCGCCGTCGCTGAAGGAATATGCATCGAGCGTTCCGTGCTTCAACGCCTCCTCCCGGCGGTGGGTTCCTTTGCGCTGGGCGGGATAGGCGTCCGTCGTGTGCACGAGAGTGAGACGTCCGTCGGAGGCGTAGTCGTAGTAGAGCTTTCGTAGCGGATCGGCGAGTCTGTAGTCGAAGGTCTGCGTAGGCAACGCGGTGGAATCCCCCGGCCGGACAATCGACACGGGACGGTAGAAGCTATCATAGAAAGCGTAGGACGTATGGCCATTGTAGTCCGTCGTGCTGAGCGTCACGCCGCCGCCGTAGTCGTAGGTGGCCGTCGCGGTGAAAGTGCGCGAAGCGTCAACCACCACGCTCTCGCTCGTCACGTACGTGTGGAACACGCCGTCGTAGCCAAACATGCGCTCATGGCCCGCCGTGCCGGTGCGCCATTCGGCATCCGCCGTCGATACGATGTTGCCGTATTCGTCGTACTTGTTGCGAAGGACTGTGATCCACGTGTTCTTGGGACGGCGCGGATCGCCAATCCTGTCGGTCGCCTCCGAAAGCGCGGGCACGTCCTCCGCGCCGTTCACGGCCTTCTCGGTGCGCATCAGAAGTCCACGCGTCCCGACCTTGCCGTAGCCGAGCCCCCAGTAGTCCGCGCCGTCATAGTAGTTCCGCGTGGCGGCGACGAAATGCCCTTCGGCGTCTGTCACCGTCTCGCGCACGGGGAGGCCGAGAATCCAGGCGTCGAGGTTGAAGGCGTAGTCGGTCGAGGTAAAGGTCTCGTCGCGGTATGAGCTGCCCGTGTCCTCGCCGTAGTCGCGCAGCCAGAGCGTGTTGCCGAACGGATCGACCTCCGTCACGGCGCGCGTCATGACAGGTACCCGGCGAGGCATTCGGACATCGTCGAGCGAGAGCCGTCCGTTTGCCTCAAAATTCCACACGCGCTTTTCGTAGGGGTAGGCGAGCGCCACGCGCCGTCCGTCCTTCGTGCCGTAGGGGATTGAATACGCCGCCACCTCCTCTCCGGCGGCATTGCGGTAGATGAAGCCGCCGTCGGGTCCATGCAGGGTACGGATGCGCCAATCGGTCACGGTACGAGTGAAGACAACGGTATCCGTGGCCGTCACGCCGCTTGGCTCGCCTTCGTCGTCTTCGTCAACGAGTCCGTCGCCGTCGTTGTCGAGTTCGTCGAAATCCTTCGTGAGCAACGTCGTCTCCTGCCACAGGGGCTTGCCTTTGAGCGGTTCCTCCTCATAGCCGGAAGCCGCGTCCTTTTCGTCCACCCTGCCGTCGCCGTTGTTGTCCACGCCGTCCGAGACGCCGGTGTGGAAGGCGGTGCGCGTGATGACGGAGGGGGAGTGGACCGTTCGCTGTTCGTTCGGCTTCATGTACCTGTCGTCGCCGCGCTCAACCTCCTTGGCGAATGCGAAGCCCCGGAACTCGCGCTCGAAGGTGTCGTAGTAGCCGTCGAAGTAGGCCATCTCGCGAATCGTCGTATCCGCGCCCGGCAGGGTGTCGAGGTCAAGGCCGAGGTTCTTAGTGATCTTCGCCGCCACGGTCGAGGCGAACGGCAGGCGCGTGTTCCACGGCGTTCCGCCGTCGCGGGCCTTGATGTAGAAGTCAGTGGTCGTGGCGTACTCGATGTCCGTGCGGATGCCGAGGCCGTTGTCGATGGCGGTCAGCAGGTTCGGCTTGACGGCGCCGATGAAGTCGTAGTATTCGATCTTCCAGCTGCCCGTCGCGGCATCCCAGTTCTCCCAGATGAAGTCGGTGGAGCCGTTCCCGTTGATGTCCGCCTGGCGCAGCACGGTCTGCCCGGCCACGTATTCAGGCATGCCGCCGATCTCGAAACACGGGGAGAACGACTTGTTGCCGAGGTTAATCCAGAAGTAAAGCTGGTCGTAGCCGACGATTACGACGTCGGAGAGGCCGTCCCCGTTGATGTCGAAGAGGCGGAGGTTCTCTTCGGGGAGAGTCCCCAGCCTGACGCTCCGCGCCATCTCCGTGCGATAACCCCAGAAGCCATTCCCCTTGTTCGTCCAGAACACTACCTCCAGCGAGTCGCCGAAGAGATTCCAGCGCACGAGGTCGAGAAGTCCGTCGCCGTTCATGTCGGCAAGCTCCACGTGCCGGTTCGGACTGCCGTCCGAACCGCAGAACTGGACATCGTCGGCGTAGGAGATGTCGCCCATCTGCTCCTCGCCGAAGAGATAGATGCCCTTCTCGTGCCATGAGCCGTCGCCGCCGTTGATGTAATAGACGAACCCGGCGGACGTGGTGCGCATGTAGTCCATGCGCCGGTCGCCGTTGAGGTCAAGCGAACGGACGTCGGGGGAATCGAGGTCGAACGGCAAGTGCGGCGTTGCGAAGGACTGCTCCGCACCCCATGCTGGGTGGCTCTCGTCGTGGCCGACGGGGGCTGTCGTGTTGGCAAACCAGACGAAATGCCCGTATTCAAGCCCCGCCTTCTGCACGAGATCGACGCGCCCGTCGCCGTCGATGTCGAGCAGCTGCACGCTTGCCTGGTCCAGCGTCACGCCCGTAGGCTGCCACACAAACGGAACTGGCGCCCCGAAACGGTCATGTCCAAGATTGTACGAAACTTCATGCCGTCCGGTGAGAGGATCGGTGTAAAGCAAGTCCGGCAAGGCATCGCAGTTGATGTCGGCAAGCGCGAGATTGGGATTGCCGAGCGACCATACGGGCGTTCCCGTGAGCGTTCCACGGCTGCCCTTCATTGCGTCAAACTGCGTGTAGCCAAGGCGGAGCGGCGGCAGATAGGAGGCTTCCGCCTCGGCGCGGTTGTCGTATTGCGTCACCTTGCGAAGAAGCGAGAACTTAAGCGGCAACCCATACGAGAGCGACGGCTCGATGCCGTCATCCACCTCGTATTCCAGTTCATAGCGCCGGACAAGCATGTCGCGGGACAGAACGTGGATTCGTCTGCAGCGGCGTCCCGTCGTCACCTCGAAGCCGGAGAGATAGTAGCTGAAGGCGTCGGGACGCGCCTCGTAGTCGAAGCGAACTGCATGGAAGTCGTTCCCGAAGATCGACCAGCGGATCGCCGCAATGTAGATTGCGCCCGGAGAGTCGGCGTATGTGGCGTAGGTGTAGGTCATCCTGTTGCCGTTCACGTCAATCACCTCGTCCACGTACCAGGCGAAGGTCTCGTCGAAGGACGCACCAGATGGACGGCGCACGCGCGATGCGGAGGTCGCGCCGAGAAGGTAGCGCGTACCCTTCCTGTCGCGCACCTCCCAGCCGTCGCCGGATCGGACAATGCGCATGAACCCGGATTCGTTCTCCTGACGGTACGATCCGTCGGAAAGCGGAACCAGCTCCTCGCCGCCCATGACGAACGTGTCCTCGCCGCTGTATCGCGGAAGGCCCTTGGAGGTCTGGCGGCGGATGTTCATCGGCTCGTACGTCCAAGCCAGGCCGAACGGCGAGTTGCCGGAACCGGAATTGTAGCGCAGCGTCACGTCAGGCTGGAGGCCGGCCACGCCCGGAGGTACGGCGATAGAGACGCTGTACGACGCCGTGCCGCTGTTGAGCTGCGGCTCAAACGCGCTTCCCAGTCCTTCAATTGAACCGGGGCCGTTCGGCAGAGAGATTTTTCCGGGGCCTATGCCGCTCTTCCCCTTGTCCTCCGCGCCGAACAGGGCGACGGCGGGAATCAAGAGTGCCAGAAGCAGAATATGCCTGAACGTGGACACCTTCACTTCCCCATCTTGATGCTTACTGGTCCTCGCGGAGGCGTGTCGCCTGCAGAGACGCCTTTCAGGAGATTTGTGATTGCAAGGGGATCAACCGTAACCGGAATAGACCCCTTCAGGCTCTTCACGTATGCCGAATAGGCTTCACGGCGTTCGCGTTCGGCGATCTTTCGCGCAATGCCGCGCTTGGCCGTCTCGTATGGCGTCACGCTGCCCGAACGCAGTTCGAGAAGCTGCACCCAGTACCAGGCATCGGACGTCTCAACCCTGGGCGAAATAGTTTGTGCGGTGGTGAGAGCAAAAAGCGCATCGACTACCGCAGGCGGATAGCGGCGGTTCGGCTGCTTCTCCACAAGCCATGGCGTCACGCCCGCATTCACTCGCGAAGCGGCATCATCGGTATGCTTCCGAACAAGTTCATGAAAGGCGGTGTGCGTTTCAAGTGCAGCCTCTACCTCTGCAACCTTGTTTGTTGCGCTCGCGCGATCCTTACGCACCATGAGGATGCGCCCCTTGGCGATGGACGGACGGGTGATCTCTTCTGTATGTTCCTTGTAATAGGCGGCAAGCTGTTCCTCCGTGAGCAAGTCGGGCGGATTCTCCTTGTCCACCTTGACAGAGACCAGCTTCTGCACCGCCATCGACTTGATCGTGCGCACGATGTCCGGGTCGTTGAAGTATCCTGCCTTCTTGGCCTCGGCGGCAAGAACCTCAAAGTCAATCGTCTCCTGAAGCGCCCGCTCCGCCGTGGCGGCGTCGCCCACGGCGTAGCCATTCCTCGCCGCCGTCATGCGCACCGCATCGGCAGTGACGGGCGTCTCGCCGACAGTGGCAATCGGAGCAAGAGGTACGCACTCCTGCGCGTCAGCTACGGCGGCTGAAGACAGCTGCCCTCCCGTGATGGACAAAAGACAAACGACAAATGACAAACGACTCATAACTCTCATCCTCATCTTACACTTTACATTTTACACTTTACACTTTCCTAGAAGCCGGGGAACTCGGGCGGGTTGCCGTAGGTGTAGGTGAAGCGGATCACGATGTCCTTGATCTTGTCGAAGTCGATGTCCTTGTTGCTCGGATTCTCCGTGTCGATCTTGAGCCGCCAGTCCGTCGCGGCGACAGGACGCCCCTTGAGACCGTAGACGGAAAACTCCCCTGCGGGACGGTTCCCCGTGGCCCCGTTGATCTTGGCGGGCACCGTAATGCCGTAGGCGGTGCGGTCGCTCCGCGCGCCGACGTTGAACGTGAGGTGCATCAGGTCGTCCGCAAGCGGCGGCTCCGCCCAGAACCGGCGGATCGAGACGAGTCCGCTTTCCGTGAGCGACACCTCCGCCACCTGCTTCTTGCTGAAGCCGGATTCCGCATACACGTCGATGCTCACGGAATCGATGCGCATGTTCCATCGCTCGCCTGTGGCGGGGAAGAACTTGTTGTCGGCGATGGTCGTGGCGAAGGAAAGCTCAAGCGACGGATTCCACACGTTGTAGTAGTTCTCAGTGCGGTGCTGTGAGAGATAGTCGCGGAACGCGCGGATCGATTCCTCCATCGTCATCTTCCCGTCGTCGGTGCGGAAGCCAAGGATGTCCTCGCGCAGGGATATCGGCTCTGCGGTGTAGGGACCTGCGTTGTTCGGCCCGCGCACGCTCGTCACCGATATGCGGCGGAGCTTGCTGTCCCACGCCTTGAGCGCGTCGAGGTAGTCCTTCGCCTCATCCGCGCACGTGATGTTGAAGAGCGATTCAAGCTGCGTGAACTGGTCGAATAGCGGGTTCTCCAAAGATGCCGCCTCGTTGCAGTTCACCGGCACGGATATCGGGTTCTGGTATGGCTCCGCCCACCAGTACTCCAGCGTCTTGGCGAGACGGTAGAGCTTGTCGATTGCGTAGTCCATCTCGTCCTCGGCACGCTGCATCGCGTCGGAGACGACCACGCGGTACGACGGGTCGTTGAAGTAGAGGTCCGCCGCCGTATCGCGCGTATGCGCCAGGTCTTCGACCATGCGATCCATCCTGGAAAGCGCATTGTCGAGTTGCAGTTCCGCCTGCTTGATCTGGTTCTGCACACGATCCACCTGAATTTCGAGGTTGGCCAGTTCAAGAAGAATGTTTTGTACCTCAGCGGCAGTCTCAACATTGTTTATCTGTACCTTTTGCGCCGCTTCAAGCATTCTCTGCTGGGCTTGCAATTCACCAATGATGGCATATTGAGTCGCAACAACAAACGCTTGCCCCCAATCGACTTTAAACAACTTCGCACCCTCGCTTCTAAATTTAGCCAAAGCAATTTGAGCCAACCCTTCAGCAGCCGCTTTGACAACATCAATTGCCGACAATTTCTTGCCCGTGCTTGTAATGATTTCGCCGATGTCCGAATTCTTCTGTTGGAGTATGTCGATACGTTGGAATACGTTTTGAACGTTATTCAACGCTTGCTGGCACGACATCTGCAAGTCGATCCAGTTATAAACGTAGTCGCCAAGTTCGCCAAGAACAGACGGATCGGAATCGGGATAGTCGTTCATGATCGTCTCGACGCGCGTCCGTACCGCCGCACGGAAGTCTCGCTGGTCATCCACCGTCTGGAGGTTGTTGTAGAGTTCGGGGTCGATGTGCGTGAGGTTGTAGAGCGGCGTGATGTAGTTATTGCGTTGACTCAAAAGCTCGTTGCGCAGTTCAGCCTGATACGTATCCCACGTCTTCTCCTCCTGACGTGCCTTGACCTCTGCCGCAAGGACGTCGGAAATGGCCTCTGACGCATCCTGGTAGATCGCCTCGAAAGATTCGTTCGGGATGAAGTCGCCGTTGTCGATGAGCGGGTTCAGGCCCGCGTTGATCATCTCGAAGAGGTTGCGGCTGTTGGAGAGGTGGGCAAGGACGAGGTTTCCCTGGTTCAGCTCAAAGTCGTCGCGGCTCTGGATCGCGCCGAGAAGCGCCATGCCGAGGTAGCTCTGCATGGCCGTCTTCTTGCATTCCGCCTTCGCCTCGGCTCGGGCCGACTCGTCCGTGAGGGAGAGGTTGAAGAGCTTCTTCGCCTTTTCGTACGAGCCGAGCGCCATGCGCTCAAGGCACGTCGAATATTGCCAGCACTCGTTCTTGATCGGAACGGGGAACGGGCTGATCGTCGGGTCAAGGAACGTGATGTAGCGAGGGAAACTGGGATACGGCTCTGCGCCCGGCGTGGCACGGGAGCGCAGAATGTTACCGCCGTAGCGCTGGACGAGCGCCGACGGGTATAGGAGCGCGGCATAGAAATCGAGGAGGGCAACGTCTATAGCCTTCGTCTCCTCGCGTACTCCAGGCGGCGATGGCAGAACCTCCGGCGGGTTGAGCGGGTCATAATCGACCATGCGCGGATATTTGAGGCGCAAAGCGTCCACAAGCCGGTCGTTGCCGAGCATCACCTGCCCCTGCAAGATTTCGTTAACCGTCTCGGCTGCGGTGAGGCGCTTTGCGTCGTTCCCGACGTCGAGGTAGAGGTCGGCGAGTGCGTCGTTGTAGGCCCGCTCGAAATGGTGGTAATAGACGTACTTGTCGCCGTCTGCGCCCTTTGCGGAATAGGCGTCGATGATGTCGTTCCACGTGTACTCATCGGGATAGCCCTTGCGGTAAGCGCGGCCGAGCGACAGTTCACCCTTGTCGGTCTGTATGCTGATGTAACCAGTCTTCGTCTCGCTCATGGTGTTCGTGATGGACTTGTCCGTATCGAGGACGTAATCTACGGTGAGCGTTACCGTGAAATCGTTGCGTTCGGCGTAAGTATGCGTCGGCGCGGAGACGTCCGCAAGGACAGTTCCATCGCCGAAATCCCATGTCTGGCGGACGATCCGTCCGTCCTTGAGGAGTTCCGCATCGGAGTAGAAGCGGATGATCGTGCCGATCGTGGCGAGACGCGGTCCGCCGGAGAAGTTCACGGAAATCTCGTCGTTGCGCGTGTTGTAGGGATGGATGAGGAGCTCAGAATCGATGCGCCCGTCCGTGCCATAGTAGTCTTCCGTCATGCCTGACTGCACGTAGGTGGAACCGTTTGTCGATACCACGGTAAGCGTAGGCCGCACGCGATATACGCCGTCGGTGCCTGCGAGCGCGGCCTCGTAGACGGCGTACCATGTGGCATTGATGCCGGAGGAACCACGGCCTTTCGCATCCACCGCGCCGTCGCCGTTGAAATCCCACGACCACGATGCAATGGCCTCGGATGGCAACCCCTTACCCGGCAGATAATGGAACATCACGGCGTCGCCGTTATGCACGCGATACGGCGTGGCGTAGAAGTTCAGCTCCCCCGCCAGTCCGCCCGATGCAGCGACAACCGCAATCAAGAATGGAGACAATCGCTTCATGCGCCCCTCCGGGGAATCAGTACTTGATGATGAAGTTCACAACGCCGGCCGGAGGCTGGACGGTGGAAGACCGGCCATAAACGGAGGAGTCCTGGCGGGAGGCGTCAAAATAGTTCTGTGCGCCGTACATGCTGACCGACACGCCATCCCCTCCCCACTTGACGTTAAAACCATACGGATCGCGGTAAAAGCTTCCGCTCGTCGTATAGGATGCGTCGTTGTATGCGCTGCCCGCACCAAGCACCGTGTAGAACGATCCCGTTATGTTCGGCAGTCCCGCAGCCAGCGTCGTGCCGGCCGCATTGTCCCCGTTCGCTCCCCACAGCGTCTTACCGCGAAGATCAGGCAGTTTGAAAGAATTTCCCGAACCGCCCCATAAGTTGCCGATGGCGGCATAGAGCTTGGGATAATCGCCTGCATCTACCGTTCGCCCATCGCATGGAAGCCAGCCGGCAGGGACGTTGTTGGTGGGCCCTGCAAACGGCTGAATCATTCCCGCAGGGAGGAGCTTGTCGGCAACGGACGGATCGAGTTTTTCATACGTAATGGTCCCGTCGTGGATGCGGTCTGGATTGATGTAGCGACTTGCAATCGGGATGGTTTTGTCGCCAGAGAGTACGGCCGACCAGTCCATTCCCTGAAGCCTGCTTGAATTCTGCGCATGGAACGACGGGATGATCATCTGGCGTGGAATCATCTCTGGATCGTAGGAGTTGGCGTTGCCGTCTGCGTCAACAGTGATTCCGAGATAGCGCGTCTTAGAGAAGTCCTGCCCGTCAAGCGAGTTGATCGAGCCGAGGAAAAGGTTTACCATCCCGTTGATGACCCCGACCTTCTCGTGGCGTTCGGTCCAGAGCGAAGTCCCGCCTACCGCCGTGTCGTAGAGGTTGAAGATGAGTGTGTACTGTCCTTCGGTATAGGCGATCCCTTGCTGGTTCGTCAGCCTTCCCTGGAAGGGAATGAGGCATGGCGCGTCCGCGCCGATGAGCGTGATGGCCGCCATGAGGACGGCGATGGTTGTGAGGGTCTTTTTCATTGTCTGTTCCTTTCTTTCTGAAGTTGGGATTGTCATTCCTCGATCCGCCCGGTCTGGAGCATGAGGCCGCTGGCCTGGGCTGGGGAATCGCCGAACACGCAACCGCCCATCGTCGTGATCAGGCGGAAGCGATCCGCGCCGCCGGACGGCTGCTCGTATTCGGAGTAGAAGAAATCGCAGGGCTGTTTGGAGTCCGCATGCTTGAGGCGGTAGTAGGGCGTGTCGGGCTGGACGAAGAAGTCAGTGTCCTCCTCTACCACGTTGAAACTGTTCGTGGGCGTACGGTTTACGTCGAACGCCGCCGGGTCGCGCTTCTGCTGCTCGAAGCGGATGTCCGGCGTCCACGTCATGCCGACCGTTGTCTTGGCTGCGGCGTTCATGTTCGTTCCCGCGCCACCGCCAATGAATCCGATGTTTGAGAGGCGGAACGCCGTGCCGCTCGCCGTCATTGCGGAGTGGAGCAGCCCGACAGGGCCGTATGTGTAGGTCGCCGAAGCGCCGTTGGCCTTCGTGACGTTCGCCGTCACGGAATATTCGTAAACCGACTCGTCGAAATGCTGGCTTATCGCCCATGGCTTCGCCCCTGCGGCGGGCGCGACCGACGCCGTCGTCGCATTGCCTGCGGCATCCTTCGTTGTCACTAGCCATTCGACGGCGTCGATGTCGGAAGCGCTTGCGCCGCCCGTGCCAACGGTGAACTGCACGTCGAGGGGAGCAAAACCGAGAGTCGGAGTCGCCTCGATTCCCTCAAGGCCGGACGCGGCCTTGGACGGAACTGCGATGTTGCCAAGCGCAACGTCGCCCGATTCTATCATGAACCCGGCCGAGGTGTTCTGGTAGCCGGGAATGGAGACGGAAAGGCTGTAGTCGTTTTCGGTGAGGCCGGTAAGCGTGAAGTTGCCGTTGGCGTCCGTGGTCTGCGAGCCGATCTCGTTGCTGCCGGAAAGCGAAACTACCGCGCCGGCGATGGGGACGCCGTTCTCGTCTACAAGCCGTCCCGTCGCGTCGTATGTGGCGATGCCGCCGATGTTGAGAAGCCAGCTCCAGTAGCGCCCGCGTTCGCCCCCGGAGATCGTCGGGTCCCATACGATGCTCAATATCCAATCGCCCTTTCCGTTCTCGCCGTCGAAGTCGGAAAGCTCCTGCAGCGCGGTGACGGACGCCCCCTTGTTGTGCAGCGTAGCGACGGTGCCGAGCGGCGAGGTGAGCGTGACCGTGAGCGCCTCGGGCTTCGGAAAGTCGATGTTGAGCGTCGTGGTGACGCCGTTCACCTGGACGGCCTCGGCGATGGTGATAACGCGCTCGAAGGTGGCGTTGGACTTGCCTATCACCTCGTATTCGGAATCTTGTTCGTTGTAGATGCTGCGGCGGGTTGGCGAATAGCTCTTGCGCGAGAGGGAGAACGTGCCCTCTACGGTGATCTTCTCGTTGCCCGGCAACGCGCCGGCTATGGTCTCAAGGTAGGAGCCCGCGAGGGTGTTCTCGTCCGTGCGCTGGCCCAGCAGCGTGACGGAGCGGCGAACCGGGAACGGGAACGGGTTCTGCACGTCAAGTACGCCGTTGGTGTTCCAGTCGCGGTCGCCGAATCCCTCCTGGTCGTTCGCGGGATCGACATGCTCGAAGGTGTCGTAGGGCGGTGCGTTGCGGTCGCCCGCAGGCATGGAGAAGCTTGTGGTGAGAGAGAAGCTGTTGCCGAGGTAGAACACGCCGTTCATGAACACGTCGCGCGGGAAAAGGAGCGACCGGTCGTTGTCGATGACGGCCTTGAAACGCACGCCCGACTCCGTGTTGGTGGTGACGAACACGTTGAGCCCCATATCAACCTTGCCGAGCGCGATCTCCTTGCCGTTCACCTTCGTGGCGGAAGCGTAGCCGGAGAAGTCGCCGTCGACGGTGGCGACTTGCATGTTGACCCTTACGGACTTCGAGACGCCGCCTGCGGTGATGACGACGCTTTCGTCGGAGTAGGAGCCGGGAGCGAGTCCGGCGCGGCTGACGACGAGATAGACGTAGGCACGCGAGCCCGCGACCGTGCCGGAGGAGTCGCCCTCTACGGAAAGCCAGTCGCAGTTCTCCGATACGGACCAGTTCATCGCGCCTGCGCCATCGTTGCCGATGATGACAGGCTGGCGCACAACGCCTATGGGGAAGGAAAGCGTATCCTGCGTTTCGGAGTCGTCGAGAATGCCGTTGCCGTTCAGGTCGGCAGCGGAGTCCTCCACGCCGGCGAGCTTGACCTTGCGTCCAAGATAGGCTGCGTTGGCCCCTGTGTACATGACCTGCGCCTGCAAGGGCGGCATGTCGACGTCGCCCGTCAGCAGAATGGACGGCATGGCGGTGAGCGTCACCGTGTCGAGCGCATAGACCCAATACCCCTTCCCCGGTTCGACGGATGCAAGGTCCTTCCTCTGGGGCATGGACGAGAGGTCGTACCCGGTAAACGACTGGGAAGCACCTCCGCTGAACCCCCAGACCTGCTGGACGTTCGCAAGGGCGTTCCCGAAGAAAGAGGCAAGATTGGATGCCCCAAGGCCGGGGAATCCCACGAGATTCCAGCCTGGGCGCAGCTCGACCGTCCCTTCCCATGGCTCACCATCCAGCGTCAGGACGCAAGCCTCGTTCACCTTGACCCAATATCCGGAGCCCTGACGAATCTCGGAAAGGTCATTCGGGAACCCCGCCCGCATCGGCTGGCAAGTCTTCCACGTACCAGTCGCGGCGTCGTAGCCCCAGACGGCGTTCAGCACGTTGTCTGCATCAATCGCCGCTTCAATGTCGGCAATCGTCCAGGGCGTCGTCCCCACTTGAACCGATACGAGGTTCCATCCCGCATCAAGAACGATCTGCTGCGTAGCCGCATAAACCGCGAGGCCGACGGACGCAACCGCACCAAACACGAACCCCTTACATTTGAAGCGTCTCATTGCGCCATCTCCACGCGAAGCCTGTAGAATCCGCCGTTGCCGCCGCCAGTCGCCGCCTCCCACGAAATCTCGTCCTGGGCCTCTACGGGACGATACTGGTCGATTACGGTCCAGTCCTTCAAGCCGAGATCCGCCTTATAGAGGAGCGAATATATGCGGTCTTCCGTAACGGGGCCGAACGACAGGGAAACGGTATCCGTCCCAACGTCCATGCGACGGATCGAGAATACGCTGGACTTGTCTAACGGGTCGGTGCCTGCCACGAATTCTTCCCAATTTGAATAACCGTCGCCGTCGTTGTCTGAGACCGAGTCTTTCTCTGCAAGGCTCAACGGCGCAACGCCAGCGAATCGAGAAACCGCATACTGCCGTTCCCAGACGTCCGGCAAGCCGTCACCATCCAGATCGTCCCCCATCACCGTGCCGTCCACTCGGAAATCAACGGCTATCACGCTCCCGCGTTCGGAAGGAATCTCAATGGCGTTCACCTGCGTCTCCTGCGTCTCCACGACCGTTCCCTCCGTCGTGTTGACAACGCGCACGCGCACTCGGTCGGAACTCTTCGCTGTTCCCGGGATGCGCGGAGAAACTCCGTCGTCCATTGGTATGCGCAGAACGAATGTGTTGGTAGTCGAGGAAACGTCGGCCACGGCCAGCACCGCGCCGTCCACGACGGCCTGGACCTGCAGCTTCCGCAAAGCCGTTGACTGCACGCCCGAACCATCCACCTGTGCCAGCGTACCGCACAGGACAGTATCCGGCTCAGGCACTTTCGCCATCAGACTTCCGGCAGAAAGCAATACCGCTATGACGCATGTGCCTAGACATGCGTTTCTTGCCACCACAAGTGTCTTTCTTTCCATCTCGCTCCTTTTTCCATGCCTTTGGGACAACAGCCCAGCTATTGCAAATTGCGTCCACTTACCCAAGCCTTTTGACCCATGGCCAAAAAATTGTAGCAAAACCCCCTGACATCCGCAAGCGGTTTTTGGAGAATTTCGCAAACTGTGCCACGCGACCGCAGTCCCTCAACTGCGTGCCTGTTATTGGCCGTGTAGAAGTGTAGAAAATGTAGATTTTAAAAAAGTGGCAAGCGGCTTCGTCATGTGCAAGGAGTGCCGGCGCCGGCCGTTGCGAACGGAGTCAGCACGCCGCCAGTCACGCCGGGTTCGCCAGCGAAGAGGATCATTCCCTCGGAGACTCCCACGCTCATCTTGCGCGGGGCGAGATTCGCGACGAACACGACCTCCTTGCCCACTAGCGCCGCAGGGTCGGGATACGCCCCGCGGATTCCGCTGAAGATCGTGCGCTTGCCGAGCGCGCCAGCATCCAGCTCGAACTTGAGGAGCTTCGACGACTTCGGCACCGTCTCGCACGAAAGTACCGTACCCACACGGAGATCGAGCTTCTCGAAGTCAGGGAAGGCGATTTCGGGCTTGAGGGGAAAATCTTGGCTAGTGGCCTGCGGCTCGTTGTCCGCAGCTTTCGCCTTGTTTTTGCTCGCCCGGCTCTCGTGGGCCACTTCGCCGCTGGAGGCGGGCTTCACCTTTGCGGCCTCGACCATCGCCTCCACCTGCTTGGCGTCGATGCGCGTGGCGAGGTACTCGTACTTGCCGATAGGCTGCCCTTCCAGCGTCTTCGCCGCGTCGGACCAAGTCCAGTCGGATTCGCCGAACAGGACTGCGGACTTCTCAGCGTATGTGGGGAGAATGGGCTTGAGGTAGATTGCTAGAATGCGGAACACGTTGAGGATAGCCGTGAGCGTCACGCGCGTTATCTCGACGTCCGTCTTGATCGTCTTCCACGGCTCGCGGCGGTCGAAGTACTCGTTCGCCGCGTCGGCGATTTTAGACACCTCAACGGGCACCTGCGAGAATCGACGATTTTCATAGTGCTGCGCAATGACATCCGCACGGGACTGCGCGAACTCGACAAGCTTGCGTCCCTCCTCGTCAAGCGTACCCAGCATACCGCCGAGCGCGGGCTTGTTCAACATCTGCGCACCCCGCGAAGCGAGGTTCGTGATCTTGCCCACGAGGTCGGAGTTCACGCGCTGCACGAAGTCGGCGAGGTTGAGGTCAAGGTCGTCCGTCGTGCCCGAGAGCTTGCAGGCATAGTAGTAGCGCAATGCTGCCGCAGGAAGGTGGTCGAGGTACGTGCGGGCGTTCACGAACGTGCCCTTGGACTTGGACATCTTCTCGCCGTTCACGGTGAGGAAGCCGTGTACGAACACCTTGTCGGGCGTGCGGATGCCCGCACCATGAAGCATTCCGGGCCAGAACAGACAGTGGAACCTGATAATGTCCTTCCCGATAAAGTGATACAGTTCCGTCTTCTGTTCCCCATTCCCTGTTCCCTGTTCCCCATCCTCCGGCCACCATGCATTGATGTCCTGTCCGTGCTGGGCACACCAGTTGGCGAGCGAGGCACGGTATCCGATTGGGGCGTCGACCCATACATAGAAGAACTTGTTAGGATGTCCGGGAATCTCAAATCCGAAGTACGGCGCGTCGCGCGATATGCACCAGCCGCGCAACGGCTCCCGGAACCACTCAAGCAGCTTGTTGGAGATGTCACTTGTCGTGTGGGCAGGAATCCATTTCTCAAGGTACTCGTGCTGCGGTTCAAGCTCGAAATAAAGGTGTTCAGAGTCCCGCACCTCGGGCGTGGCGCCGCAGGTCGTGCAAGTTGGATGCCCGAGTTCCTCTGCGCCGTACGTTGCGCCACACTTGTCGCAGCTGTCGCCGTACTGGTTCTCGGCGCCGCATTTCGGACAAGTCCCCTTCACGTAGCGATCGGGCAGGAACATTCCGCAGTGCGTGCAGTAGAGCTGCGGAGAGCTCTTCGTCGTGATGTAGCCGTGCTTTTCGGCTGCGGCGAAGATGCGCTCCGAAAGCTCCTTGTTCTCCGGGGAGTTGGTGGTGTAGTAGTTGTCGAACGCAACCTCAAAGTCCGTGAAGTCCTTTAGGTGAAGCGCGTGGCTGCGCGCAATCAACTCCTCCGGCGTGATACCCTCCGCGCGGGCGCGGATCATGATTGGCGTACCGTGCGTATCGTCCGCACACACATACAGACATTCATGCCCGCGCATCTTCTGGAACCGGACCCAGAAGTCGGTCTGGATGTACTCGACAAGATGGCCTAAGTGGATGTCCCCGTTCGCGTAGGGGAGCGCACTCGTTACGACTATACGGCGTTTCTCTGACATGTCTATCTCTTCTCCTTGAAAAAACGGGGCATATTATACCACATCTGCGGACGCATGTGTCAGCTGTTCCAGCTCCGTAGCGGCGGACTCCCAGTCCGCCGTGTAACGGTCGATCTCAAACTGGATCGTGCGCACCTGACGGTTGACCTCGGCGAAGTCGGTCGTGGGCTTCGGGTTGAACAGCTCCTCGGAGGCTGTATCGAGCGCCTTCTGCAGCTCCTCGAGCTTACGCTCGGCCGTCTCTACGCGCTTCTTCAGCTCCTTCACGCGCGGCGCAATCTTCGCGCGCTCGGCGGCGCGCTGCTGTCGCAGCTCCTTTGAGGTGAGCTTGGATGGGGATTGGTCTTCAGTTGGCGAAGCGGCAGGAGTGCCGCTTCCCCGATTTAAAGCGGCAAGAGTGCCGCTTCCCCGAGGTGAGCCGGTTCGGGGAAGCGACGCTCCCGTCGCTTCCCTCTCCCGCTGCGCCTTCTTCTCGCAATAGTAGTCGTAGCCGCCCGGGTACGAACGCACCTCCTCGCGCGTGATCTCTATCACCGATGTCGCGACGGCGCGCACGAACTCGATGTCGTGCGAGACGAGCAGAATGGTGCCTTTGTACTTCTGGAGCGCGTCCTGCAGGAGCGCGCGCCCGTCGAGGTCGAGGTGCGTGGTGGGTTCGTCGAGGAGGAGGAAATTGGGGCATTGCAGGAACAGGCGCAGGAACGCGAGACGGATCTTCTCGCCGCCCGAGAGCACGCCCGCCGGCTTCTCCACGTCGTTCTCGTCGAACCCGAACGCGCCGAGCTGGTTGCGGAAGTTCTTCTCGTTCATTCCCGGCGGAATCGCGTTCTTCGCGTTGCGGTACACGGTGAGGTCGGGCGGGATCGTCTCGGCGAACTCCTGGCTGAGGTAGCCGCACACCACGTTGTGTCCGAGTACGGCCTTGCCGGCCGTGGGCTGGCGCGTTCCCGCGATGATGCGCATGAGCGTGGTCTTGCCGAGGCCGTTGTAGCCGATCACCGCCACCTTGTCGCCGCGCGCGACGTTGAAGGTCACGTCGTGGAGGACGTTCTTTACGCCGTCGTACGAGAAGAACATGTTCTCGCAGCGGAACATCTCGATGCCGGAGGGCGGCGGCTCGGCGAGACGCAGGCGCCCGCGCCGCGAGTAGCGCTTCGGCAGCACGATGCGCTCCTCGTCGATCTTGTCGATGAGCTTCTGGCGGCTCTGCGCCTGCGCGGCCTTCGTGGCCTGCGCGCGGAAGCGGTCCACGAACCGCTGGAGCTGCTCGCGGTGGTGGTCCTGGTTCTCCTTCGCGGCGAGAAGGTGCTGGTAGCGCACCTCGCGTTCGCGGAGGTACCAGTCGAGGTCGCCCTCGTAGCGCGTACACGTGCCGGCATCCACCTCCACGATGATGCTCGTGAGCGTCTTGAGCAGATAGCGGTCGTGCGAGATGAGCATGAGCGTGCCGCGGTAGAGCTTGAGGTAGCGCTGGAGCCAGTCGACTGCGGGAAGGTCGAGGTAGTTGGACGGCTCGTCGAGCAGGAGGAGGTCCGGCTCGCTCGCAAGCACGCGCGAGAGCTCCGCGCGCATGCGCCAGCCGCCGGAGAAGGACGCGAACGGCTTCGCGAATTCCTCCACAGCGAAGCCGAGTCCGCCAAGCGCCACCTTCACGCGCGTCTCGAGGTCGTAGCCACCGAGGTGCTCGAACGCGGTCTGCACCTCGCCGTACTCCTTCAGCACGGACGTCTCGCCCGCGTCGAGGCGCGCCTCAAGAGCCTTCATCTTCGCCTCGAGTTCGCAGAACCCCGGCACGCCGCGCATCGCGTACTCGAGGAGCGTCTCCTCCGGCGTGTCCGGCTCGGGATGCTGTCGCGTGGACCCGATCGTGGGGTTCTCCTCGATTACGAGCTCCCCGTGGTCCGTGGAGAGCTCGCCGAGGATGATCTTGAAGAGCGTCGACTTGCCGGAGCCGTTCGGCCCCACCACGCCCACACGCTCGCCCTTGTTCACGCGGAAGCTGACGTTCGTGAGGACGTCCTGAAGGCCGTAGTGGACCGATATGTTCTGGAAGTCAAGCATGGTTTTCCATCAGAGCGCGAATGGCAGAATACGGATCTTGCGACTGGCACACGGCGCGCACAACCGCGAAGTTGCGTGCGCCCGCCGCGAGCACGGGGGGAAGCGTCTCGGCGTTGATGCCGCCGATTGCGACGGCCGGGACACGCGCGGCGGCGATCATCCGCCCCGCCATCTCTGGTCCGAGCGTAGGGTCGGGGATGTCCTTCGTGGGCGTGGCGTAGACAGGCCCCACGCCGATGTAGTCGATCGGCTGGTCCCAGGAGGCGCGCACCTGGTCGAGGTTGTGCGTGGAGAGCCCCACCACCTTCAGCTGGGGAAACTTCGCGCGCACCTCGGCGGGGGACATGTCGTCCTGCCCCACGTGTACGCCGTCCGCCTCCGCCTCCGCGGCGAGCGCGGGGTCGTCGTTCACGATGAAAAGCGTGTCCGTGCCGCGCGTCACGCGGCGCATCTCGCGCGCCTCGCGCAGGATGTCCTCGCGCGCGGCGTGCTTCATCCGCAGCTGGACGATCCGCACGCCCGCGCGCACCGCCGCCTCCGCGCAGCGTGCATATCCGACCACCGGATTGGTGATCACAAGATAGAAACCAAAATCCTTCATGGGCGAGTAGATTACCAAACATCCCCCACGGGGTCAAGGAGGTGTTCGCATGAATCTTTTCCCCGCAACAAAGAGGCCACTGATGGTGACGGTAAAAATTGCGAAAACCGGTCAGGCCAATTTTCGCAAAATCATGCCATTCAACAATCAGGAAATGTGATAAACTAACGGGGAACGGCGATGAGTGTAATTGAAACCATAGGAACGATTAGGAACGGGCTGATGTGGATTGGCCTGTCGGCGCTGGCCGCGATTGCGGTCGGCGTCGTCGGTGCGTGGTTGTACAGAGGTGTTGCGTCGGCCATGCGGCGTCCTCTGGCGGTGGCAAGACTTGCCGCGTTTGCGGCCTTTTCGGCATTCTGCGTCATACGCGTCGGCGCGAAGTTCCTCATGCCGCCACCTTCAACGGGCGGGACGCCCGTTGTCCCAGAGGTTGTCACGCCAGAGGAGATTGCGCGGGGATGGCGGCTTGAGAGCGTAGTGACGAACGACGCGGTTTCATACGCGATGCCAGAGGGCGTTTCACCGTCGTTCAATTGGCACAGGCGCGGGACGTTCGGTGAGTGGGCGCGGCTTGACCTTGGCGACTTTGCTTTTCCGTTGGGGACGAACAGCGGGGCGGTTGCATCGTTATCCGTATTCAACGACGGAAGGATTCGCCCGACTCCGCGCGATGCCGCGCGTGAGATTTGCGCGGTGGGCGTGCCGATGCTTGCGATGCAGGGGGCGAGTAGGTTTTGGTGCGCGGAAACGGCGGCGGTCGCGGGGCAATCGCCCTACCGGGCTAAGCGACTTACGTGGGAGAACTTCTTTTTGAATGCCGACACCAACGTGCCTGTCAATGCACAGATCAAGCTTTTACAAAACGGCGATTTCACGACACGCTCTAACGACGTGGAGCGAGTATACCGCAGGGTGGAGCCGTTTGACTGGGATGGCGACGGATTGGAGAATACGGTTGATCCCGATCCGCTCGTCGCGGGTGCGGACGCACACGGTACGAATGCGGAATGGTACAACGTCGTTTGTTCAAATGTACTGGAGGTGGTGGGATGTGACGGCTCGGCGGGGACGCCTCGCCCCACCTTGTCGTGGCTTGATGGCATCAATACCAATGCCTACTATTTCGTGGATGTCGTGACGACGAACGGTCTAGCGCCGATCTACTTCACAGGCGACCACGAATCTCGGCTTGGTAATCCAGTCGTTGTTGCGCGTGGCGGTGAGACGAACCATGTTCCACTTCTGATAGGGATCAACTACGCCGTCACTTCCACTGTGCCGTTTTCCGTTTCGCTCCCCGATGACGGCTTCGCTTCCGTCATGACAAACAGTGTTTCAGACTACGACGTGCGCTGGCCGCTGGACTTTGTTTTTACCGAAAGCATAGAGGGATCTGGCCGCGTCTATACCGTAACGGTCGAGCCATTCGACCCCGGCGGGGTACTGACATGGGAGGGCGGCGGAATGCGTTCAGGAGCGTCGTCTGGATGTGGCTGTGGATGTCTGGGCTGT
>CACWIW010000021.1 GCA_902761035.1 uncultured bacterium | reverse complement strand
CTTGCGGTCGCGGTAGTTCTCGAACGGACCGCGTCCGAACCACTCCACCTGCGCGAAGTCGAGCGGGAGGACGAAACGCCAGCCGATGCGCGGCAGCTCGCGGTTGAAGCCGACGGGACGGATCTCGCTGCGACACGACACCTTGCCGTCGCCATTGACGCGCCAGCGCAGGACGGCGCGGAAGTACGGCGCCGAAACACGCGACGGCGCGCCCTTTGCTTCGATGTGTCCGCCCGGCCGCCCGTAGTTGACCAGCGATTCCTTGGCCTCGCCGCGGCACTCCACCTCCACCGTGAACGCGAGCGCGTGCGCGTCGTCGTCGTCTCTCCAGACCTCGCCGAAGGAAATCGCCTTCTGTCGGAAGTTGCGCCAGCCGCACTGGCTCCACTGCGCCGCCGGACGGACCTCGTTCGAGCTCGGCGCGCGGTAGGCGTCCAGCACCATCGGCGCGAGCAGACGCTCCACGCCCTTGACCTTGTACGAGACGAGCGCGCCCGTCGCGCGATCAAACGCGACCGACGCAACGCCGCCGGTCGGCACCAGGAACTCGACCCGTCCGTCCTCCTTGCGCACCATCATGTCCATCAGCTTCATCCCGAGCGCCTGCGCGCGCTTGTCGTTCGGCAGATCGATCTGGTCGTTGGCGACGACATACCCCTTCTCGATGAAGCCCTCGCCATCCTTCGCGATGAACTCGTACCGCACCGAAACCGAGTTGCCGGGCTTGTTCGCCTCTATCGCGGCATCGGGAATCGCAACGGTCTTCTCCCCGCGCGGGCTGACGCCAGATACGTCGATCGTCCGCGAGGAAACGGCCTTGCCGTTCACGAGAATCGTCTCCTTCGCATCGAAACGGTCGAGACCCCTGAAGAACTGCTTGTTGCGAATGGTCGCGAACTGGCAGGACGCATCAGCCGTCACGCTCACGGGCTGATAGACGTGCTTGATCTCCCAGTACGCGGGCTCGAGGGCGCGGTCGGAGAGGATGCAGCCGTTCATCACGAACTGACCGTCCGTCGGCGCGTCGCCGAAGTCGCCGCCATAGGCAATTATGCGCCGCTCCTCCCATTTTCCATTTTCCATTTTACACTTTACACTCTTATACAGGCCCTGGTCCACCCAGTCCCAGATGCAGCCGCCGATGATCACGTCGGAACTCTCGAAGGCGTCCTGGTAGTCCTTCAGGTTGCCCATCCGACGTTCGGATACATGTTGGAGTCGATGTCGGAGGCTGACCAGTCGCCCTCGTAGTGCGTGGGACGCGACCAGTCGCGCGCGTGCACCGCGTCATCCGCCGCCTTGAAGTTCTCGCCGGGACCAGACTCGTTGCCATGGCTCCAGAACAGAATCGACGGATGGTTCTTGTTGCGCTCAACCATGTTCATGTTGCGCCACACCGTGGCGAGGGTGAAGCGCGGATCGTGACTGGAGGAGCCCTTGCCGTAGCCCATGCCGTGCGTCTCCACGTTCGCCTCGTCCATGAGACCGATGCCGTTCAAGTCGCAGAGATAGTACCAGTAGTCGTCCTGCGGATAGTGCGAGTTGCGCACGAGCGTGCAGTTCGCGCGCTTGAGGAGCTTCACGTCCTCCTCCTGGCGTTCGTGCGGACAATAGTGTCCATACATCGGATCGGTCTCATGGCGGTCGGCGCCGCAGAGCTTCACCTTCTTGCCGTTGAGGCAGTAGCGTCCGTTGATGATCTTGCTCTCGCGGAACCCGAAGAGCGTGGAAACGCATTCGAGCGTCTTGCCGCCCTGGACGAGCGAAAGCACGAGCTTGTAGCAGTTCGGGGTCTCGTGGCTCCAGAGTTTCGGCGAACGAACGAGATATTCGTCCTGCTTCCCGGTCGCGACAAGCGCGACCCTCCCGCCGGCCATGTCATAGAGCGCGACCTTCACCATCGGGGTGGCGGGCATCTTGCCCGCAGCTGGGACAACGGGCATCTTGCCCGTTGCACAGGACACTTCGCTCTCCACCGTCAGCGTCCAGTCGCCGTCGTACTTGCCCTCCTGCGCCGGCTTCGCCCGCGCGAAGAAGTCGCGGATGTAGGTCTGCGGACGCCGCACGAGCCACACCGAGCGGAAGATGCCGGAGAGGCGGAACATGTCCTGGTCCTCGAGGTAGGAGCCGTCGCTGTAGCGGTACACCTCCAGCGCCACCGTGTTCTTGCCGGGCTTCACGATGTCCGTCACGTCGTACTCGGCGGCGCAGCGGCTGTCCTTCGTGAAGCCGACGTACTTCCCGTTCACCCACAGGTAGTAGAAGGAATCGACGCCGTCGAACTTGAGGAACACGCGGTCGCCCTTCCACGACGCGGGCAGCTCGAAGTCGCGACGGTACGAGCCCACGGGGTTGCGCGCATCGTAGTTGGTGAAGTTCTTCGGCGGCTCGCCCATCACGTACGGCGGGTTCATCTTGAACGGATAGCGGGCGTTCGTGTAGAGCGCCGTGCCCCAGCCGCCCTTGCCGTTCGCGCCGTACGCCTGCCACGAACACGGCACCTTGATCGTCTCCCAGCCCGAGACGTCATAATCCAGTTTCTCGAAGCCGACCGGACGCAGCGAGGGCTCCTTCACCCACTTGAACTTCCACGCCGTGTCGGAGTCGAGGCAGATCTGCCGATCCGTCTTCCACGGGAGGATTTCAAGCGCGGCGCGTTCGTCCGCGAACGGCGCGAACGCCGCGCGCGTCTTCTCGCGCCCGAGGCTCATGCGCGAGAGATTTTGCCATTCAGTGCCGTCAATGCGGCGTTCTTCCGCGAAAACGGCGCTCAACGCCGCAGCGGCCAACACGAGTGCTGAGGTTTTCATGCGCCCAGTTTACCAAAAAACCGCGCATGATGCAAAGCCGTGCAGCGTTCTTGCGAGCTGTTTAGAAACGGTAGCTGACGGAGACGCCGGCGGACTGGGAGAGGCCGTTGTGCGTATCGAACTTCCAGTCGTTGCCGAGCGAATCGGTGAACCATGCGTCGTGCGACATCATGAACACGAGGCCGTAGCAGACCGTCACGTCCAGGTTGCCGTAGTGCCACTGGAGACCGATCGTGCCGATGTGGCGGTCTCCGGGAGGAAGCATCGTGGAGCCGTTGTTGCGGCGGTGGCTGCACGGATCCATGTCGTACACGTATGAGCCCAGCAGCGTGAAGTTCTCGTGGAAATCCCACGCGCCGCCAAAGCCGATGCGGTAGACGTCGTGCCAGTTAAGCTTCGTGGTCTTGACGCCGGAGGGAAGATGGAAGTTGATCCTCGGCATGGAGGACCATTCCGTCCAGGTCAGCGCCGAGCCGAGGTGGACGGTATCGGTCACGTCCCAGTTGCCGCCGATTGTGACCGACTGCGGGAGGCGGATTTCCGCACTTGCATTTCCCGTGTTGTCCGCAGCGGCGGAGGACAGCGACGAATTTACCGCCTGGTGTGCCTGCGCATTTGCCTGGGCGCTGACCTGCTGCATGGCCTGGGCGTAGTAGGCGTCCCAGTAGGGCGTACCGGCAAGACCCATCGCCGTAAGGCGCTCGCGCACGGCCGCGTCGGCTTGCGCCTGAGCCTGAGCCTCCGCGGCAGAGTAGTTGCGGGACTTCACGCGCGTGTGGTTGTAGCCCTTCACCTTCGTGTCGATGTACGACTTGTAGAGGACGCCTGCGGAGATCGTGTCCGTGAAACGATAGCGAGTGGAAAGCTCCCAGCCCCAATCAGTGAAGCCGTTGTCACCCTTCAGGTGGTTGCGCATGGAGCCGTAGTAGTTGCCGTCGCTCACGGCCTGCGGGCTTGAGTACTGGTCGAACTCGAAGTAAAGGAGGCGAATGCCCGCCGCGACGCTCCACTTGTCCGTGATGCGGTAGGAGATGTTCGGGTTCAAGGTCAGTCCCTCGACAAAGGTCGAGCGCGTGTTCCAGGCCATTTCCCAGCCCGGGTTGTAGTGCGTGCCAAGGCCGAACTCCGGCGCGAAGCCGAGACCGAATGAGAAGTCGTAGGGGAGCGGCACAACGGCGTATACGTGCGGCAGCACGAAAGCGCCCGGATCCATCTTGCGGCCGTGGTGTCCGTTGATTGCCGTGTCCGCCGTGGGGTGCTCCGTCACGAAACCGGCCGTTACCACCACGTTCGTGAAGTCCGACATCGTGGCCGGGTTGTAGAACAGGGCCGACGCATCCTGCGCCTTACCCATTACCGCGCCGCCCAGCGCCGTACCCGAGGCCGAACCCTCGTAAAGGGCGAAGCCCGCGCCGAACGCGGAAAGTCCCGTCAAAGCCACACCAGCGGCCGTAAAACACAGCTTGTTCATTCAATTGTCCTTCTTTGGTGAAAGAAACATTGTGACAGTATAGCATTTTGTGTCGCAAATGTCAATGGACCATTCTACAATTCCTCTGTTACGCGCACGCGCACGGAGGCAGTAACTCCATTCTGTGTGGCGCATGCGATTACGTGCGGACCGGGTATCGGTTCCCACGCGAACGGGGCGTTCCCGACCGTTTCGCCCACGGGCGCGCCGTCCACGAACCACCAGAGCGCCCCGCCCTCCACATTGCCAACCACAGTGCAGACAATCCTCTGCTGGGCGAGCCCAGGCACGAGATGGAACTCTGCGTCATCCTGCGGCGCACGGATGGCAAGCCGTTCGGCCTGCGCCGTCTTCCCCGTGAACGCGCGCAGATAGGCGTCGCCTCGCGTGACCACCTCGCCACCCGCCCCGCGACGGTGCAGCGTGCAGAGAGCTGGTGATGAAGCACCCAGCAACGCACGGCCCTCCTCGCGCTTCGGGCATTCTGGCGCGGCCGGGAATCCGCTCTCCGCGCAGATTTCCCGTGTGATGACCTCCTGCGGCTTTACGAACCAAGGCCCTTCGTTCTGCGGATAAAGCCCTCGTGCCAGCTCCCACGCGAATGGCGCCGCGGCTACCGCCCCCACCACAGACGTGTCGCCGAAGCGCCCTTCCTTGTGTCCGCACCATACCCCCACCACGTACTCCGGGTTCCACACCACAGTCCAGGCGTCGCGGTAGGCAGAGGACGTACCCGTCTTCCACGCGAAACGCGGCACCTTCACGTCGGCCGCATGGCCAAGCGCGCGCTGCGAGCGCTCGTCGCCCGAAAGAATGTCCGAAACGAGCCAGCACGCACCCGGGGAAAACACGCGCGGAGGCGTGACAGCCTTCTGCGCCTCAACCTCCCGCGCAAGCGCACACGGCTCAAGCCATGTACCGCCACGCGCAATGCAGCCATACGCGCCCACTAGCTCAACGAGCGACACCTCCGCGTTCCCAATTGCGAGTCCAAGTCCGAACTTCTCGTCCGGCCCGCCCAGGTGACGGCATCCTAGCGCGCGCAGTACCGAACCGAAGCGCGCCACTCCAAGTCGCTGCAGGAGCTGCACGAACGGCAAGTTGAGAGAAAGGACGAGCGCATCGGAGAGCTTCACGGACCCTCGGTGCGTGGCGTCGAAGTTTGCGGGCGCGTAGCCGTGGTACGCCTTAGGCACGTCCGCGAGACGTTCTTCGGGAGTAACGAACCCGCAGTCCATAGCCGCCGCCGCGAGAAAAGGCTTGAGCGTGGAGCCCGCCGGACGCGACGCGAGAGCCGTGTTGACCTGTCCCGCGTCTGGCGAGAAGTAGTCGCCGGAACACGCGAGTGCGAGCACTGCGGCCGTATCTACGCGCATCACCACGGCCGCCGCGGAGTAGCCGTTCGCAGCCGCGCGGTTAACGAGCGTCGTCGCGCGCGCCTGCATGTCCGCGTCAAGCGTCGTCTCATAATCTCCGCTGGTAGGGTCGCCTCGCCGAGGCGACCGCTCTCCCGCGCGCGCCACTCGCGCCGCCGCCCAGTCGCAGAAGAACGGCTCGGCAAACGGACGCGGTGCGCGACGGATCTCCGGCACGCTGGCCGTCGCGCCGTCGTACTGCTCGGGCGTGATCATGCCGAGCGCGCGCATGCGTCCCAGCACGTAGGCGCGGCGCTGGATGGCTCGGTCGAGATGGCGGTCGGGACGGAAGCGGGAAGGACACTGCACCATGCCCGCGAGCAACGCCGCCTCGCCGATCCCGAGGTCCTTCGCACGTTTCCCGAACCAACCCTGCGCGGCGGCCTCCACGCCCACGAGGTTAGACCCGAACGGCGCGCGGTTGAGGTACTGCGAGACAATCCAGAGCTTGTCGTGCACACTTTCCATCTGCATCGCGCGGAAGGCCTCCACGTACTTCCAAGCGAGCGTGCGTGGGTGCGGATGTACGAGGCGCGTGGCCTGCATCGTGATCGTGGAGGCACCGCTTACGCGGCGCAGCGAGGTGATGTTCTGGAAAACGGCGCGCAAAACACTCGGCACATTCACACCAGAGTGGCTGAAAAAGCGCCGGTCCTCAGATGCAACAAGCGCCTTCACCACCCAATCGTCTTTGGAGGCAACGTAGTAGGGGCGGCAGTCCACGTCGCCAGATCCAAGCGACACGCGCAGCACCGTGCCGGCGTTGTCACGCAAAACGACGCCGCCTGGGTAGGTATCTGCGTTCTCAAGGTGCGGGTCGATCAGCCACCACGACAAACCGAACGCCGCCACGCCAAGTACTGCGATGACGGCGGTAGTGCGTAGGACTGTCTTTCTTTTCATGCGCAGTAGTATAGCAAAGTCCTGTTAGAGTGTCACAGGCCAACAGGTTGCCGGCCGGGCTTGAGTGGAATCGCCTTGCCCTTCCACTGAAAGACGCCGTTCACGCCGTCGGGGAGCGTCACCTCGCCCTCGACCGCGTCGCCGTCGAAGCGCAGCTTCGTGAGGATCATGCCCTTCGGATGCGGCGTGGCGGCGTCGATCCACTTGAGTCCGCCCGGCTGCGGCGCGATGCGCACCGTCCTGAACCACGGCTCATCCGGCGTCACGCCCGCGATCGCGGAATGCAGGAAGAAGAGCGGATGCGCCGCCCAGGCGTGGCAGTCGCTCTTCGCCTCGATGCCGTCGTCCTCGAGCGGACAGCGAAGCCCCCACTTCACGTGGTCGCGCCAGAAGTCCATCTTCTTCAGGAAGAGGTCCATCCGCCCCATCTTCGCGTATACACGGAAGAGATAGTAGCGGAAGTAGTCCGTGGCGCGGAAGAGGTCGTTCCGCTCGGTAAGGGCCTTGAACGCGCTCGCTTCCTGATCGGACGAAAGGACGCCCGCGAGAATCGCGAGGATCTGAGAATGTTCGCTGAGCCCCTGCTTGTCGGGCGTGCCGGCCATCAGGCCGTTCGCACGATCCCAGAACGTCGCGACGATCTTCTTCCCGAGCGCGTCCGCCTTGCCGCGCCAGTACGAGCCGAAAAAGGGATAGCCCAGTTCGTCCGCCACCCGTGCCGCCGCCCGCAGCGAGAGCACGTAGAAGAGGTTGTTCTGCGAGTTGACGCCAGTCCCCGGCTTGCCGTTCTGGGGGATGCCCGCGTGCCACCGCTTCGGTTCCTCCACCCAGTCGATGAAGCTCCAGCCGGGCAGGTTTTCAAGGAGGCCGTCCTTGTTCTCGAACTCGGCGAGGCCCATCATCGTGTGGCAGAGGCCGGGGAAGCGCGCCTTGAGCCACGCGGCGTTCTCGTGCCACATCATGTAGTTCTCGAGCAGCATCGGCCAGATCATCGTGTAGGTGGTCGATTCCTGGGTGCCGGTGGTGGGGAAGTTCATCGGCAGCATGCCGTTGTCGCGGCGGCCGTAGTCGAAGAGCGAGATCGCGCGGCGAACGAGACGGTCGTCGCTGTTCATCGCCGCGATCGTGTCGCACTGCACGTAGGTGTCGCCCACGTACATCTGCTGCTCGTAGTGCGGGCCGTCGCACATGATCTCGTGCATGTCCATCTGCATGCCGCGGATGCACACGCCCTGCACGCCGGCGAGCGACGCGTCGTCGCATTTGAAGTGCGAGGTGACAGGCGTCGGGTAGCGCGACTCGATGATGCCCACGCCCTTCAGCGTTAGCGGCTCGTCCGCCGTCTTGATCTCGAGCTGACACCACCGCCCGGCGCGCCACCACGGCGCGCCGAACTTCGCGTTCGCGCGTCCGTCGGGGAAGAAGCGGTCCATGAGGAAGTACCTGGAGCAGCCCTTGCCGATGAACTCGTTGCGGTTGCCCTTGCGTCCGTCCGGATAACGCGGGCTCTCCACCCACATCCAGCGGATTTCGGACCCCTTGCCGCCGCCCACGACGAGCTCCGGGTACGCGCAATAGTAGTCGTCGAGGTCGAGGAGCGCGCAAAGGATCGTGTCCGCGGGGATCGTCACCGGCTTGCCTTCCTTGAGAAGCGCGTTCAGCGGTTGGACGAGCGGATGGCGCGCGTCCTCCTCCGTGTAGAGGGCGCTCCTGTCGAACGTCGCGCGTGCGGCGCGGAACGCGCCGGGGCGGACACGCTCGTACGTCTGGTCGGGCAGCGGCGTGGGGAAGAGCATCCACCCCTTCGCCTTCACGCCGCAGACGTTGAATCTCACCGGGCCGCGCACGACCTTCGGCGCCACGTACGCCGACTCGGCGGGACGCTCCTCCTGGAGCGAGCAGCCGCGCACTTCGGTCTGCGCGCCCACGCCGAAGTTGCGCCGCATTCCCTCCTTGCGCATCGTGACGTTCTTCAGCTCCGCGACGCGCCAGGACGCAACGCCGGTAGTGAGCTGCCTGTGGTACGCGCCCTCCGCCTTGAGGATGAACCCGCCGCGCCAGGAAAGCTGGGCGGACGGCGCATACGGTCCGAGCACCCACACGACGGCCTCCATTACGTGCTTGCCCGGCGCGAGCTTCGCCTCGTAGGACTGGTAGAGCCAGTTCTCGACAATGCCCCGGTGCGGACCGAACGCGATCGGTGTGCCGTCCAGCAGCAGCTCGAAACGCTCGTCCGCGCTCACGTCGAACCTCAGCGGCGCCGCGTCCGCCGTAAACTCTTTCCTGAAGCGCAGAAAGGCGTACTTGCCCACCTCGCCGCGCTCAACCGCCGTCGGATGCCAAATCCAGCTCGCGTCGTCGATCTCCTGCAGACGCGACACGTTCGTATCGCCGCGCTGGAACCGCTCGGCCCGAAATATCTGCCTCACCTCATTGACAGCGCCGTTCGCCGCAACCATAGCCGCGAAAACCGCCGCAGCCATCCATCTATGTTTCATTGTAATTATCTCCTAACATTCCAAAAACAAACTAGGTGTCCTTAGCGGCAAGTGTAGCAAAAAACCATCGCAGACGCAATGGAAATGTGATTATTGGCAGAACCGACACACACCTGCGCACTACCCCAAATGGCGCTTTTCGGGGCGCATTTCGCATGCCTTTTTTGGGGGATGCAGTTGACCAGTTACAACAAAACGATTTCAGGCCATCGCGGCACTCGCCGTCATCCGTGAGTTTGTAGTGGCAGCCATCGAGGGCGGTGCCAGTTCCTCACCTACTTTTTCCGGAAGTCCATGAGATGTTCGGCATACTTCGCCGCGCCGCCCTGACGGTAGCCGGTCTTGCCGATCCTGTTGCCGTTGCCGTCGAGGATGAGTGCCGTGGGGAAGCCCCTGATGCCGTATTTCTTCGTCAGCTTTTCGTTTTCGGCTTTCGCGTGGTCCGAAAGCACCGCCTTGTTCTCCGGCGAATCGATGAACACGAGAACGTAGTCGTCCATCACGCCCGTCACGAAGAGCGGATCGGACAAGACTTCCTTCTCCAGCTTCTTGCACCAGTAGCACCAGTCGCTGCCGGAGAAGCAGGCGTAGACGAGCTTGCCCTCGGCCTTCGCCTTGGCGAGCGCCTCATCAAGGTTGTCGGTGAAACCGGCGGGGGTAGAGGTCGCGTCGGTCTTCGGCGGAACCTTCTTTGCCGCGGCCTTACGCGCCTTCTCCTCCCTTTCGTGTTTTGCAAGGCCGGCCTTGCACCCCTTTTCGATTTTTGCGAGATAGCCATCGACGCCGCCTTCCCAGCCGTCCCTGTCCAAAAGAGCCACGCGAGAGCCGTCGGGATGGATGATCGCCATTTCCGGCGGAGTGAATACACTCTTCCGCCCGGCATAGTTGACCGCAAACCTAATATTGTCTCTCGCCATCCACGACTGGCTGGGCTTGTAAAGTTCAGCCATGTAGCAAACGTACGACGCGCCAGCCCTTTTCAGGAACTCCTCTGAACCCAGCACCTCATGGTCCAGGACTTTCATCGCCTTGCCTTCCTTGTTCGGACGTGAGTTGAGGAAGTAGGCGAGGACGAATTTCCCTTCCTTCGCAGCCCGGGCTTTCGCCGCCTTGAAGTCCTCCGTCCACCCCGACAGGAGCGAAATGGACTTGGCGGGCGGAGGAGGCAGGGGCTCCAGCACAGAGAAGCCGTCCGTCTTCTTTCCGCCATCCTTTGCGAACAGGACATTGACCGGCGCGTCGCAGACATAGACCAACTTCGCCTCCTCGCCGTCATTTCCTTCAATCTCCGCCGACAACCGGACTGACTTCAGCAAGACGCCCTTGTCATACACCTCGCTATCCAGGCCAAGAGGCTTTGCCACGGTGCCGGTGCCTTTATAGAGACCGGATGCGCCAGTGCGGAAACCGAGACCGAGTCTGGCTGTGTCGCAGTTCTCTCCGAGGAAGATGCGCGCGTTCATGTTCGCCGGCACGTCATACTCGACGCGAAACAGCGCAAAGTGCCTGGCCGACGGAACGACGACGCGCGTATCGGGCGGCAGGTATTTGATCTCGGCCCTGTTTTCTTGCGTTTCGTCCACCACGGCGACGCCCGTGACCTTGAACGAGATAGCGTTCGCATCCGCCGCATTCGCGTCGAACGTGATGCTCGCCGCGAGAGCGGCCGCAAGACATGTCTTTGCGAGTTTCACGTAGAGTGCCTTTCGTGTTACCATGGTTTTCCTCCTTTTTGTAAAAAGAATTGTCAGTAGTATGATACTGTTTCTTTTCGTTTTAGTCAATGGCATTCCCTTGCGAAATTTGACAAGCCTCCAAAATCTTTTTAGAAATCAGACAAACCATACGCCACAACGGCATAGAATCGGAAACTCCAAGTTGCCATCACCTGACTGGGAACGCCGCCATCTTGGCGGCGCACTGGGCATCTTGCCCGCAACTGGGAATGCCGCCATCTTGGCGGCGCACTGGGCATCTTGCCCACTATTGGGGTGGCGGGCGTCCCGCCCGTTGACTACTTGACGTAAATATACGTGCCTTTGAACTTGACGTCGATGACGATGTTGCCGTCGGCGTTGACCGAGATTCCCTTCACCCAGTCAGGATAGCCTTCGGCGAGCGAAACCGTCGCATCCGCGAACTTACCGCCAGAGGTGAGCTCCCACGCTCCGCCGCGACCGCACTTGCCGTTTGTCGACGAGATATTAACCACGACATTCGTCGTCGTGCCCTCGTCGAACGTCACGGTCTTGCCTGTCAGGTTCAGCACAGGCGCGTCCTTGGTCGTGTAGTTGAAGCCGAGCATCGCACCAGCTTTGAGCGTCAGGTTTCCGCCAAGCGCGACCGTTCCGGACTCCGCGACCTGAAGCGTCGTGCCGTCGTTGAGCGTCATCGTGCTTGTGGTGAGGTTCGCGCCGGGCTTGATGGCCAGCGTCGCCGTGTTCGTCACCACAACCGGCGGCTGGGTCGTGTTGATGGCCGCCTTGTTCACGCGCAGCGTACCGGAGCCGGACACCGTGATGGTCGGCGCCGTGTTACCGCGAGTAATCGCGTCCATCGTGATCGTGCGGCCCGTACCGTTCTCGTCGTCCGTGCAGAACGTGACATCGCGAGTCATCACAAAGCACGCCGCGTTGTTGCCGCGATCCCCGATGGTGAAGTCGGAATACCAGGGGCGGATCGTCTGGGCGTCGTTTTCATAATTCTTGCCGAAACAGTATGATCCGGTCGCCGAGGAGCTGGTGAAGTTCAATCCGCCCGCGCCGATGTAGTATACGCCCTTGCTGGCCGCGTTAGCATCGGAGAAATAGCACCAGTTGTTCTGCATCGAGGTCTCAATCCGCTCGAACTTGAACACCGGCGAAACCGCAGTCCCCTGGTTATAGCTCATAAATCTGTCGGTCTTTCCGGTCAACGTCAGGTTCGTGACGACCATTTCGCCGTTGTTCCTGTAGGAAACGCGTCCTCCGCCATCGCCCATCGTCATCCCTCCGACATCTACCTTCGCGCCGTTGCCGACGTAGAGTTCGGTAAGCAGACCTGCATACGGAATGTAGAGCGTGGAATTGTCGGCAAGGCAGATGCGCCTGACCGACCCCTGCACCGTAGCCGTCCACGGGCTGCTCACCTCATTGGCGAGGTAGTACTTGCCGAACATGCAGCGTGAATAGACGGCGGCGAAGTTGCCGTTCTCAATTGCGTAGCCCGGCGCGGCATACGCGCCGCCCGCGAACGTGACGTGCGACTTCGTGAGATCGCCCGTTTCCGCCATCGCCGCCTGCTTGACCTGGATGTCGCCGGCGAAATACACCGGCGCGTCAATCGTATGCGAGACCGTCGTGGAGATGTTCGTGATGGCCGCGACACACGTGATGGCGTTCCCGCTGATCGTCACCGCCCCAGAGCCGTTGCCGAATGTGATGGACGAAGGCGCAAAACCGAAGATGTTGTTGTCGATCGTGGCGGTCTCGGAGGGAATCAGCACGACCGCGCCGACAGTTTCCGGCTTCCGATCGTTGAGCCAGTTGCCCGCCGTGTCCATCTTGCCGTCGCCAGCCTCACCTGTCCAGATGCACGGCAAGGCCAATATTGCCGCCTCGCCCACGGCGAGACGCAGCGAACGGTTGTCCAACGTGTAGAGGTACGTTCTGCTTTCCGTCTGCGCATCGACCGCGAACCTGGCGGCGACACCGGCGGGCAGGTTGGCCGTCGAAGAGACGAGCACGTAGTCGCCGTCGGCGAGCGACACATCCGACACCTTGAGCGTGACCGTCCCCTCGCCGGAGAACGCAAGCGCGCCCGTCTCGACGCCGGATGACGGGACTTCGAGCGTCGTGCCTGCCGCGAACGTAATCGTTCCGCTCGTCAGTTGCTTGCCCGCGTTGATGGCGAGCGTCGCTGTGTTCGTCACAGTCACCGCGCCGCTGTATCCGTCATAGCCGCCGTATGCCGCACGCGTGTGGTTCACGACGACCTTGCCTGTTCCGGCGATGTAGAGCGCTCCATTGTTAGAATACCCAGCGTCAAGCGTGATCGTGTGCGGCTGACTGTCGCCCCACCCCGTCGTGTTCAGCTCGTAATGCCCGAAGGACACCCTAAGGCACGTCATAGCCGACACCGTGAAGTCATTCGTGTAGGGATAGAAGTACGCGGAGTTCTTGGCGTCGGCGAGGCACCACCATCCGAGCGTGCCGGTAATTCCACCGGGACCCACCGCCCACTTCTGTGAAGACAAATTAACGCAGGCGTAGATGTCGCCGGAATCGCCGTTGTTGACGAGTTCGCCGCCAATGACGATACCGCCGCCCACGCTGCTCTGCGGGTAGAAGTTACCACTTGCCCCCGCCGCCTTGCCAAGCCTGCCCGTCACGATGAACGCGCCGCCGTTCTCGACCTTGTAAACGGCATATTTCGCGCCGGCGCCCTCGAACAGCAAATCGCCGTCTATCGTGACGGTCGAGTCCTCACCGACCGTCACCTTCAAGGTGTCGGAGATCGACGTGGCCCTGAGCGCCCCCGTGAAGGTTACGATGGCATCGCCCATCGTCACCGCGCCAAGCGTCGCGTCGATGTCGGCTTCGACCGTAATCGCCATGTTGGCCGACGAGAAGTCCGCCGGATCGCCCGCGCCCGGTGCGACGTTGCCGAGCCAGTTGCCGCCCGTGGACATCTTGCCGTCGCCCGCGAGTCCGGTCCACGCGAACGCCGGCGGATTACCGACGGTCAGAAAGAGGGTGTTCCCCTCCACGCTCCAGCTGTACGTGAGTTCGCCCGTCGTCGCAGGCACGAGTTTGCCCTGGACGTCCGCGACCGTGACACCCGCCTTTTCGAGGATCCTGTACTTGCCCTGCGAGAAGTTGTTGTTCTTCGTGAGCGTCACCGTGCCGCCCTCGGGGAGGGTCAGAGTCGTGACCGCAATCGGCGTAACGCCACTTCTGTACTCATCAACGCGAAGTTCAGCACCGTCTTCGAGTGCAAGGTTCGCAAGCGTGACTTGTCCAGTGCCTTTTGTCGTGAACTTCGCGCCGTTCCTCACCGTCACCGCGCGCGCAACCGACAGTCCGTCATAGACATACGTCTCGCCCCCTTCGCACACGAGCGGAGCGGAGGATGTCTGGTTGCGCCTGATGTGGAGGATTCCGCTGCCAACCTTGGTGATCGCACCCGCACCCTGCGGGTCTGAATTGAGGTCGCCGTTGTGTCCGTTGGTGTCCAACACGAGACCGCCCGCGTCGATTGTGATCGGCTTGATGGCCGTCCCGCCCGCGCCCAGCGTCTCGAACTCGGGAGACGAGTACAGCCAATCCGCATTATCGCCCCTCACGGTGTAGCGTACGTTGTTGAGGCGTATGGCGTTGAGCGGACGGTCATGATAGACCCTGAGAAGTATTGACGTGATAGCGCAGTTCTCGAAATCCGCCGTATAGGAGCCTGCCGTGTTCGCGCCCATGACATTGTGACCGACGACAAGGCCATTGGCAATGTCAATGACCGAATTCGTCGCGGCGAACACGCCCGTCGGGCAGGCGGGGTTCTTGTTGTTGGCATCGTACCCAAAGCGGAAACTTCTGCCGTTCAATACGCGCAGCGTGGAATCGACGACGTTCCAATGAAGAGAGGGGTTCAGATAGTCCGTGGAACCACCCACGGTATCGCGGCAGGTGAGGGCATAGACCTCGCCGCCGAACTCCATGAGGCCACCGTCCGTCACGTTGATGTTCAGCCGTCCTTCGAGCGATGCCTGCATGATCCAGCTGTTGTTGTCCTGGATGGCCTTCATCGTACCGCCCGCTATGTTGATTGTCGCCTCGCCAGATGTGTTCATGAGATATCTTCCAGACGTATGCAACGTCGCGCCATTCGCGACAGTCAAGACTCTCGGAAAAGTATTGTTCGAGAAAGATATATCCGAACCGTATGTGAACACGCCGTTCGTAAGCGTCACGTCCGAGTCCGCGCCGAGATACGCCGTCGGGTTGGCCGTCAGCGTCTGGCCACCGTAGTCGAACGTAACGGGCGTGGAGGAGTCCGAACCGAGCGTGAGCTTAGCAGAATCGACCGTCGCGCCTGACGTCATGGCGAGCGTTCCTTCCGAAACTGTAGTCTGTGCCGTACGCGAAGAGCCAAGCACAAGCGAGCCCGCGCCTGTCTTTACAAGTGCGTCTGCCGTGGGGGCGGAAATGGTTGCCGAGACACCCGGGACAACCGAGACAACCGGGACGGTGAGTGTTGCGGAGCCATTGACCGTCGCATCGGCGGAGAATTCGATCTTCGCAGGCGAAGCGTCGGCGGCGAGCGTCGCCGTGACGTTCGCGGTGCTAAAGATGGCGTTGTTACCGTCGGCCCAGGTGGCGGCCGCGGCGCCCTTCGTCCAGGCGTCGGCATCGCCCCAGTTCGTCTGCGTACCATTCCACGTGTAGTCCTCGGCGACGATTGTCAAAACAAGATTGCCTTCGACGACGGCGACCGCATTCGGGAGGACGAGGCTGCCAACCATCGGCTGGACGTTGAACACATCCGCGCTTGCGGCCGGGAAAAGCGTGAACGACGCGCCCGTCGCGGGAATCGCGGAGAAGTCGATGACGATGTTCGCCTTGCTCTCCGTCGTAGCCGTGGTCGTGACAGTTGCGGGAAGCGCATCCACGCTCGTCGCATCGCCATTGAGATAGACGGTCGAACCCGCGCCGAGCGCAAGCGAAGTAAAGCCACATGTCGCCGAAACCGCGCCGTCCTGGTCGAACCAGTGGAGAGTTGTGTTGTCACCCACCACGAGCGCGCCCACCAAGTTGCCCATGTTCTGGAACGTCACGGCTCCGCCGCCCGCCACGGCGAACGCGCCCGTCGTGTTCTCCACCGCGTTGATGGCGGAGGGGACATGGAAAGTTCTGCCACCGGTGTTGATTGTACCGCCGTTCGCGCCAACCCGGACGTCAACCGTTGCGTCGATCAAGCCGTAATTAGAGGCATCGCCATTGACCTCGATACTGCCACCGTCCAGAATGACGGAGGCCGATGCGGCATTCTGGTTGGTTATGCGCCTCGTCTTGAATGTGCCGCCGTAGAGGTTCAGCGTGCTGGTCGAGCCGTTCTCGAGCCGCGTCCATTTGCCGGCAGGGACCAAGAACGTGCCGCTTCTCTGAATAACCGTCGCCGTACCGCTGCCAAGTCCAATCTTAAAATCGCCGGTCATCGTCCAGTCTCCACCGGTCTTGTCCACCGTGAATGTGTAGAGCATCATGTCGCCTTGACACGTGATGTTCGCGTTCGTGGCATAGAGGTCGCCCTTGAAGAAGTCGCATGTCTTGGTCGCCGTGATGTTGACGGGGCCGAGATAGCCGTTGGCGTCATTGTTCTGGTCGTCGAGAACAAGATGGCCAGTCATGTCATACTTGACGATTTCTTTCCCCAAAGTCGCATTGCCGCCGATGGTCAAGTGTCGTGTTTTCAGGGTCACCGCATAAAAGCGAACGGAAGAGCCGGCCCCGGCGTAGCCAATGCAGATGGAATCCACGTCGTAGTCCTTGTTGTTGGATGGGGAGGAGTTGTCAAAGGTGTATTGGTTTTGCCCCTGGAAACGCCAATACCCTCTATCGGGGACGTCGTAGAAACACAATCCCGTATTGGAAGTCTCTGTGACATTGGCAGAAAGATAAATGAAATCTCTCTTATTCCCTGTCAGATTGCCCTTCTTGAAGTAACGTCGGCCTGAAGTACCGTTCCAGTTCTCTGAAGTCGCCCAATTGCTGTCTTTGTTGCCCGTCCAATTTCTCGCCGCCTCGGCGGTCGTCGCCGCGCCGAGCGCGAGTACCACGGCAAGGAGGGAAACTACGGTTTTACCCCTCATGAGGATTTTGCCAGTTTTCGTTTTCATCGTTGTTTTCTCCTTTGTGGTTTATTGGACCTGCTCCTGCCAGTCGAGGAACTCCATCGGCGTCAATGCCTCTTCTGCCATGACACAATCCTTCCGCCAAGCCGCCCGTGCGCCACAGCGCCGCACATTATACCACAAATCCGCGCCCGTGTGCGGGAGAAAATTGAAAGAGGGCTAGAAATTGAAGACGATAAGGTGAACCATGTAGACTGGCAGATACTCGATACCGTTCTCTCTGAAATACGAGCTTGCCGTAACCACGTATCGCCGCCGCAAAAAGCTGCTTTAGCAGGTTTACGTGAATGCAGATCACTCCGACGAAGCGCTGTTGAGCAAGATCACGGCCTTCGTTGCGGCCTCCACGGCGTCCGCGCGGCCTTTGGGCAGGGGACGCGCTTCCGCCTCTTCGCAGGACACTCCGTGTTTCTTGAGCAGGTCCCGGACATATTGGACTTTCACCGCGAAGTTCGATTCGGGCGCAACATGTCCGTGCAACTTCAAGATCAACTGCGCCTTCAGCGTGGAAGACATGATTCCGCACACCCTACCCGAGGCGTCGAATACGGGTCCTCCGCTCGAACCGGGACGAATGGGCGCCGTCACGGAGAACTCCTTCGCATCTCCCTGCATTCCCTCATGGGCGCTCACGACGCCCTCTCCGTACTTGATCGAGCGGCCGAGCGTCTTCGGGATCGGATAGCCGAGTACCCAGACCGCCTCTGCAAGACGCGGGATCCCCCGCGCCACGGACAAGGACACCGGACTGCGCCATTTCGGGTCGACCACCTCCAGCAGCGCCACGTCGTTCTTCGCGTCGCGTCCCACGAGCTTCAGGTCCACACGCCTCTCCCTCGCGTCCATGAACCAGAACTTCTCTCCTTCCTTTGCGCAGTGGGCACAGGTCACGAGATGGGTGGGCGTGACGAACCAGGCAGTCGCCGTGCTCTTGTTGACCTTCTTGACGAGAGGGTTGAGCAGCTCGAAATTGGACAAGGCGCGCGCGATCTCGTTGCAGCCTTCAGTCGCATGCTTCTTCGCGGCAGCCACGCTCCCGGCCTGCACGCAGAAATCGACCAGCACGACCATGCCGCCTTCGGCGGGAATTGCAGACAGATGGCGCCAGGCGCGTCTCTTCTCGCTCGTCAAGTCCGTCGCCACGACCATGACGTTTCCGAGAGCCATGACACAGTGGGCCTCTTCCTTCCAGTCCCCGCCAACGGACATCTGCGCGCTTTCGCCCTTGATCTGCTCGGCCTTGATCCACTTGACGTAGAGGTCCGACTTTTTCCTGTCGATCGGACGGACGTCGATGGCGAAGTCGGCCCGCCAGCCGTCGAATGACCGGGACCAGACCACGAGCGGATGGTCGTTCGTCTTGCAGGAGTAGCCGACGGGCCCCTTCTGCTTCACGCGTACGCCCTTCGCCAAGGGAACATCGTGGCTCGAGAAGTGCGAATGTTCATTTTTCGTCCCCTTCTCGCAGTACCGAATCTCTCCGAATGTGGCGGAGGAAAGGACGACGGCAAACAAAATGACGGCTAATCTTTTCATCTTTACACCAGCTCTATGAATTGATATTGGAATTGGAAACATTGGCAACATTTCCATATTTCCATAATTTCATATTTCCTCATTTCCACAGTTTCACAGTTTCACATTCAACATCGCCTCCTCACTTACTTTTTCCGGAAACCCATGAGATGTTCGGCATACTTCACCGCGCCACCCTGTCGGTAGCCGGTCTCGCCGACCTTTTCCCCGTTGACATCGAGGATGAGCGCCGTGGGGAAGCCCCTTATGCCGTACTTCTTCGTCAGTTTTTCGTTTTCAGCCTTGGCGCGGTTCGAGAGGAGAGCCTTGTTCTGCGGCGAATCGATGAACACGAGAACGAAATCGTTCTTGACGCCCGCGAGGAACTCTGGTCGGGAAAGAACTTCCCTATCAAGCTTCATGCACCAGTAGCACCAGTCGCTGCCGGAGAAGCAGGCGTAGACGAGTTTGCCCTCTGCCTTCGCCTTGGCGAGCGCCTCGTCGAGGTTGTCGGTGAAGCCGCGCGGCGTGGAGCTCTTCGGCGCATCTGCCTTGGCCTCATCGGGTGAAACGACGCCAAGCGTCGGGTCCTGTTTCGGCGAAGGACTCGGCTCAAGCACCTTCGCCTTCTTGCCGTCCTCTTCCTTGTTCGCGAAAAGCACGTTCACTGGAATGTCGCAGATGAAGAACGAGTTGTTTCGCGGCGCGCCCTTCTCGGCTTCGATCTCCCCTTCGACTCTTACAGACCGCAACAGAAGCGACTGGTCGTACGGTTCGTTGCCGCCTGCGCCGAGAACGATGATCTTCGTGATTGATCCCTTGCCGGACAAAAGTCCAGACCCGCTCGTGCCGAACGGATCCTCGTCCAGCTCGGACTCCTTGAAGTTCGGCTCAAGAAACAGCCTAGCCTTGACGTCCACGGGGAAGTCGTACGTGAGATGGAACACAGCAAGCTTCCCGGGCGGCACGACTATGCGAGCATTAGTCGGAAGCATCTTCGGCTTCTCAGCGTCATCGTCGCTAGCCGACATCACCCCCACTTCGTGCAGCTTGACCTTGAAGTCGGCCGGGCCGTACCCCTGCGCACCAGCAAAGACTGCATTTGGCGAGGATTTTGCCGTCGCCGCAGGCTGCCCCGCCCATGCCGGGATTGCCACACCTGCGGCAACAGCGGCAACGAGACATGTCTTTGCGAGTTTCACGTAGAGTACTTTTGGTGTTGCCATGGTTTTTCTCCTTTTTGCAAAAGAAATTGTCAACGGTATAATACTTTTTCTTTTCGTATTAGTCAATGCTATTCCCTTGTGAAATCTGACGAGACTCCAAAAAACTTTTTAGAAATCTGACAAACCGTACGCCACAACGGTAGTTGGGGCGCATGTTTTTAGCCACAAAGAACACAAAGGTCGCAAAGGGAAGTTCTGTCGCAACCACGTATCGTGCGCCAAGCTGTTTTGAGTACACCGCGAAGAAGCCAACCATCCACATCGCCGCTATTGCGAGATCAGAGATTGGGAGAGTTGGAGAAGGTCTCAATAACCCTGAACCCTTCCCCAAAAGCGAGACGCATTGGGCCCTTCTATTGAGTGTGTCATTTTGACACACTCACCTCGTGTGAAAAGGCCTGTTTGTAACGGAATTTGCTTTGGTGCGCAGCAGAGCATGAAATGGTGCGCACCAAAGCATCAAATGGTGCGCACCAAATCCTTCAACGGTGCGCAGCATTAAAATGTCCGAAGTGTGTCAAAATGGCACAGTCATAGTAGAGGTCCAGACTTTTGCGTCATACCCAAGGCGCATGGGACCCAACGGACATGTCAACACGCTTGGGAGAGAAAGGGGATTGTAACCTTCCTCGCGCGCGCGCGCAACCTTATATATAAGGAACCCCCTCGCACCAGCACTCGCGAGGGATTTGCGACTGGCTCTCCTTGCCTAGATAGAAATTGAAAAAGGCATGGACACCCGTATTACACATTATTCCCGCACGGCGCGGACGAATGCCTGGAGGTTCTCGCTCTTCGTCTGCGGACCGAGCGCGCAGCCGGAGCAAAGGACAAGTCCGCCCTTGCCGCGGAAAATATCGCAGACCTTCCGCGCCGCCGCATACACTTCGTCGGGCGTGCCTGTGACAAAGAGCGCAGGATCGACGTTGCCGGAGAGCGTGAACTTCCCGTGCGCGACTTCGAAGACGCGGTTGGCGTCCGTCTTCCAGTCGAGCTCGAACGCGGGGCAGCCCGTCTCCACGAGATCGGGGAGAATCGGATTCACGTCGCCGCAGATGTGGCAGAGGTACGGGATGCCGCGCGCCTTGAGATCGGCGGCGAGGCGCGTTTCGCGTTCCTTCGCGAACTGACGGAAACATGCGGGGGATATGACGCTGCATCCTTCGGAACTGTTGCCGTAGCTCGTCATGTGCGCGCCCGTGGCGAAGCACAGCTCGTGCATCTTGAGCGCGACGGAGTACGTAGCGTCGAGAAGGCGGTTAATGTCGTCTTCGTAGTCCTCGTCGAGAAGGTCCATCATGAATTCGTCCATGCCCGTGAGGATACACGCGAGCGAGAACGCGCCCTGGTCCGCGTTGATGCGGATGAAGCGGTCGTTCTCGTTGCCCCACTGTACGAGGCGCTCGGCGGCCTCAAGGTAGTGGCGGACGCGCGGGGACGCGAGGAGGTCAACCTCCTTCACCTTGTCGGGCAGCTCTTCGAGCGGCACAGGCTGCGTTCCCTTCGCGACGGCGGCAAGGTCGTCGGGGTACATCACGTCCGCGCCGCATGCCGAGGCGAGAAGCGCCGTATCGACGTCCAGGAGCACGCAGTCGAGGTCATATTTCATCGTCGCCTCGGTCATGGCCTTCACCATCACGTCGGGGCTCTCGCGGAACTGCTTCTGCGTGAAGCCCGCCTCGCGCACGGCCATCAGGAAGTTGTGCGCCATCACGGGGATGCGTTCAACGGCCTCTCCCGCGAACGCCCTTTTAACCAGATCTATTCTTTCGCCCATTTTTCTTTTCTCCTGCGCAGTATTATATCAGATTTTTGCGTGGCAGATACGGTATCACACGGAGTTTTTCGGGGTTTCTTAGCCGTAGAGTTGCCAGGCAATTTGATTGAACATGACGACTCCCCTCACAGCAAACCTTCGATTTCCTCAATGTCGGCGGAAGAGAGATCGGGCTTTTGGAGAAAGCCGAGGTTTTCCTCAAGCTGGCTGATGCGGCTCGCGCCCATCAGAACAGATGTGACGCGCCGGTCACGGAGAACCCATTGGAGAGCGAGTTCCGAAAGTGTCAAGCCGCGTGCTGCGGAGAAGGCGTTGAGCCTCAGAAGCTGCGCGCGCTTCTCCGGGGTGATGGTGTCGGCCTTCAGAAAAGCGTTCTTCGCCGCCCTGCTGTCGGCGGGAATGCCGTCAAGGTAACGCGATGAGAGAAGCCCTTGCGCAAGCGGAGAGAAGCAAATGCCGCCCGCGCCGACTTCCTCCAGCGCGTCGAGAAGACCGTCCGATTCGATGCCGCGCGTAAGCATGTTGTAGCGGAACTGATGGATGAGGAGCGGCGTGCCGTTGCGCTTCAGAATCGCCGCCGCTTCGCGTGTCTGCGCTACCGAATATTTCGAGATGCCTACGTAGAGCGCCTTGCCCGCGCGCACGATGTCCGAGAGCGCGCCCATCGTCTCCTCGAGCGGCGTCTCGGGGTCGGGACGGTGGGAATAGAAGATGTCGACATAGTCGATCTTCATGCGCTTGAGGCTCTGGTCGAGGCTCGCGATCAGCGACTTGCGCGAGCCCCAGTCGCCGTAGGGCCCCGGCCACATGGAATGCCCCGCCTTTGTCGTCACGACTAACTCGTCACGATGGCCCTTCAGTTCCGAGTTGAGAAGGCGTCCGAAATTCTCCTCTGCCGAACCCGACTCCGGACCGTAGTTGTTTGCGAGGTCAAAATGGGTAATGCCAAGATCAAACGCGCGCGTAACAAGCCGCGCCATGTTCGCGGCATCGTCATACGTCCCGAAGTTGTGCCAAAGTCCGAACGCGACGCGCGAAAGCCTGAGTCCGCTTCGTCCACACCGCACATACGGCATCGTTTCATATCGATTCATCAAATGGCGTCCTTTCTTCTTGTCAGCTACTTTACGCGGCGCGCAGAAACCAAAATTAACCTTCATTCGTCAATTCCTCCGACCATTCCAGGTCGAAGAATCTTTCTCAGTACAGAAACCCGAAAAGCCACAGCGGAATCTTGCTACCGAAACCGATCTCAACGTCGTCGTTCACGACATAACTGTTCGAGATGTCCGCAATCTGCGAGAAGCTCTTGCCGACGCCACCAACTTCGAACAGAAACTTTCCGTCAACGAGGAAGTCACCCTTCGCCGGATATGTCACGTCGTGTACGACGGACAACTGGTTAAGGAAAAACGTCTCTCGCTCCGTGCCGACGTCTGACGCCGGGTGCAATGCATGCATGAGGTTCGTGTTGTCGCAGTAGATCTTGTCCGGACGCGACATCGCCTTGACCTTCTTCGACTCAGTGGAAAGGAGCTTGAGAAGCCCTGCGTCCTCAAGCGCGGACAGCATCTTCAGCCCCTGGTTCCGATCAGTCTCAAGCTCCTGATAGAGCCGTGACATGTTCGGCGTCTGCGGACAGGACGCGGCAAGCACCATGAGCATCTTGCGCGTCTTCCGTATCGTGGCGATGCTGACCTCCTCTATCGCCGGGTAATCCTTCTCCAGCACTTCATCCACGATTTCACGTATACGGAACTCGTATCCATTCCGCACCTCCTTGTAGAACGGATAGTAGCCACGTCGAAGGTATGTCTTGAACAGCGGAAGTATCTTGACCTTCCCGACGATTTCCGTCGCGAGGCGCACATGGTCTGCCAACAGTTCCTCAAGCGACAATCTCGGGAATTCCACCACCCCCTCAAAGGCAAGGTACTCCCTAAAGGAAAGTCCGTCAAGGCGATAGACCATCTGCCGACGCGAGAGATCGCCCTGTGCACGGTCGATCCGCAGCATTGACGAACCGGAATACGCTATCGAAAGATCGGGATAGTCGTCGTAGATGTTCTTGATTTCAGTCTGCCAGTGCTTTACATGGTGAACTTCGTCCACGAAAAGATGCGTCCCACCATTCTTATAGTGCCAGTCCGCAACCTCGCGGAGAGAATGACGTGCAAAGAAAAGATTGTCCAGCGACACATAGAACGCCTTTGACGTTCTGGCGAATTCCTCTTTCATTCGCTGCATCATCATCGTCGTCTTTCCAACGCCACGAGATCCCTTAATGCAGAGCAGCCTGTCCCCCCATTCAATCTTCCCGAACATGCTGCGATGAAACGCCAGCGACGTCTTCGCGAGACGTCGTTGCATGGCCTCCGATAGAAGCGCTATGTCACTTTCATTCATGTCATCACCTCTGTTTTTAGTGTCTGGAAACACTAAAAACAGAGCGATTTAGTGTTTCCATTCACGATAAACAATCTCTTATTTTCCAAAGCGCTCATATTATACATGATTTTTGCCGAAGTATCAAGCACCCGTCAATCAACACTGTTTCCCCTAATCCTTACATAACCTGGGCGTGCTGATTATCGGCACGGGAAACTCCTGATCCACGAAGATGGGCTTGCCGAGACGCTTCGCGCCAACCAGTTTGAAGTCGGGCCTCTTCGACCCTGCGGGCGGCGTGATCTCGCATTCGCCCGTCGTCTCGTTCCCCTTCCAGCATTCGGGCGGAATCATCCAGTTGTCCTCGAACCGGCTGGGGAAGAGTTCCTTCGGGAAATGCGGGTCATGCGCAAGGATGTTGTTGATGAAAACGTGTCCGCCGCTCCCGCATGGCACGCGGTCGATCGAGTCGAGCGTCACGGAGTGCGGCTTGAAGACCGGCGTGCAGCGCCGCTCGTTGAAGGTGATGAACTTGCCCCACATCCTGTTGCCCACGTAGGCAATGCTCTGCGAGCAAGTCCTTGCCGCGACGGACGAAAGGCAGGTGTTGCCCTCCACGAGGATCGGGCCGTGGTCAACTTCGAAGAACAAGTCGCACTTGTTCAGCCACAGCGTGTTGCCCTCGACGCGCACACCCTGCGCCATCCAGTCGAGCCAGATCCCCGCCCAGCCGCCGTTGTGGTGGATGCGGTTCCCGCGGATCGTCACGCCAACGGAGCAGAGCAGCTTCAGCCCCGCCTGGTCGCAGCCGTAAAACGGCTTCTTCCAGTTGCAGTGGAAGATCTCGCAATCCTCGATCACGGAGAACGGCGCGCCAAGGGAGCTGTGGATGCCCGTCTGTCCGCATTCGGACACCTTGCACCGGCGCACGACGTGGTGTCCGACGCGATCCCAGCCGTTGCTCGCGGTACGTTTGATCGTGTCGTAGTAGCAGTACAGGAACGGACCGGAGTTGTCGTACTCGTCGCCGAACTTGCCGAGCGTGATGCCGTCGCAGGAGGAGCCGGACACCTCGCAGTCCTCGATCACCCATCCCCGGCTCCAGTTGGTGCCCACCACGCCCACCTGCTCGCCGTTGGCCGTGCCCCAGTTCGGCGCGGCGTTCAGGAATGCGATGCCGCGCAGGGTGATGTAGTCGCGGTGCGTCTCGATCGGGTAGAAGCACGCGGGACGCGTGACGAGCTCTGGCACGCACACGTTGGGGTCCTTCTCGAACGCCGCGATGATGCGCCCCGTCACCATGCCCGGTATCAGCGCCACATGGCCGGGCGGCAGGAGTTTCGCGGCGGCATCGTACTTGTACGAGTGGCCGCCGAACCAGACCTGCAGAAGCAGCTCCTTCACGTTCGCGGCAGAATCCGGCAACGTCAGCTTCACATCGGTGAACTTGTCCCATCCGCCGGTTGGCGGCAGTGACACCTTCGCAAGCTGTACCTTCGGCGCGGCATTGTCGTAGACCATCAGCTCCGCACCAAGTTTTTCGGAGGACGTCCGAAACGTGAGCGTCCGCGATTCCTTCGTGGAGAGGTCGAGGCCGCGGCACACGTACTGTTGCCCCTCTCTCTTTTTTCCACACCCCGAAATCTTCCGCGAACCGACGAATATGGCCTCCACGTTCACGACGGGCTTTCCTCCGTGCGCGCTTTGGTCCCAGAAGTGCCGCACGGAATGCGTGGTGAGCGCCTTGCCGTTTTGGATCATCCACGAACGCAAGTGGTAGCCGCCCTGCGCATTGAACCAGTCGCCGAAGATGTTGTCGGTGAAAGGATTCATCCCGCGGAAGGAATCGTAGCGCACCGTCGCCTGCCACAGGCCGTCCGGACGCCGCGTCCAGCCGGTCACGGGATCGGCACCGGTCACGACCACCTTCTCGCCCTTCGCGGCCTGATACGTGATCGGCGCGCCCTCACGACCGGCATTCGCGGGCTTCACCCATTCGCGGTAAACGCCGCTGCGTATCGTCACGGTATCGCCGGCGACCGCGACATCCGCCGCGCGCTGGATCGTGCGCCACGGCTTCGCCGCCGATCCATCCGCCCCGTCGCACCCGTTCGTAGCGACGAAATATTCCGTCGCGACACCGTTCATGCAGACCGCCGCAGCAGCCAAGGTAAATATGATTCTCATTTCTGCGTTCCTGGCCAAAGAACAAGATTCACGTGCCTTGACATCAATGTGAAATGCCTGTCGAGCGAAAAGAGCGGAATGCCGAGACGAATGGCTTGCTGCGCGATGATCAGGTCTGGCAACCCCACCTTGTTTATCCCCGAGCGGAGACACGTCTCCTGAAGGGCGCGAATGTCCGGCCAATCAATCTCAAGCGCGGGGGACGGCAGAGCCAGCAAGGCTTCCGCGCACTCCGTCTCGCCTCTGACATTCATGAACGGCAACAATTCCGACAGGATGACGTCGTTGACGATTGCCTCATCGCCGGAGAGAAGGTAATCAAGGGCGTCCGCCGCCTTCTTACCATCGCTTCCGCCGCGAAAGTACGGTATCCACACGGAAGTATCGACAAGAACGCCGGTCATGTTCGCGCCCTCAATACGTCGAGGTCAAGGGAAAAGTCGGGCATGGTCCCGCGCATCGCCCTCAGGCGCGACAACTTCACGGAACGCACCATCTGCTCCAGCGCACGAATGATCGTGGCCGTCTTCGTACCGCACTTACCTACTCGCATCGCCTCATCGAGCAGATTGGCTGGCAAATCCAATGTGGTCTTCATTAGCTCCTTTCATACAGATAGTTTTGTGGAAAAGATGCAGATATTATACACCAATCCTTCTGCATGGTCAATACGTCTAATGCTGACATTGATTGCGGTTTTGCTTCGCAAGACCGTTGCAAGCATGGCTATGCCCTGTTCTGTAAAAGCGTATGGAAGCTTGCATAGATCTCCCCAACTTGATGTCGCATTTTGCGATATCAAGTTTGACATTTCACTCCTCGTGACCTGTTGATATGTGTCAAAACAGATCAAACCTGTTTTCCCACTCTCTTGGGGGGCCCTTGAACGTCGATTATTCCGCACGGCGATAGGGTTTTATGGTATAATTTTCACCAGTCAAAACTATGAAAACGAAATCGGACACGGCGCAGCGCCAGGCCGCAAGGAAGTTTGTCGAATACTGGACGTTCCAGCGCGGCAGCGAAAAAGGCGAGGATCAGCAGTTCTGGAACTCGCTTCTCGGTGAAGTGCTGGGCATGGATGACGTGAAATCCCATGTCCAGTACCAAGTGCCCGTTCCCATGAAAGGAACGACAAAGTTCCTCGATGCGTGGATTCCCGAAACGCGGGTGCTGATTGAGCATAAATCCCGTGGCGTGAACCTCGACGCGCCGCAAGTGGGACACGGCGGCCTCACCCCATACGACCAAGCAGCAGAATACGACGCCGCCCGCCCGTTCGACGAAAAGGCGCGTTGGATCGTCACGTGCAACTTCGACGAGTTCCGCATCTACGACCGCGCAAAGCCCCTCGCCCCGCCGCTCACGCTGAAACTCGGCAACCTCCCGAAAGAGGCGTACCGCCTTGCGTTTCTCGTGAACCCGAAGGAAAAGGCCACCGACCGCGAGCTTGAAATCTCCGTGCAGGCCGGCCGCATCGTCGGCGAAATCTACGATGCGCTCTTGGGGCAAATGGAAAGTGTAAAGTGTAAAATGGAAAATGAAGGTGAGCCGTGCGGGGGCACCTCAACTTTACATTTTACACTTTCAACTTTACACTCTCTCCACCTTGCCGCGCTCAATCGCCTGTGCGTGAGGCTGGTGTTCTGCCTCTACGCCGAGGACGCCGACATCTTCCCGAAGGACTGTTTCCGCCGTCTCTTGGAGAATACCCCCTCGCTATTCCTGCGCGAAAGGCTCATTCGCCTTTTCCAGACGCTCGACACGCCGACCGACAAGCGCAACCCCTACCTCGACGCCGAACTTTGCGCATTCCCCTACACGAACGGTGGACTGTTCCACAATGCAGCCGAAAGCGACATTCCCCCGATTACGGACGACCTCCGCCAACTCCTCATCGGCGCGTCGCAATTCGACTGGCGCGACATAACCCCAACCATTTTCGGGGCGCTCTTTGAATCTACGCTCAACCCCGTCACCCGCCGTTCTGGCGGCATGGTGTACACCTCCGTTGAAAACATACACAAGGTTATTGACCCGCTTTTCCTCGATGACCTCACACGACGCGTGGAAGCCGCAATAAAGAAAGGCGACAGGCGTACGCTCCTCGCCTTGCAAGCCGAAATGGCCTCACGCACGTTCCTCGACCCCGCTTGCGGCTCTGGCAACTTCCTCACGGAAACCTACATCTGCCTGCGCCGCCTCGAAAACCGCATCATCGCCGCGCTCCAGAAGGGACAGGCCGAACTTGACCTCGGCATTTCAATCAAAGTCTCAATCACGCAGTTCTACGGCTTGGAGATAAATGACTTCGCCGTTGCCGTCGCAAAGGCCGCGCTCTGGATTGCGGAATCGCAGATGAAACAGGAAACGGCGGAGATTCTGCACCGCGAACCCGACTACCTCCCGCTCAAGGACAACGCAAACATCGTAGAGTGCAACGCCCTCCGCACGGAATGGCCGCGCACCGACTACATCATCGGCAACCCGCCATTCTCCGGTGCAAGGTGGATGGGCAAGGAACAGAAAGCAGATGTGCTAGATGTCTTCGGCAAAGGCTGGCAGAGCGTTGGTGATTTGGATTATGTCTGTTGCTGGTACAAGAAAGCGATGGATTTGATGCGGCGGGTCGAGGACGCCCCGCCCTACCGAGGTGATGGTAGGGCGCGGCCTCTGGACGCGCCGCGTTGCGCATTCGTTTCCACCAATTCAATCTGTCAGGGCGGAGCGGTGGCGAACTTGTGGAAGCCGCTTTTTGCGCAAGGACTTGAGATCGACTTCGCGCATCGTACATTCCGATGGGACAATGAGGCGTTCGACAAGGCGCACGTCCATTGCGTGATAATCGGATTCCATGTGAAGGATAATGTTGCCAATGTGAAAATGTTGCCAAAACCCAATTCCAATAACCAATTGGGAATTGGCAACATTGGTACTGGCAACACTTCCACACTGGCAACATTTGGCAAAACCATCTTCGACGGCGACCGCGCCATCCCCGCTACGCACATCAACGGCTACCTTAGGGATGCGCCGGACGCATGGCTTGAAAACATTACGCAACCGCTTTACGCCGTCCCGTCAATTGGCATTGGAAATAAGCCGATAGATGGCGGCAACTACCTTTTTGTCGAAGAAGAGAAACAGGCTTTTCTTAAGAAAGAACCGCAAGCCGCAAAGCATTTCCATCATTGGTATGGGGCTGACGAATTTCTTTATGGTGCGCCCCGTTATTGCCTTTGGTTGGGAGATTGCTCTCCAACAGAACTTTTCACTATGCCCGAATGTCTAAAGAGAGTTCAGGCCGTAAGGGACTACCGCCTTGCCAGTAAAAGCCCAGGGACACGTAAAATTGCCGAAAAGCCAACACGGTTTCATGTAGAGAACTTCCCGAAGAGCCACTACATCGTCATTCCTGAAGTGTCGTCGGAGAAACGCCGTTACATACCGATGGGGTATCTTTCTCCAGACGTGATGTGCAGCAACAAACTTCGCATCATGCCCGATGCAACGCCTTTTCATTTCGGCGTCCTGATGAGCAGCGTCCACAATGCATGGGTCAGGGCGGTGTGCGGACGGCTTGAGACACGATTTGACTATTCAATCAATATCGTTTACAACAATTTCCCGTGGCCGGAATGTTTAGCCGCAGAGAACGCAGAGGATGGCAATGAAGCTTTGCGATCTTTGCGGCAAAAGATAGAACTGACAGGCCAAGCCATCCTTGATGCTCGCGCCAAATACCCTGATGCGACGCTTGCGCAGATGTACGGCGACAAGATGTATCTCTTCCCCGAGCTCGTCGCCGCACACGAGGCGAACGACCGCGCCGTGCTGGCCGCCTACGGCCTTGCGCCCGACACGCCCGAACCCGAAATCGTCGCCCACATTTTCAAGCTCTACGCCGAAAAGGTGAAGGAATGAAATGAGGGAATCCCATGCAAAACATGACAAGCGAAATACCGGAATATCCGAAGTGCGTCAACATCATTGACCTCGCCCCCGCGCCGTTCAACTGCGCACGAGACGCAATAGCATACGCGAAAAGCCACGGCATCGTCGGCGTGATGAGCAATGCTGACACGAACGGCAAAGGCGAAGTGTCCATTTCGCTGTCATCGCTCGATAAGATGCTCTCCGGTTCGGCGGTGCGGAAGAGCGTGACCCCTGCCCTGCACTACGCCGCCCTCGTACGTCTGCGCGACATCATACGCGAATCGTTCATAGCCGAGGTACATCCCGATTTCTTGAAAGGCGCGGACGGGCGGCGAAGTCCAGCTAACGGAATCAACCCGACAGTTGAAATCGCAGTACTCTACGGTTGCGTCTCTACAGGCGGGATTCCCCTGCGTGTCAAGACCACGGTCAAGCGGCTTCTCGACAGCAAAGAACCGCAGAAAGCCTACACGTATGAAATATCAAACGTCGAAGTCTTGAAGGGAACTGCCGCACCAGTAGCGCGACCCAACGACAAGACTCCGACGTGTGATGTGAGTATATTACTACATGACGTTCGGAATGTCAATGGGGAATTTTTGCTCACGCCGACCGCCACGTCGCCCACCTTTTCAAGCTCTATGCCGACAAGCTGAACGTCAGCCGCTCGTCAGTGAAAAGGGAAATCGTGAGCATCAGAAATAGCGGTTTTCTTGAACTCTGCCACATCTATAAAAGCCCAACCGACAAGGTCTGCACCATCATGTACAGAATCCTTCGCCCCTCACTACCAAGCACCGACACTCATTGTGGCTCATAATTCCCCTCGCCGTGGCTCAAAAATCCCCCCGTAGTGGCTCAAAAATCCCCCCGTAGTGGCTCAAAAATCCCCCTATAGTACCTACGCCTTGCGCCCAGCATACCCAGACCGAGATCGATGCTGACCGACATTCACATCGCCCGTTTTCGGGGTGGCGGGCGTCCCGCCCGCCACCCTTGTACAACGCGCTGCCAGCGCGTTGCCGATGTTGCCTTTGCTTTAGATTTCTCTTTTGTCCGTGTTTTTGTCCGTGTAGAACATGTAGTTGCGCGCGGGCTACTTGACGATGATCATGAAACCCGAAGCCTGAATGTCGATGTGCGCCGTGCGCGTGGTGTTGTCGGCAAACGTGAGCGTGACCGTCCACATGCCCTTTTCGTTGAACGTGAACGATTGCGCTCCTGTGCCGGTCTTGTTCCACGTGGTCGCCTCAAGCCCCGAACCCTCCGGCGGCGTGAACGTGACCGTCGCCGCCTTGGAGAGGTCGCCGTGCCAGTCGTCGCCCGAATAGGCGACGGGCGGGACTTCGCTCCTCTTCAGCCTGCGGTCGGGCCCTTCGCCCTCGGTGTGCATTCTGCACGAGGCGTCCGCGCTCGCTTCGCGCCACTGAGAATCGAACGTGCCCCACGCGACGCCCACGAGCGCACTGCCGCCGTTCGAGTTCGCGAGCCGCCACACGCCGTCCGCGTTGAACGCGCCCGTGTAGCGCAGGACTGCGCCCTTCGCCGCCGCGCCGACGAACTCCGCCGTGAAACCGACCTGGCAGTTCCACTCCTTTTCGCGGTCTTCCGGCCACACGGGCTTTGCCGCAGCGAATTCAAGCGCCTGCGCGACACACTGGGCAGACGCCAGGCCGACCGCAAGGGCATATTTGAAACACCACTGCATCATTCTCATTTGCGCGTCGATTTGAAAAGTTCCCGCACCTTCTTCGCAGCCAGCTTTTCGCGGCGGTGGATGTCGAAAATCCCGGCCATGTTCTGTCCGAGAGGCCGCGTGCGGATGTCCGCGCCGCCTCTGAAATACGTGCGCGAGTCGCAGAACTGCCAGACGGCGACGCCCTGCACGTCGGCGTCGTCCATGGCGTAGCCGACGGAATTGCCGAGGTACTCCGCCTGGAACTCCTCGCTCCACTGCGCGCCTGCCGGATCGTGGCATCCGTACAGAGAATAGCACCCCGTCTCGCCGATCATGATCGGCTTGTCGGGTCCGTGCCGTTCGCGGAAGAGCCGCGTCACCTCGCCAAAACGTCGGCGGACCGTCCGCGAAAGGCTTTCCGGCGTCGTCGCGGTGCCGATCTCCTGATGCCACGCGGGATAGAGGTTGTATGCGACAAAGTCGGTGTTCGCGTTCGAGATGTCCTTCGTGCTGTGGACGGAAGCATACGTGATCGCCCGCCCAGTGTCCTCGGCGCGAAGTGCTTCAACAAGGCGGTCGGCGAGAGCCCTGCCCGCCTCGGTGTTGGACGCAAACTCGTTGAGGAACGCGTCGATCACGACTGAAGGATGGTTGATCGACTTCCGCGCCATAAGTCGCGCCTGCTCGATCGAATTCGCGACGAACACCGCGTTCGTCATCTGACCAGGACTGTTCTGCCAGCCGAGCGTCTCCTCCCAGACAAGCAGCCCGGCCTCGTCGCACAGGTCAAGAAACTCCTCGCTCGGCGTGTAGTGGCTCGTCCGCACGAAATTCGCGCCGAGATCCTTGATGAGCAATATGTCGCGCTTTTCCGGCCACTCCACGTTGGCGAGGAATTTCGTCCCCTTGTCCTTCTCGTGGCAGCAGACCATGATCACCCGGTTCTTAATCTTGTAAATCCTGTCTAAAAAAACCGAACCTTCAAACTCACAACTGCAGCATGATGGACTTGAACGCTTCGATTTCCTCCGCTGTCACGCCGCAGTCGAGGAGATACAGCTCTATTCTGCGGGCGAGGGAGTCGCCGGGCTTGCCGTACTTCGCAAAGCCCGCGTCGAAATGCTGCGTGCCGCGCCCATGCTTCGGATCGCCCACCCCGGGGATCGACAGCCCGTCGTAGAATGTCGACTCATAGTCGCGCTCGAGATCCTCCTTGCCGACGCCAAGGACGCCGTTCAGGATGTAGGCGAGCGACCCCGTGCGGTCCGCGCCGCCGATGCAGTGGAAGTAGACGGGGTAGTTCTTCCTGTCGCAGAACACGCGGAAGTTCTCCGCCATCGTCTTCATGCCGGACTGATGGAACATCCCCGAGTAGTACGGCGACGTTGTCGCGCGCTTGACCAGCCGCACGCCGAGCCCAAGCGGCGACGCGTCCAATTGCCCGGTCTCCTTGCTCCCGCGCAGATCGAGGTCTGTCTTGACTCCAAGCGACTCCGTAATGTACCTCACGTCCTCGCCGGTAAGCCGCATGCGCCCCCGGTCGATTCCCGACACGCTGTTCTCGTTGAGCCCCTGCCCGCGAAAGAGCATTCCCGTCCTGACGGTGCGCCCGTCGACGGTCTTCCATCCGCCAAGGTCGCGCACATTCTCCGTCTTGCCCTCAAGCGCGATCCAGCGCGGCGGCTGCGCGGACGTCGTGAACGATTCCACTGGGGATATCTCACCGTGCTTCGTCCGGCCGCATTTGCATGATTCCGGATACGTAAAGCCGCAGTCGTGCCCCGGGCACGACACCCGGCTCCACACCTGCCAGTAGTACGTGCGGCCGAGGTCGGGATTCGCAAACGGAACCTCGTATGTCCAGACCTGCGCGCCGCAGGGGTCTTCCTCCCCGCATTTCCTCGCCCAGTCCCTTTCCAGCCACCAGTCCTTCGCGTCCGAGAGATCGGCCTTCGTGCCGATGCGGATGCGCCAAGGCCCCTCGACGCCTTTCGCGGCCTTCCACTTCAGGACGAGCGGACGATGCCGCCGCCACTCGTTCCGCACAGCGCGGGCGTCGAGCGACTTGAGCGTCTTGTTCCTCTCTGCGCGCGTCGCGCCGGCGAGCGCCTTCCTCTGCGCGTCGGGGAGCAGCTCGAAGACCGCGCCGCCGGCCGGCGAGACGGGGACTATCGCCGCCTGCATCGGAAACGCCAGGCTGACCGGGCCGAGAAGGCCCGACGGCGCAAGCGGACGCTGCGACGCGTCGAAGTTCCTGTAGTTGCGCCCCAATATGCCGGGATGCGTGAAGACGCGCCAGTTGACCTTGCGCTTGTCGAGGTCGCGCAGACGGTTCGAGCCGACGCCCGTCACCTCGACTTCGAGGACGTTCTCGCCCTTCGCAAGCGCGCCGAACGGAACGCGGAAGCGGTACGGAGCCATGATGCGCGTCCCGAGGTCGCGTCCGTTCACGCGCACACGCGCCGAATGGCAGACGCTGCCGAGGTCGAGAACGGCGTCGCCGGAGACGTCGGCGCAGACGAACGAGGTTTTGTAGAGCACCGTCCCGCAGAAGGGATTCTCGGACCCGTCCTCGTTCGTAGCCCAGCTCGAAAGCGCCGTCATCGTCCGGTCCCTCCACGCCGTCTCGGGGCCGCCGCAGACGCGGCGAAGAGTCCAGGGTCCTTTGATCTCTACCGGCTCGCCGCAGACCTGCGGCGCACGTTCCGCCTCGCCGCCGGCGGGCTTCTCGGACGAACACCAGAGAAACACGCTGCCGGAGCCCTCAAGCGCAAGCTCCACGGCGCCAGCCGACGTCTTCGCCCGCCGTATCGTCCCGTCCATCGGGTCGAGCGTCCAGGCCGACGCCATGGCCGCGCTCGGACGGAACGCGCCGGAAACCCTCTTCGCCGTCTGGTTGACGATGTAGTAGAGGACGTCTTCGCCCCTTCTCATGCGGCGGTAGGCAAGGCCCGACCTCCCGGCGAACGGCTCGCGCCGCCCGACTTCGTCGATGCTCGCGTCCCCGACGCCCGCCATCGCATTGCGGACGGCGTCGCGGTCCGCTGGCTTCACGAACCCCGGGACGTCCGACGGCCGTTCGCCGACGCAGACGACCTTGTATCCGCTCCGCGCAAGTTCGCCGAGGCGCCGCGCGGTTGCGAGCGGAAGCGTCTTGCACGACGGGACGACGATGGTCGTGTAGCGCGTCTTGTCGCGCGGGGGCAGGCCGAGAAGCTGCCTGTCGGACACGTAGTCGAAGGAAACGCCCGCGTCGTAGAGCCGCCGCGCGGCCTTGCCGAGTTCGGACTGCATGAGCCAGCCGCCCGCCTGGAGCAGGACGAACTGTTCCGCGAACCCTTCCGGCTTGCGCCACGTGTCGTGTATCGGCCAGTATAGAAGCACGTCCTCGTCCGGCGCGGACGTCTGGGCGATGGACTGGTAGCGGGCGATCCAGTCCGAAAGCGTCCGCGCGTCGCGCCAGATCGGGTTGCGCGGATTCATCTCCAGCGTCGCGTAGAAGCACCAGCCCGGCCATGCGACATCCTGCGGCGAATAGCAGCACCCGTGGTAGAACACGTGGTCGACGCCGGAGAGGAACAGCTGGTCGATGAAGCGCTTGCATTCGCCGAGCGTCGCGCAGAAATGCTCGTCGATCCACGTGCAGCTTTCCGCCGAGACGAGTCCGCCGCCCCTTACGTGCGCGGGGGACGACGCGAACTTCGACATGAGGATGTTTCGTGCCGTGTTGAACATCTCGGTTTCGGGTATGTCGGCGGCGGCATAGAAGTCCAGGAGGTTCGCCGGCGCGCCGTGCGCCTGATTGCGTGTCTTCGCGCCGAGCCCGTGCGCCCATTTCGTCCAGCCCGCGAAGTTCTCCACGATCATGTCGGAAATCGTCTCGCGGTAGTCGTGCTTGACGCGAGCGACGGCCTCGGCGTCGCCGATGCCGGCGAGTTCGGCGTAGTGGTCTTCCAGCGCGTACCCGCGCAGCCGCCTGAACGCGGCGGGAAGTTCCGGCGACCACGTCGTTTCGTGGTAGGCGTAGGAATCGTGGTAGAAGCACCTCGGACGCGCCGCGCCCGGACGCGCGAACGCGCGGTCGAACGGCTCGAGGAAGGCGCGCATCGCCTCCTTCGAGCACGGGTCGATCATGACGCCCTTCCACGATTTGGGGGCCTTGTCGACTTGCCGGCCGGTCGGCGCGGCCTCGAGGCGGACCTCGCGTCCGTCCGCATCCGTCCCGCGCCACAGCACCTCGCCGCCGGGAAGCGGCGCGTCGCCCGGCCCCAGCCTGTGGAGATTCCACACGCCGAGACGGCGGGGGATGTGCGGGCCGCCGAAGTTCCAGCCACACCCGGTCGTCATGTCCGCGCCGAGACCCTTCGCCGCGCCTTTCGCCTTCGCGGCGGAGAAGAGCCGCATCCATTCATCGGAGAGATAGTCGACCGCCTGTCGCTTTTCGTCGATGGCCTCGTAGATCGGGACGACGTGGATGCCGCCCAGCCCCGCGTCGGCCAGCTGCTTCGCCTGAAGGTCCAGGCCGACCTCGTCGACGGCGCTGCCCATCCACCAGTTGTAGCACCACGGGCGCATCGTCGATGTGATCTCCGGCCACGCCGGCTGCTGCGCGAACGTCGGCACGGCGCAAAGCGCCAGCGCCGCAAGCGTCTGTATCTTTCTCACAACTTCTCCTTTCAGGCTTCCTCCGCCGCAGAGGGCGCCATCACCTCACGATCAGCACAAAGCCTTTGCCCTTCTCGGTCTCCAGCGCAAGCTTCGTGCCGTCGACGACGACGAGCTTGGTCTTCAGCCTGGACGGCACCGTGAACGCGTTGTCGTTGACAACCCGCACCTTGCCTGCAAAGCCGGCCGGCAAAGCGCTTTCGGCCTCGATGAGGACGTTTGTGGCGTTGGCGAACGGCAGCGCCGATCCGTCGCCCGTGACCGTGAGTTTCACTGTCGCGCCGCCGGACATTTCGAGTTTGCCGACGGTCGCCGGCGTCACCACGCCTTCGGCGACGCTCGCGCCGGTGATCTCGAGCGTTCCCGTCGTCACCTTGACCGTGCCGTTCGCCGCCCATCCGGGAACGGAGAGCGTGCCGCCACCGACGCTGGGAGTATTTTTAGACGTGAGAATGAGGGGATAATCCGAGTCCTCGAACGAAACGCCTCCAGGAATTGCAAACGTGCAGCCGCTCTTGACGCAGATTTCGGAACCAGGGTCGATAGAACCGTTGGTGAAGTTTCTGGATATGTAGAGACCGCGGTTCATGCCAAGCGAGGCATCGCCCTGCGCGAGAAGCCTTACTCCGCCAAGGACAAGGCCCTTTTCAAGGAATGTAGCAGGATTGCCTGCGATGTTCGCGCCTGAGGAAAACGCGAACGACAAGCGTCTCATGTTATTGCTCTGCGTCGTATTGGACGTACCGTCTATGCCCTTCATTCCCAGCGCCCCGGTAAAACCACTCGCATCGCCCTTCAGGAAGAGGATGTTCTCATTGTACGTCGATGCGGGATGCGTATAGACGAGCGCACCGGAACCGACTATCGTCGTTTCGTTTGTCTGGTGTCGCGACTGCCAGTTACGCAAGAAAAAGATTGCGGGGTATGCTTCCGACGCCTCGACGCTGATGGTTCCTCGGACGCTTGCCCAGTCCTTTTCGCTGAGACTGAGGGTGGAATGATCCAGCATTCGCAGATACCCAACGTTCAAGTCGGCTACGCGCGACTCCATCTTTGCCTCGGACGAAGAAGTACCCTTGAGGATGAAAGTGTCCCCGTCCCCCGAGGTGAACGGCCAGTTGACGGAGCTATCGTTCGGAGTCTTGAGCGTCTTCCCGCCGGGGATGATGTAATCGCGCGCGGTCGTGTCGCCGCTGGCCAAGGTCTGCGTTGTGCCATTCTCGTCCGTCCACGCATTGGCAACGGCATGGTTGCCGTTCCCCGTATTGGTAGACGTGAACGTCCACGTGGGGCGGTCGTCCTTGACATCCATGACGAAGTCCGTCCCGTTCACGACGGAATACATCGCCTTCTTGCCGGACGGCAGCGTGTACGCGCCGCTGTTGACAATCTGCACAATCGTTTCGAAGTTGTCGGGAAGCCGCGCCGCGGACGACAGCAGAACATGCCGACCGTCCGCGAGCGATGAACCGTCGCCGGAGAGCGCGAGCGTGATGTTGCCGGACATCCTTTTCAGCAGACCGATGGAGGCGGGCGTCATTGCGCCTGCCGTAATGCGAGTGCCTGTGATTTGCAGAATACCGCCATTAAGCCACACGGAGCCATTGGAAGTCCATCCGGGAATTGCGAGCGTCCCGCCGCCGTACTTGTAGAGATTGTAGTCTGCGCTTTCAAAGACAATTGGCGACGCGACGGAGAAAGTCCGGGATCCGGCGACGCCGATGCTCGACCCAAGGCCCTCGGATGCATACGAGGAATTCGTGCAGGAATGAGACGCGATATAAAGCCCACGATTCGCCGGAAGCGCGATGTTACCCTGCGCTTCAAGGCAAACACCGGCGAGTTCAAGGCCCTTCTGAAGGAACGTCGCCGGATTGCCGCCGATGTCATTTGCATTTTTGACGAAATACTTCGTACGCCCACGTAATGTGCCATTTGCCGGCAACTGCATTTTGACCGGACCCGTGAAGCCGCTTGCATCGCAGTTGTAGAGATACAGATTCCCCTTGGTACTATTGCTGGAGCCTCCAGTTGCGCGTCCAGAATAGACGAGCGCGCCGGAACCAACCATTGTCGTGGCATTTGACTGCGTTCCGTCATAGTAGTCCCAACTCTGGATCATCGCAGGATAGTCCTCCGAAGCGTCAATTCGTATCGTTCCTAGAAGCGTCTGGTTCCAGCGGACGCTGCTGCCATCCTGAAGACCAAGCGAAACCTTTGAATTGTCCTCCATCACGAGCAAAGGCAGGTGCAATCGCCGCGCGGACGACCGAAGGTGCGCAACGCCGGAGGAATCCCCGCGAAGGATGAACGTATCGTCATTTGCCGTGAACCTCCATTCCCCGGCAGACGCATCTGTATCCTTGTGGGAGATGAGCATCTTGTTGGCGGGGATGATGTAGGTGCGAGCGACGTTCGCGGCTGTGTCGAACGTCTGCGAGCCTCCGTTCGCATCCTTCCACTTGTTCGCCTCGGCATAGTTGGCGTTTGAGTTGCCACCGGGATCGCCATTGTTTGCGCCGGCGTAAGTCCACGTCTCGGCGAGCGCGGGCAGTGCGGCGGCGCAGAGGGAAACGGCGGCGACCGCATGAACCCATCTCGCGGACTTCACGATTGAAACAATTTTCATTTCTTTGTAGAGTAGAGCGGAACGCCCCGAATGCCTCGAAGCGCCCGCCCCCTCGTCAAACCGTACGTGCGGATTTTCCGCATACGGCTTTCCTTGCATGACTGTCTCTTTCATGGTTATTTGCCTTTCACTTGTTCTGCTCTGAATTGCCTTTGACGGGCAACATCATAATAGATTTTTTCTTTGTGTCAAGTCCAGATTCCGCAGTCCAGATTCCGCGAGTTCTGCCAATACGGCACGCCGCCCGCCTGCCTCGGCCAATCCGGCGTCCGCGCATTTCCTCGCGAAGCCGCATTCCCACCCGAACGTGACCTTCGGTGATTTCACTGGCACGCACCCGCGTGCCCGCATCGGCTTTCGCCGCGAGTTTCTCCCAGGGACGAGCGAGGTGCGTCGCACCAACAGGAAACACTACTTTTTTATTGAGAGCTTTGCCTATTGACATGGTCTTCTTGCTTTCTTCCGATGCGGAATTGCCGTCACAACTCCTGCACGACAAAACCGTATGGACCCAGGCAGACCTTTCCGTCCGGCGCCAGCGTGAAGTTCTCGGCGAGAAGCGGTTTTCTCGCGCCATCGATCTTCACGCCGTTCTCCGGCATGAAGGCCGCCCGTTCTGGTCGTAGGTTCGCCGCGACGAACACCGCACGGTCGCCCAACCGACGCACGAACGACACGACGTTCACCACCTCGCCGGCCTTCAGCCATTCCTGCGTCCCGTCGTAGAACACGGGGTCGTCGCGGTGCATCTTCGCGAGCCGCCGGACAAGCGCAAGACGTTTCTGCCCCGCGGGCTGGAGGGCGCGCCCCCAATCGACCGACCTGTATGCGCGCCGTCCATCTGCAACCGGCGCGAAGAACGTGGTCATCGCGTTGTCGGCAATCTCGTTTCCGTTGTAGAGCATCGGAAGTCCGCGTCTGAGGAACATCAGCACGAACGCCGCGTTCCCGGCCTCCACGGGCAGGATGCGGTCGAAGCGGTTGGGGCCGTCCGTCTTGAGGGACGCAAGGTCGTGGTTGTCCATCATCACGAGCATCAGCGAGTTCTGCGGCAGACGCGCCTCGTACCGGCGCATGTTGTCCATGATCTCGCGGAGCGTCTTCCCCTTGACGTACTTCTGCACGCCGACCTTGGGATTGAGGAACCCGCGGATTCCCACGCTCCACGGCCAGCCGTAGTTCGCGTCGAACGCCTTTTCCAGCGCCCTGGGCTGGTTGCCCTCGTTTATCAGGACAAGTTCGGGATTGACCTTGCGGCAGGCCCGCGCCGCCTCCTCCCAGAACTCCACCGGAACCATGTCGCCGGAGTCGCACCTGAAGCCGTCCGCACCGTTCTTCATCCAGAAGAGCATGGAGTCTATCAAGTACTTGCGCGTCTCCTTGGACTCGAAGTTGATGTACGGGAAG
>CACWIW010000020.1 GCA_902761035.1 uncultured bacterium | reverse complement strand
CTCGCTCGCGGAACGCGCTAACGTGCAGATGCCGGAGGTGGCGATCTACGAGGGCGAGGCCAACGCCTTCGCGACGGGCGCGTTCCGGAACCACGCGCTCGTGGCGGTGTCCACGAAGATCATGGAGCAAATGACACGCGAGGAGCTGCGTGCGGTGCTTGGACACGAAATGAGCCATGTGGCGAACGGCGACATGGTGACGACGACGCTCGTGCAGGGCGTGTTGAACGCCTTTGTCATCTTCCTGTCGCGCTTCGTGGCGGCCGTGGCGGCGGGCGCGCTTGCGAAGGACAGGAACAGCCGCAGGGGAGCTTCGCGTGGCATCTACTACCTCGTGTATTACGTGCTGCAGATGGTGCTCGGTATCGCCGCGTCGCTCGTGGTGTGCTGGCACTCGCGTCGGCGCGAGTACGCGGCAGACGCCGGGAGTGCCAATCTGCTGGGATCGCCTTCGCCCATGATCGCGGCGCTGCGCCGTCTGGACAACTTGCGTCCGGGGATTCTGCCGGATTCGCTTAGGGCGATGGGGATTAACGGACGGAAGGCGTCGCTCTTCGCCACGCATCCGTCCATCGACGACCGCGTGGCGGCGCTGGAGCGCATCATGCGCGGCATCTAGTTAGATAATTTGAGATAGCTTCTATAAAATTGGATAGCATAAACCACCATCTGTAGGCGCGAAGGTTCCGTTTTTCAGGCTTGGCATGAAATCTGCTCTTGACATCGCGCTATGGCTACTTTCAAGAACATATCGCATAATGCGGTGCTTCGCAGGGCTTTTGAGTACTGGGCGAACATGGTCCGCAATTATGACGGATTGATGAGGGAATGGGATTTCTTCGACCTCATCTGGCGGTACATGCGCCGCGAAGAAGTGGCGGAGATGATTCGCATCCATTACACCAAGGCGGAGCTGAGTCCGCTCACTGAATGTGGACGCGACCCTCTTGACCTTGAGGTCGACGGGGTCAACGAGATGCTCGCACGCATCTGGAACGAGAAACCTCTCCGCAAGATGCTGCGCCGTCTCCTTGAGCTCATGAAGAACCGCATCCTCGCCCACCTCGATGTCGGGGAGGACGATGCCGCGTTCGACGCGCGTTTTGCGAATCTCTGCTCGTTCATGAACCTCAACGAGGTGGAGGCGGATCTGTTCATGCTGATGTTCGTGCGCCGGGATACGATCTTCGACGACTTCCCCGAGAACGAGAAAATCATGGAGCGTCCGCTGTACTACGCGATGGCCATCGACCGTTCCTACTCCGAGGTGCTCAAGGCCCTGAGCAAAAAGGGCAAGCTCGCGCGTTACGGGTGCATGGACGACGAATACTGGTTCAACTACAATGAGTTCGACGCCTATTTCACGGGCACGGATGAATCCCCGCTTGACGAGCGCTACTACAAGGTGGCGCGGGCCGAGCCTCTGCCGTGGGAGTTCTTCGGCGACCTCTCGGAGAAGGACGGCGCTCTTCTCAAGGAGATGCTCGCCGCCCGCGCGGCCGGCGGCCGGCTCAACGTCCTCTTCTACGGCGCTCCCGGCACGGGCAAGACGAGCTTCGCGTACGCGCTCGCTAAGGCTGTCGGCGGCACGGCCTACGAACTTCTGCAGGGGGAGCGCGACGGAAAGAACATCTCCACCGAGTCGCGCATGGCGGGCATCCAGATTTTCAACGAGCGTGTCGCGGGCGCGCACACGCTGCTCATCGTGGACGAGGCGGACGAGCTTCTGCGCACGAACGCGGAGGTGTACGGCGGCGGTACGGGGAACGGGCACACCGAGAAGGGCGTGATGAACACCATCCTCGACGGCATGCGCGCGCCCGTCATCTGGATTTCAAACGCGCCCGCCGAGGTGATGGACGAGTCCGTCCGTCGCCGCTTTGACTACTCTATCTGCTTCAAGGCGCTCACGCCGGCGCAGCGTCAGGCCATCTGGCGCAACAACGTCCAGAAGTTCGGCATGGGGGACATCATCGGCGACCAGTCCGCCGAGCGCTTCGCGGACCTCTACGAGACGAGCGCCGGCGGCATCACGATGGTGTTGGAGAACGTCCGGCGCCTCAATCCCGAGGCCGGGCGGGTCGAGGAGCTCGTGGACCGCATTATGAAGCCGCACTGCGAGCTCATGCGCCGTCCCGTGCAGGACGGCAAGCTCCAGCCGGCGTCCGACTACTCGCTCGAGGGCCTCAACATCCGGGGCGACCTTGGGCTTGACAAGGTGGTGCAGGCCGTGCGCAACTTCCAGGCACTCCAAGCCGCCGGCGACGGGAAGGGCGGCCCCGACCGTCCGCGCATGAACCTCCTCCTCTGGGGACCGCCCGGCACGGGCAAGACGGAATTCGTCAAGTACCTCGGTTCTGAACTCAAGACGAAGGTCGTGGTGAAGATGGGCTCCGACCTTCTCGACATGTACGTGGGCGGCACGGAGGCGCGCATCCGCGACGCCTTCCAGGAGGCGGCTGCGGAAAAGGCCGTCCTCTTCCTCGACGAAATAGACGGCCTCGTGCAGGGGCGCGAACGCGCGTCCCATTCCTGGGAGGTCACGCAGGTGAACGAGCTTCTCCACCAGATGGAAAATTTTGACGGCGTGATGGTGGGGGCGACCAACTTCTTCGCGAACCTCGACCAGGCCATACTCCGCCGCTTCACCTTCAAGCTCGAGTTCGGTTACCTCGATACGGAAGGAAAGCGCCTCTTCTTCGAGCGCATGTTCGCGAGCCGCCTCACCTCTTCCGAGGCGGCGCGCCTCGACGCCATCCCCGATCTCGCCCCCGGCGATTTCCGCACCGTCCGCCAGGCGATGTTCTACCTGGATGGTGTCGCCGACAACGCCATCCGCCTCGGCGAGCTTGAGAAGGAGTCGTCCGTCAAGCGCCAGGGCCGTGTCTCCGCCCCCGTCGGCTTCAGCGCGGCATAAGATTTTGCATTGGTGTGCAGGGCCGTGTTATGCTATAATGGCGGCGTCGGCGGGAATGGGTCTTGCCGGCAACCTTGAAAGAGAAGGAGCAAAAAAAGATGACGAAGTACGTGTGTCCGATCTGCGGTTACGTGCATGAAGGCAACGAACCGCCGGAGAAGTGTCCGCAGTGCGGCTGCGCCGGCGCCAAATTCCTCGTGAAGGAGGCGACGGACAAGATGACGTGGGCCTGCGAACACGAGATCGGCGTGGCCAAGGGCCTTGACGCCGAGGTCGTGAAGGGCCTCGAGATGAACTTCACGGGCGAGTGTACGGAAGTGGGCATGTACCTCGCGATGAGCCGTCAGGCCGAGCGCGAGGGCTATCCTGAGATCGCGGATGCCTTCAAGCGCTATGCGTTCGAGGAGGCCGAGCACGCGGCGAAGTTCGCCGAGCTGCTGGGCGACGTGCTGACGAAGTCCACCAAGAAGAACCTCGAGCTCCGCGCGGCGGCCGAGCAGGGCGCGTGCGAAGGCAAGCTCCAGCTCGCCAAGCGCGCGAAAGAGCTGAACTACGACGCAGTCCACGACACGGTCCACGAGATGGCCAAGGACGAGGCTCGCCACGGTGCGGGCTTCGAAGGCCTGCTGAAGCGCTACTTCAAGTAAGGCGCTGCGGGTAAGGCCCTGATGCCGTCGGAGTGATGACCGGCCGTGGAAGTGTTTTTCCTGAGACATGGCGAAACGGAGTGGAACCGCGACAAGCGGATCCAGGGTGCCACGGAATGGACTGATCTCACCGACGATGGAATTCGCGTTGCGGAGTCCACCCGCGACGGAATGCTGTCTCGGGGTCTTGCTTTCGACCGGCTCTACTCAAGCCCCTACCGTCGGGCCCTGCACACCGCGCAGGTCATCGGCGCGGGGTTGGGTCTGGAGCCGGTCGTGGACGTTAGGCTGCGCGAAATCTCGTTCGGTCCATACGAGGGGACGCACTACGGCGAAGGGCGTTTCGTAGACGACAACATTCGTTGTTGCTTCCAGGATCCGCCCCGCTACGTCGCACCGGAGGGCGCCGAGTCGTTCGAGACCGTCGCGGCGCGCGTGAAAAAATTCCTCGACGACGAGCTTGCACCGCTATCCGGGCGCTTCGCGCGCGTGCTTGCCGTCGCCCACGGCGGCATCCTGCGCACGGTGTTGCGCCTGGCGGCAGGAATCCCCCTGGAGGACTTCTGGAAGGGGACGCAGCCCAACTGTTGCTGCCATATCGTCGATATTTCCAACGGCCGCCTCACGCTCAAGGCCCGAAGCGTCGTATTCCGATAACCCGATGTGGGGCGAGTCCTGCCATCACTACGGGACGGGAACCACCGGGCCGGGATCAGGGGTGGGATTGGGCTCTGGGTGCGGCTCCTCGTCGCAGATGACGCTCACGCGCACGCTGGTGTCGTCGTACAGCACTTCGTACCTCACGTTTGTGCCTTCGGCCTGGCCACTCACGCAGGTGTTAGTCCATGCGCTGGTGATCTTGCCGAATCCGCTGGCGATCGTGTACGTGTTGCCATCGTATACGTCGCGGTGTCGCCGATCAGCTCAAGGCTGCCGCCAGTGATCTTCAGCTCGGCCCTGCCTTCGCCGGACAGCGCGGCCGCACCGTTCAGCCTGCCAAGATTGACGATCAGGGTGCCGCCGCTCTGCAAAGAACGGCTTGCCATTGTACATGTGGCACAAGAAGATGCGGGAACGATTATCCGATTTGGCGGAGACCGTGGCCGCATCAAGGAGCGACCAGTCGGGATTGCCAGAAAAGGTCGCCCACGAGAAGTCGATGCTGGCCTTGAGGCCGGTCTCGGCGTTCACGCCCGTGTCGATGTACTGCGCCCGGTCGCCTCGATGTAGTCGAGCAAGGCGTCCGGCTCGGCGGTGACGGTTTCTCCGGAGGCGGCGCAGGTCGCGAGAACGGACGCAGCCGCGATCATCGCGGCGGCAGGAGAGCGAAAGATTCTCGTTTTCATTCGTCGGCTCCTATTTGAGGTCGGGGATAGTATAGCAAAAGTTGGGTGAATGACAAAAAACCTCCGGTCTCACGTCTCAATGTCTCAATGTCTAATCCACTCACGTCTCGCGTCTCGCGTCTCACGTCCGCGCGCCGGTTCCCGCTTCGCCAGCGGCGGGTCCAGCGCGCGGCGGGGGAATGTGTGGGGAAAGTTTTGACGTGAGACGTGAGACGCGAGACGAGAGACGAGCGTGACGTTAGACGGTTAGACGTTAGACATGACGTGAGACGATTAGACATTGGCGGCGCGCCGCCCGCGCGCCGCGCGCTAGTTGGCGCCGCCGAGGGCAGGCTCCGCGTCCCCCTCCGTCACCGAAAGGCGATAGAAGCGCGAGGCGGCGTTTCCCATCGCGAACACGGTGCGCCCCGTCGCGTCGAGCGGCTTCCTCGCCGTCACCGCCGCGCCCGCGACGTCGCTCGACTCCACAACCGAAACCGCGAAGCCCACCGTGTTCGATACGGACGGCGTTATCACGACGACCCTGCCGCCCTCGATCGCGATGTCGAGCAGCGGCGGGTTTGTGAACGCGCCCGTCGGGACGTCAAAGAGGTAACGGAACACGTTGTGGACGCCGCTCGCGTCCGTCGCGTCCCACGTGCCTTCGACGCCGTTCACGGCGGCCCAGGTCTCGTAGGGTGAGGGATCGTAGGTGACGCTGCCGGACGCGCTGCATCCGGCAAATCCTCGAACAGGACGGACAGGCTGCCCGTAGTAGCGGGAGTTGGAGTATTGCTGGGAGAAGCTCTTCGAAGTGAAGTGGAGTCTCCACGCGTAGCTTAAACGACCCGGATGCGGCGTAGAGGACCAGTAGTAGCCCTGCGAGGCGGTGCTGTAGAGGTTCGTGGTGATACCGTAGCCGGTGACCGGAAGGAAGATGCTCCTGTTCGCGTAAGCTCCCATGCCCGTCACCAGTCGCCCCTTAACGCCGTTGGTGATCCACGTGGTGGTGCAATTGTTGATGAGTGCTTCAAACTCATCGCTCGTCGGCATACGCCATGGGGCACCGAGGTGCGCCGTTGCCGCGTCATGCGCCGCCACGAGATTGGTGGTCGCGTCGATCCAGCCCTCCGACTGAAGCGTCGAATTGTCCTTGTTCATTGTCGGACACGTTATCGGCGACGAATCCGAATCTGGAAACGGACTGTTGCTCATTTGCTCGCCCGTGCTCGACACCCATGTCACGTCGTAAAAGCGGCTGGTGCGTTCATCCCACGTTCCTCCGCTTCGGGTATACCCCACCGTGTCGCCCCACCAGAAGTAGTAGCCGCACTCCTCCGGCTCCGAGGCGCCCACGTTGCACTCCGCCCAGTACGGCCCGCCCGTCCAGAGCTGGACGCCGCCGAGGTTATTGCCGCCGGGGTTGAGGTTGATTGCCATCACGAAAGAGGCGTCGGTTAGAACGCGCACGCCGCCGAAGGACGAGGCGAAGTCGATCACGTTCGTGTTCGCGCCCACGACAACGTTGTTTTGGGTGAAGGTCGCGCTCACGTCGTCCGTCCTGAGCGTGATTTCCGCGACGGCGTTCGCGGGGAGCGTCCCGCCGACCGTGTATTCGACCGTCGCCCTGCCCGAATAGGGATACGACTGGTGGAACTTCGTGACCGTGACGGTGGTCTCGGCCATTGCGCCCGTCGGCAGCGCGGCTGCGATCGCCGCGGAGAAGATGTTGCGAAAGATCTTCGTTTTCATTTGTTGTCTCCTTGCGTCATAACCCCAGCAACCGCCGGAAAGGGATGATCGCATCGAAATATCCGTCGGCTGCGGCGACCGGGGACAGACTCCCGTCATAAACAAGTGCCGTCTTTGCCGAAACGCCGCGCGGGCGCATGATCGCACGAACCTGTCTGTCAACCTGATCAATCACGTCGCGGCCGATTTCACCTTGCCTTTTGACCTCTACAAAGCACAGCGCCCGTCGAGTCTGAATCAGGAGGTCAATCTGGCATCCCTTGCGTCCATTCTTCCCCTTCGACCCCTTTCTGCGGTACGGCCCCGCAGACATGATCAAGCTCCCATCAAGGTGAAGGTGTGGTATGAGGTACTTGTAATTGTTGACAACCAGGTTCTCAAACGCCAGGCCCATGACGGCATCCAAACCCTCAAACTCGCGCAACGAGGAGAACTCAAAAGCCCCCTCGTCGATGACCGATTTCTGCGGTTCAATGTATTTCAGGTAGAATCGGGCGTAGTTGTCGCGCAGACGGTATCGTCGCTCCCGAACTTCCTTTCCGGTCTCAGGGTTTCTCGTGCATTCCGGGGATACAAAACCTGACTCCTCCAGCACGGCCATGGCGTCAGATACGTCTCCGCCCTTTCCGATGCCGAGACACTTCGCAACCTCAATGCAGCTTTTGGGACCGTCGGTCAGGCTTCTCAGGACACTCGCCGTAAATTTCGGCCTCGACGTTATGACGTCGTTGAACATCTCGTCGAAATCTTCGCGCAGGACTCCCTTCGGGCGAAATGCCAGCCTCCGTATGTTTTCCTCGGCGGACAGGCTGGGATTGATCTCTTCAAGGTAACGTGGAATGCCGCCGGTAACGGAAAGCACGTCGATAATCTCGCGAACATCTGTCCTTGCGGCGGCCTTCCCCCAGAATTTGACACATTCGCGCAATGGGAGTTCCGGCACGACCATGTCCAACGATCTGCGGCCTACATACGCGCGATTGCAGATGATGTTGTCCCGAATCCAAGTTGAAACACTGCCGCAGACGACCAGGATCAGGCGATCATGCTTCTTGAGGCCATTGTCCCAGGCGATCTTCAGATAATCCGCAAAGGTGTCGTCGCCATACGCAAGCCAAGACACCTCGTCCAGAAGGACGACCGTGCGTTCCTTGTCGGAAATCTGTCCGTCAAGGACGCCAAACGCGGAATACCAGTCTTCCGAAGGTTCCTTTCCTGCTTTAGTCTGTCGTGCCAACTGCCGAGCGAAAGCCCGGAGTTCATCTGCCACAGTCGTCTTGCTCCCAGGGCACATGCCCTCGATCTTGATGAACCTTGCGCCCGACCGCCTGGCAAACTCCTCGACAAGCGTGCTCTTGCCGACACGTCGACGGCCCCGGCATGTCACAAGCGACGAAACACGCTTGCCCCACAGGGCTTCCAGTTGTTCCATTTGATCTTCACGGCCAAAAAACATTTCCTGCCTACCTTTCCTCACGGCGCTGAAATGATAACAAATTCAATGCCGTACGGTCAATACTAAAATCTCCCCTAATCGGGATTTTCCCTAACAGGGGAGATTTTCTCACGGCCGCGACAAGCGCGGCCGCTCCCGCAACGGGCGGGACGCCCGTCCCAGCATTCCTCACTCTTCCGGATCCGGTTCCGGCTCAGGCTCCGGTTCCCACGGTTCTTCGGGTTCGTAGGGGGTGAAAATCCCAATTTCGGCCTTGAAGAACTTGGCCGTGACGCTGCTGTTCATGGTGGCGACCGCAGTCTGCGTGACGGTATCGTTGCTTGCGGTGACGCGGTTGAAGGTCGGATCGCCCGTGAAGTATTCGACGCTCTCGTCCGGAATCGGGTCTCTGTCGAAGCCGGCGGCGAGATCATTCGCACCGTAGATAAGGATCGTACCGTTGATGCGACCCGCCAGCGGAGCCTTGCGGACGAGCTGCACCGTCATGGAGACCCTGTTGCTGACCGTGATGTCGGTGAAGCAGAGCGTGGCGCCCGCATCCTGCACCTTGAAGTTGAGGTTGAGCAGCCAGCACTCATACAGCCTGTCCGTGGCGGCGGAGTCATGGCCGAGGGCGTTGATGTCGGCCTGCGTGAAACCGTTGTTCGAGAGCCAGTCAACGACGCCGTAATCTTGGATTTCGTTGCCTTGCGGATCATTGTAGCCTGTCGCCACATCTGGCACGCGGAAGCGCAGGACGACGATGCCGGAGCCGCCCTTGCCGCCGTTGCCGTAGCGACCGCCGCCACCGCCGCCGCCGCCCTGATTCGCGAGGGCGTCCTGGCCGTTTCCATAATCGCCTGGAATGGTGTTGCCACTGCCCGCGCCGGTGCCGCCCGTGCCGCCAAGGTAGCCGGAAATCGTGCCGCCGCCGCCAACAACGAGGAACTGCACGTCGGTCAAATCAGCCGGCACGGTCCACGCCATCGAGGAGACGTTCTGGTTCGTAAAGACAAGCGCCATCTCGTCATGGCCCGCTCCAAGGCCTTCGACCTTGTAGCCCCATTCGGGATGTTCGTCGAAGAGCGTGACCTCGATTGGCTGGGGAACGGCGTTCGTGACCGAGCCGGCAATGAAATTAGTGCTGCTGGCGGAGAAGGAGATCGTGCCGTTTACCTTGTCGTAGAGCCCGGCGCGGTTGTCCTTGGTGCAGGGAATGTAGTGGCGAAGCAAATCGAACTCGTCCGTCGTGGCGTTCTTCATGAATATCTTCAGTTCGTAGAGTTTGCCCTGGCCGTACCAACTTGGACGCCCGCCGTTGTTGGCGGCGAACACGAAGAGGTTGAGGTGGAGGTTGACGAGTCCGTTCGTCGCAAAAGTCTCGCGGTCGGCGGCATCGAAGGTGTTCACGCCGTTCTGTGTCAGCTCAAAGGAGTTGGTGCTCGACATGTCCGTGATGATCTCGCAACGCTGCCCGCCGACGAAGGGAACCGAGCCAGCGGGATTCCGGCGCTGTTTGAGTCCGTAGGCAAAGAACGGCCGTGCCGTTCCGTCCTTGTCGTAAAGGTGGCACATGAAGAAGCGCGACCGTTTGTTCGCGTTGTTGCTGTCCGTGCTGGCGTCCAGGAGCGACCAGTCGAGGCCGCTCAGATCCCGGTCGGCCCACGCGAAGTCTATGCTGGCCTTGAGTCCGGTCTCGGCGTTCACGCCCGTGTCGATGTACTGCGACCCCGTCGCCTCGATGTAGTCGAGCAAGGCGTCCGGCTCGGCGGTGACGGTTTCTCCGGCGGCGGCGCAGGTCGCGAGAACGGACACGACGGTGATCGTCGCGGCGGCAGTTGAGCGAAAGATTGGCATTTTCATGCGGGTGCTTCCTTTGAAGGTTGGGGATAGCATAGCAAAAGTTGGGGGAATGTTGTGTCTCCCAGGCGTTGGGATTACAGCCTCTTGAGGATCATCTCGTCCAGCATGAACGGAATCACGCCGACGTGGATGATGCCGTCTGCATCCGAATGCGCCTCGCCGTAGCCGTCCGTGATGACGACCTTCTTGAAGAAGTCGCCGGTCTTGCGCAACGAAAGCGTCTCCTGCCGTTCCTTCGCTGCATCGTCCATCCGCAGCGCCGACTGAATGTAGATCTTGTCGTTGCCGCGGTTGACCACGAAATCAATCTCGTGCTGGCGGATCGATTGCCGGCCGTTGCCGTCGCGCGCGGAAATCGGCACCACCCCGACGTCGACGTTGCATCCCCTCCGCAGGAGTTCGTTGTAGATCGCGTTCTCCATCGGATGGCTAAGGTCGGTGTCGCGGAAGTTGAGCCGCGCGTTGCGAAGCCCCAAGTCGGTCGCATAGTACTTCATGGGGGAATCGATATAACGGCGTCCCTTCACCTCAAATCGCCGCGCATGGCCGAAGAGAAATGCATCCTCAAGGTATCCGATGTAGGCCTTGAGCGTATGGTCGCTTGGATGCATCTTCCAGAGCGTATTCATCGTATCGCCGATCTTGTGCGGATTCGTCAGGCTTCCGATGTCCGAGGAAAGAACGTCAATCAGGTTCGAAAGCACGATGTCGTCCTTTACGCCATGCCGTTCCCGTATGTCCTTGAGGTAAACCTCGTCGAACAACCCCTTGAGATAGGCGGCCCGTTCGTCGGCATCGTCCGTGAGCGCGGCGACAGGCATGCCGCCCCATGTCAGATAGCGGTGGAACGCCTCCATCTTGTCGGACAGACCCGACGCCGGCAGCCATTCCGCGAACGACAGCGGCCAGACGCGAAGTTGTTGCCCCCGGTCCCGGAAGTTCGTGGCGATGTCGCTTGAGAGCGTCTTCGAGTTCGAGCCGGTCACATATACGTCGGCGTTTTCGATTTTCTTCCATCCGTTCAGAACGTCGTAGAACGTGATGAGTGCGTCTTCGCGGTCTTCGGGCGTGAGCGTCGAAACGTCTATCCCGGGAATCGGCACCTTGAAAGAACGCTGAATCTCGTCGATGAACACGTAATACGGCTTTTTCCCCTTGCGAATGCATCGGCGCACGTATTCGTCAAGCTTGAGGGGATTCCTGAGCGCAATGAACTTCTTGTCGTCAAGGTCAATTGATATGACATGGTCTTCCGCGACGCCTTCTGCAAGAAGCCGTTCGCGGAAGAGCTTGTCCAGCAGATACGACTTGCCACACCGCCTGATGCCGGTGATGACCTTCACAAAGCCGTTCATGCGTCGTGCAAGCAATGTCTCGACGTATGAGTCGCGCGCAATCTTAATTTCTCTCATTTGCCAATTCGCTTAAATTGTTAAGTGATTTTGCAGTGCGCCAGTAGTTTATCACATTCCATGCGGTAGCGTCAACAGAAGACAAAGGACAAAAGGTAGAGGATTGGGCTGGAGGGTGCTTTGCGCTTCACAGCCACTTATCCTTTGTCTTCTGTCCTCTGTCTTTTGTCCTATCCCCCTCCAGCGGGTGGGCGGCGGCTCGCCGAGGACGGCTCGCCCTACTGGAGCCGCCAAGATGGCGGCTCTCCATACGGCCGCGACAAGCGCGGCCGCTCCCGCAACGGGCGAGACGCCCGTTTCAGTATCACTCTTCCGGATCAGGATCAGGCTCTGGCTCAGGCTCTGGTTCTGGCTCAGGCTCCGGTTCGGGCTCGTTAGGGATAATGGGCTCAATGGCGGCATAGAAGAACTTATGCGTGACAACGCTAACGTCGAAGGTGGCAGTCGCGGTCTGCGTGACCAAATCGTCGGACTTGGCGATGTCGAAGGTCGGATCGTCCGTGCCGAAGTCGATGGACACGTCATCGATCGGGGATCTGCCGAAGCCGGTGGCGAGGTCATTCGCGCCGTAAAGATAGAGATGACCGTTAATGAAGCCCAGCGGCGCTTTGCGGGTCAGCTGCACCGTGACGGAGACGACGCCGTTGCTGACCGCAATGTCGGTGAGGTTGAGCGCACCGCCAGCATTCTGCGCGGTGAAGTCGCAGTTGAGCAGGAAACACTCATACAGCTTGTCCGTGGCGTCGGAGTCGTTACCAAGGTTGTTGATGTCGGCCTGCGTGAAGCCATTGCCCGAGAGCCAGTCGATGACGCCGGAATCCTCGATAACGGCACCTTCGGGATCCTTGAAGCCATCGGGAATCGCCCCCAGAACGAGCCGCAGATAGCTGCCGTCCCGCTCCACATGGCAACCAGGATCATCGCTGAAGAAATACTCTTCGTCGCCATTCGACGCATCGGTGGCGAACGTGACGGACGAGGACTCGGTCGGCGCGCTCGCGGTGGTCACGCCGAGGTACGCACCCGCCGAAAGGCCATTTACGACGATCGTGCACCCAGAGGACAGATAGACGTTATTCGCCGCACCGATGGAGTTGGTGTTGTCGGAAACAACAGGGCTACCCGAAACCGTGAAAGTGCCGTACAAAGTACTGTGCATATACACGCCGCCGCCGTCAGCAGCCATGTTGCTGGAGATTTCGCCGCCGGTCATCGTGAACGTGCCGCCTACATGACACATACCGCCGCCGTAATTGGCCGTGTTACCAATGATCATACCGCCAGACATCGTGAACGTGCCGCGGTCCTGATACACACCGCCGCCATAAGTGGCCGTGTTGCCGGAGATTTCGCCGCCGGTCAACGTGAACGCGCACTCCCTGACCACGTACACGCCGCCACCATAAGTGGCCGTGTTGCCGGAGATTTCGCCGCCGGTCATCGTGAACGTGCTGCCCGAGACCATGTACACTCCACCGCCGAAGTCATCGGCCGTGTTGCCGGAGATTTCGCCGCCGGTCATCGTGAACGTGCCATCGTTGGCCACGTACACACCGCCACCGGAGTAGATGCCATCCTGAACGACATTGTTCGTAATCGAACCGCCCGACATCTCGAACGTGCCATCCTCATCCACGAACACGCCGCCGCCGGCGTAGCCAGACACGTTCCCGGCGATCGCGCCACCCTGGAGGCGGAACACGGCATTGTTCCCCACGTACACGCCGTGATCGCCGCCACCTGTCACGGCACCTGTAGCAAGGCTATTGGTGAGCGTGAAGTCGCCGCCGGTTCCGACACTGAGGACCTGGGCGTTGCCGTTGTGCGTAAGTGTGTGGCCGTTCAGGTCGAGCGTGATGGCGTTCGTGACCGTAAGTGACACATCGTCGGACATCGCGGCCACATCGTTATATAGCGTCACGGTACCGCCCGCGTCGAGTTGCGTTTGTAGCTGTTTCCACGACAAGCACGGCCGCAGCGTCTTGCCTGCGATTGCGGAAAGATCGCTGATTTCGCCCTGATAAGCTAGACTGCCGTCGGTGAACTTCTGGCCGGTCTTGACGGTGACGCTGCCCCTGTAGCGGCTGGCGTAGATGCTGTCGCCGGGATCCGTCCAGCCGAGGGTGATGTTGCCGTTCTTGACGTAGATGCCGTAGTCGCCCTCGGCGGTGACGGTGCCGCTGTTGATTGTGACATCGCCGTTATGGACGTAGATGCCGTCGTATTCGCCCGTGACAATGACTGTACCGTCGTTGATCGTGACATCGCCGTTAGTTACGTAGATGCCGTCGTCGGATTCGCCGGTGGCAGTGACGGCGCCGCCGTTGACGGTAATGGAACCTTCTGCCTCAATGCCAGAGCTGGAGCCTTTGGCAATGACGGCTCCGGTGCCACCAGCCTGGCCGTAGATGGTAAGGCGACCGTAGGGACGGACGGCGGCGATACTAGAGTTGGAGTTGGTGACAGCAAGGGTGGCACCGTCGCAGAGTATTAGATTGGAATGGTCATCATTGAAGCGAAGCGAGCCTTCGATCATGACGTTGCTGCACACAACATACCAGGTGTCCGTACCGCTTATGCCGTATTCGACATCGGCCGTGGCGTTCGTGAGAATGATGAAGTCGGAGCAGTATTGCGTGTCGCCGTTGGCATCGATATATGGAATGGCCGGACGCAGTGTCTTGCCCGCGAGGGCGGCGATCTGTTCACACGTAATCGCCCCACCGTAGGTGTTAATCCCGTCTGTGAAATACTGATTGGACATGACGGAGACGACGGCTGCGTAGAAATTAGTGGTGCCGCTGACGGTAATGCTGTCGGTGGGTTTCGTCCAGCCGAGAGTGATAGTGTTTTGGGCACGGACACCTAAGGCAGTGCCATTGACGATGACAGTACCGCCATTGATGGTGACAAAGTCGGTGGCGTCAATACCGTAACCGTAGTTGTCGCAGTTAGCAGTCACGCTGCCACCATTGATTGTGACGTTAACAGCGGTGATACCGCGGATGTCACCACTGGCTGTGACATTGCCGTCGTTGATTGTGACGTTAGCAGCGTAGATGCCATAGAGGGCGTCACAGGTGGCTGTGACATTGCCGTCGTTGATCGTGAAACTACTTGTTGCGTATATGCCCTTCATGCCGCCGCTGGCAGAGACGTTACCGTTGTTGATTGTAACGCAATCGGCGTAGATACTACTCTCGTCGCCGGTGGCAGAGACGCTACCGTCGTTGATCGTGAAACTACTTGTTACGTAGATGCCCCTCATGTCGCCGCTGGAAGAGACGTTTCCGTCGTTGATTGTAACGTAATCGGCATAGATACCCCTCCTGCCGCCGCTGGCAGAGACGTTACCGTCGTTGATCGTAAAGTAATTGACGTAGATGCCGTCCAAGCAGTTGCTGGTAGCAACATTACCATCGTTGATCGTAAAGCAATTGGCGTAGACGCCGTACGTACAGTTGCTGGCAACAACATTACCGCCGTTGAGGGTGATGTTACCGGCTCGGACGCCATAATTGGATGTCACGGCAATGTTGCCAGTACCGTTTGTTTGGCCATAAATGATAAGGTCGCTGGCGGAAATTGTGCTGGCATCGAGCGTTGCACCGTCGCAGAGGACCAGGTGGACGGTGGAGTCTTGGAAGGCGAGCTGCCCGTCGATCGTGACGTCGCCGTTCGCGACGTACCAAGATGTCGCGCCGTATGCGCCGTAAACAACATTATAATTATAGGCGGTGTTCGTGAGGACGTTGTAATTGAGGCAGTATTGCACGGCACCATCGGCGTCGATGTAGGGAATGGCGGGTCGGATGGTCTTGCCCGCGAGGTCGGCGATCTGTTCGCCCGTGAGCTCGCCGCTATAGGTGGTAGCGCCGTCAGTTAGGTACTGGCCAGGATTAACGGAGATTGTAACATCGTCGAAATAGTTGTTGCCGTAGTTGCCGATGATGACGTTATCGAATGGATCCGTCAAGCAGAGGACGAAGTATTTTCCTTCGAATTCGTCCACAAGGTCGGCAAGCAGATTGAAACCAGTGGTGGTGTTGATGACGTAGGAACGCTCGGCAGATGTGCCGTCGTGGTCGGAGTCGGCGTGCCAGTATGTAGCCAAGTCGGGCGTCCATTGGGCGGCGAGCGTCACGGCGACGGTTTCGTTCGTGAGGTTGCAGGCGGTCGTGCCGTCGGCGAATATCGTGCCCGCGTAGGCCCAGCCGGCAAAGATGTAGCCCGTGCGCGCAAAGACGTTGGAGGTGAGGCTTTGCGGCACGTCGTAGGTGAATGACTGATCTGTCATTGTGCCGGAGCCGCCGTTGGCATCAAAATGGACAGTGTACTCGATGGGTGTCCAGTGTGCGGTGTAGGCGCGGTTGCCGTGGCTGCGGAGAGCGACGGAGACGGAGTTCGTGAGGCCGCCGATGCCCGTGCCGGTCCAACCGTCGAAGACGTAGCCGGCGCGGACGGGGTTCACGAGGGTGAAGCGCGGCGTGTCGTAGCTGTAGGACGCGGGATTGGAGGCGTCGCCGGGAAGGACGCCGCCGCCGAGATCGTAGGATATGGGGTAGTCGTAGCTGGGAGAAACCCTGACACTGAAGTCGTAGATGTAAAACCCATGCCACGGATTGCCTGCAAAGTCAGAAACTGAGAGGCCGATGGTGCCGGACATAGACAACTCTGTGCCGTCTGCGACATAGTCTGGAATGTTGCCCGTGAAGGTGAGTACGTTTACACCGGTGTTTCCGACGTTTGTGAATTCTCCCCACGATGTTAAAATTCCGCCCCTACCGGCGTAGGTCGGAATGACGGCCTCGTTGAATATTAAAGAAATTGTAACTGGATTGCCGCGGTGATAGGGACCGGGCGAAACGATTGCTCTTTTCAGAGTCGGTCCGTCATCGTCCACCATCGCGAGCCGCACGAAGAGGTCCTTGTAGCCATAAGTATCGTCGTTTTTGCCGCCGCAGTCGAAGCGCGTGGTGATGTAGGAATTTGTGGGGGAGATTGAGAGCGACCCGGAATTGGAAGCGTGGTATCTTAAGAACAGAAATCCTGCTGCCAGAGATAACTGTCTTCGAGAAAGAACTCGGTGTGCGAGGCGGACTGGCCACCGGAGGAACGATCGGTATAGTCATAACGATGGGGGAAGAACTGCTTGCCCTCGCCACTATATACCCCAGAACCCTTTTTGAGTTCGAAGCAGGCCTTGTAGAGCGAATTGACGGGCTCGTTTACGGCACCGTCGGGGTCGGCTCCAGTGTCGTAGGGGGCGCTACCGTTCCCACCGACAATCTGAACGTAGGCGTAGCCGTCGTCTTTCTCTTTTTCGGTAAAACAGACCGTCACATACATCTTGTTGCCAATGGCATCGTAGTACTGCCCACTACCGCCAAGGCGATTGAAGAGTGGTGCCGTAGATACGGTGGCAGCCTTCTTGGAGTAGTCATAGCTGTCGTCGATCAGGACATACCCCTGGTAAGTTCCACTTGACTGTACGTCGCTAGACGGCGGCGTGTATGGAACATCAACATACTTGCTACTGTTGATCCCCGAGGCGTAGCTCGTCCCGTTAAAGTAAACGAGATCAATGTCGGCAGCGCTTTGAACTACACAGTTGGTCTGGAGCTTGAAGGCGCTACCGAAAACTATCTCGCTGTCTCCTGAAGCGAGTTTGAACCCTCCGGCATCGATAACCTCAAGACGAAAGGCACGCGAATTAGAAGTTTGGTAACGACTTACTACATCAATGCTGTTAGGGGATTTATAAGCGACAACGACCTGTTTGGAGGTCTCGCCGGCTGCAAACGTGAACGAGTTAGAAATGGCGACAAAGTGCTGATTCGCGTAGGCGCTGAGACTCACGGTACGGTAGATTACTGTCTCGGCAGAGTCGATGCCCGCGCCCGAACGCGTGATAGTGAACGTGGTGTTGGTGTTCGTGCTGGCTCTCGTCACGCTGAACGTGGAGGCGTGCGCGGAGTGGCACATGACGAGGCCTGCGACGGCGATCATCGCGGCGAAGGTTGAGCGAAAGATTCTCGTTTTCATTCGTTGCTCCTTTTTGAGGTCGGGAATAGTATAGCAAAAGTTTGGGGAATGTTGCCAATGTGGAAGTGTTGCCAGTTACCAATCCCAATTTCCAATGTAGTGAATTGGCTTGGTCTTTGGCTTGTGCGCAGCAGTTTTGCCGTGCGCGCCCTGTGCGCGCACCAACGTTGGTGAATTGCCGATCAACTGGCCAAGCGCTTCCACAAAGGCTGCCGGCCACGGGCACGATGAGAGAAAGGTTTGCGAGAATCGCCGAGCCTTTCATCGTCAAAGGCGAAGCAATCGCTTGTGAAAGGTTCGTGGAAGCGCTCACCTTTCGCGCCCCGTGCTGTGGCCGCGACGTTTTTGGAAGCGCTTGGCCAAGCACTTAGCCAATGCTCTGCCTTGGGGGCGCGCACGGGGCGCGCCCTGCCAAACTGCTCCGCGTTGAGCCAATGGCAAAACGATTGCTTTGCCATTCGTCGCAGAACCGTGGGTGGAGAGCGCGAAGCCGAGATCGGCCGCGACAAGCGCGGCCTCTCCCGCCAAAGGCATTGCATTGGCTTAGCCTTTGGCTTGCGCAAATCGCAAATCGCAAACGCTCACTTGAACGCGGGGCGGCGATTTGGTATCATATACGCCCTCTAACACAAAAACCAATTGGAGTCAAAAATGGTCTATTCGACTGAGGTACAGCACCAGTGCCCCCTGATGAAGGGGTGCAACCACGGTCCCGCGCCCATCCCCGAGGAGGGCAAGTGGGTGCAGGCAAAGCAAATCAAGGACATCAGCGGCTACACGCACGGCGTGGGCTGGTGCGCGCCGCAGCAGGGCGCGTGCAAGCTGTCGCTCAACGTGAAGAACGGCGTGATCGAGGAGGCGCTCGTGGAGACGATCGGCTGCTCGGGCATGACGCACTCCGCGGCGATGGCGAGCGAGATACTCGTGGGCAAGACGATCCTCGAGGCCCTCAACACCGACCTCGTGTGCGACGCGATCAACACCGCGATGCGCGAGCTCTTCCTCCAGATCGTCTACGGACGCACCCAGAGCGCGTTCTCGGACGGCGGCCTCGTGATCGGCGCCGGCCTTGAGGACCTCGGCAAGGGCCTCCGCTCGATGGTCGGCACCATGTATGCCACCAAGGCGAAGGGTCCGCGCTACCTGGAGATGACTGAAGGCTACTGCACGCGCATGGCCCTCAACAAGGACAACGAGGTGATCGGCTATGAGTTCGTCTCGCTGGGCAAGATGACCGACTTCATCAAGAAGGGCATGACCCCGAACGAGGCGTGGGAGAAGGCGAAAGGCCACTACGGACAGTTCGAGGGCGCCGCCAAGTACATCGATCCCCGCAAGGACTAACAGGAGGACTTTCAAATGGCAACGAAGAAAACAACGAATAAGGCTTCCTCCGAGAAGCTGTTCGAAGGCTACGAGCGCCGCGAGGCCAAGATCCTGGCCGCGCTGAAGCCCTACGGCATCAAGACCATCGAAGAGTGCCGCGACATCTGCCTCAAGGCCGGCTTCGACCCCTACAAGATCGTCGAGGAGACGCAGCCGATCTGCTTCGAGAACGCAAAGTGGGCCTACACGGTGGGCGCCGCGATGGCGATCAAGAAGGGCTGCGTGAAGGCGAAGGACGCCGCCGCCGAGATCGGCGTGGGCCTCCAGGCGTTCTGCATCCCCGGCTCCGTGGCGGAGAACCGCCAGGTTGGCCGCGGACACGGCAACCTGGGCGCGATGCTCCTTGACGACGCTACCGAGTGCTTCGCGTTCCTCGCGGGACATGAGTCGTTCGCCGCAGCAGAGGGCGCGATCAAGATCGCCCTCAACGCGAACAAGGTGCGCAAGACGAACCTCCGCGTGATCCTGAACGGCCTCGGCAAGGACGCCGCCTACATCATCAGCCGCATCAACGGCTTCACCTACGTGAAGACGGCCTTCAACAACAAGACCGAAAAGGTGCGCGTGGTCGAGAAGAAGCCCTTCTCCAAGGGCCCGCGCGCGGCCGTGAACTGCTACGGCGCGGACAACGTCCCCGAAGGCGTCGCGATCATGAAGCTCGAGAACGTGGGCGTGTCCATCACGGGCAACTCCACGAACCCGACGCGCTTCCAGCATCCCGTCGCCGGCACCTACAAGAAGTGGTGCATCGAGAACGGCAAGAAGTACTTTTCCGTCGCCTCGGGCGGCGGCACGGGCCGCACGCTCCACCCGGACAACATGGCCGCCGGCCCCTCCAGCTACGGTATGACGGACACGATGGGCCGCATGCACTCCGACGCGCAGTTCGCCGGCTCCAGCTCGGTGCCCGCGCACGTGGAGATGATGGGCCTCATCGGCATGGGCAACAACCCGATGGTGGGCGCGACGGTCGCAGTCGCGGTCGCCGTTGAGGAGAGCTTCAAGAAGAAGTAAGGGGACGGGCTCGTCCCCCTCAGCCGCCGCCGCCGACCGCTTCTCCGTGAAACAGTTCGCGGCGGCGTTTTTTTGCAAAAGAATTTATTGTAAAAGAATTTATTCGACTTCACGCGCGCGCGGATTCGTGGTATCATATAGGCACATCCCTGAAAGGACCCTTTATGAAAACGACCCTGCAAGTATGCTCCATTGCGCTCTTCGCGACGCTCGTCGCGGGGTGCGGCAAAGAATCTTCGGACACCGCCAAGACCCCGGCTCCAGCGGCGGAGGAGGCGGCGGACCTCAACACGCTCGTGAACGCCGGCGTCGCGGCTATCGCCCAGAAGGACGCTGCTGCGGCGACAGACGCGGCCGAAAAGGCGCAGGCGCTTCAGCCAGAGTCTGCCGAGGCGTGTCTGGTCGCCGGACAGGCTGCCTGCCTTAGACAGGACTTCGAGCAGGCGCGTACGAGTTTCACCTCCGTCATCAAGACGAAGTCGCTTCCCCCTGCCTTGCGGGCGAAGGCGTACGCAGGCCTGGGCACGGTCGAATTCCTGCAGCATAACGCCGATGTCGCGCGCATTATGTTTCTGCAGGCGCGTCGGCTAGATATGAAGAACGAAGCGGCTTGGTACTACCTGGGGTTGATCTACCGCGACGTCTACCGTTTCTACGAGGCCGCCGAGGAGCATTTCCGGATGTTCGCCCGCCTGTCGAAGCCGGGGGACCCGCGCGCGGAGAAGGTAAACTACGAGGTCGTCCCCGAACTGCGCAAGACGCTCGCCAGGATCGCCGCCGCCCGGCCTGGCGCCAGCAGCGGCAAGCCCAGCGTTGCGGCCGCGCTGATCCGCGATGCCGAGGAGCTCGAGGCCAAGAACAAGCTGACGGCGGCGAAGAAGAAGTATGCCGACGCCTACGCCGCCGATCCCATGTCATACGCCGCCGCATTGGGTTACGCGCGCATTCTGAGGAGCACGGACAAGACTGCGGAAGGGGTGAGAAAGGCGATTCGGGCCTATCGCGCCGCCATAGACCAGAAACCCGCAGTGCAGAAGAACTACCTTGAGGTGGCGCGTCTGGCACGCGAGAACAAGCTTTGGGTGCAGGCCGTTGAAATCATGAACCGTGCAGTCGCCCACGATCCCCAGAACAAGGAAGCCCTCGACCAGCTGATCGGCGCGCTGATCAAGGCGGGTAGCGTCAAGCTGGCGAATGCCTGGGCCGAATACCGGAAAGACTTAGGTAAGTGATGGACCTCGCGCCGCTAGATCTAGCCCTGCTCGGTGTCGTTGCCCTTATCGTTGGCATCGGGTTGGTCAGGGGCCTCTCCGGGGAGCTCGCCTCCTTCGCCGGATTCGTGGCTGCGGCCGCCGCCGGGTATTTCTTTTATGGTGGCGCGCACGAGTTAGTGCGCTCAGTCGGGTTCAACAAGGGGGACATGACGGAACTGGCCGCAGCCGGCGTAGCCGACTTCGTGTTGGGGCTTGTAGCATTCGGCTTTGTGCGTATGCTGGTCAACAAGTGCGTGTCTTTTCTCGTGCCGCAGCCCACTAACGCCCTGTTGGGCGGGTTGAGCGGCGCCTTCAAGAGCGCCGTGCTCATCTTCCTGCTTGCGGGTGTGGGTTTCATGCGTCCCGGCACGTATGCCCAGGGGCCGATAGCCGTGCGTTCGCAGATTGTCGCCATGGTCGCCACTTGGGCCGATTCCTTCTGTGCCGACCGCGAGGAGCTGAACTCGGGAGACGACAGGTGAGCGATTCGTCGGATGCCGAGCTTATGGCTCGGACCGCCAAGGGAGATGAGCGCGCGTTCGCCGAGTTGGTAGTGCGCTATCAGGATGTTTTGCTGAACTTTTTCCTCCGCAAGGGCGTTTCATACTGTGACGGGCAGGATCTCGCCCAGCGAACGCTGTTGCGGCTTTGGCGTTACCGGAACCGGTACGCCCCCACGGCGAAGCTGACGACGTTCCTTTTCCTCCTTGCGGGGCAGGTCACAATCGACTTCTTCCGCGCCGAGGGCCATAGGCATGGCCTTGAGGAGGAACTTGAGCGTCAGGTGGAGACGGAGGCGACTGCGGGCACGATGTCGACGGCCGGCGAGGCGGCGACGGCGTGCCGGCCTGCCGATCCGGACGATGACGGGTCGGGCGATCGCGTTCGCCGCGCCGTGGCGTCCCTGCCGCCCGCGATGCGCGACGTCGTGGAACTGGGAGTGTTTCAGGATCTCCCGTACGCGGACGTTGCGGAGATCTTGGGCATCCCGGAGGGGACCGTCAAGTCAAGGATGTTCAACGCATTGAAAAGACTGAAGGAGCTGATGAATGAACGCAGATCTTGAACGTGATCTACGCGAGGCCGGAGACGGTCTCCGCGACATAGTGTCCGCGCTTAGGCGCGCTCCGCAGGCGCACGTGGAGGCGGGATTCGCCGCGCGCGTGCTGGCGCACCTGCCGCGCGAGGGGGGCTTTGTCCGTTTCCGCACACGGTGGCTGTCGCCGTCCATGCTGTTCGCGGCGGCGGCTTCCATCTTGGCAGTATTCGCGTTCGTGTCGCTGGTGTTGCGTCCTGTGCCGAAGATGTCCGTTGCGCGCCTGGCCGCCTGCCAGCGTGGGGACGGGTCCTTCTCCGACTCATCAGCCGCGCAATATGTGCAGGCGTTTGCCGTAACGGTTCTTGCAAGGGATCCGTCGTCCGACCGCGCTGCGCTGGACAGGGCGGTGGACGCGCTTGTGCGCACGCAGGACGCCTCTGGCGGTTGGGGAAACGCCGCGCTTAGCGCGCGGAACGTGGCCGCCCTCGCACAGGCGGAGTCCGCAGGGGTGGTGCAGGCACGCGCGGCGCGTCGGCGCGGTCTTCGGTATCTGCGCATGCACGGCGTAGGCGAGATTTCCGCCGGCGAACTCGTGCGCGAGGCGAAAGACGCCTTTGCGCGCATCGGCCAGTCGCGCGATGACGGCCTTGTGTGCAGCACGGCGCTGGCAGGCCGTCTGTAAATGAACGACGCGGGGACAGATTCCATAGAGGCGTGGCTGGAATCGCGCCCGAGCGAAGGCGGCGGATACGGTCGGCTCCGATGCGGCACATGCGTGGGGGAATGGCACGTCGAGGCATATCTCGGCGCAGGGTTGTCATCCGAAGTGTACCGCGTGCGGAACCTGCGGCTCAGTTACGAGGGCGCGCTGAAGCTCCTGGTCAATGACGCGCGCAACCTGAAGACACGGTTTCTGGCTGAGATCGACGCACTTCGCTTCCTGTCGCTGCCGGCCCTGCCGCGCTTCTTTGGTGCCGGCGAGTTCGGCGGGAGGCCGTACTACGTGATGGAATACCTCCTGCCGCTGCCCGATCCGATGCCTCGCGGCGATGTGCCGGGATTCATGAACAAGGTAGCGAAGGCTGTCCAGACGCTGCACGAGGCGGGATACGTCCACCGCGACCTGAAGCCAGGTAACATCCTCCTGCGAAGGAACGGCGATCCTGTCCTGATCGACCTCGGCCTTGTGAAGCAGCGCGGCAATGAACACACGCCTCTTGGCTGGAAGCCGCGCAAGGTCTCGATGGTGGACGGCAAGCCCGTCGGCGTCGGCACGATTGACTTCGCCGCACCGGAGCAGCTTCTGGAGGGCATGTCGCTTGTGCAGGGCGACGTTTTCTCGCTTGGCAAGATAGCATGGTATTTATACGGGGAGAATCCGCCCTCGACCATGCGCTCGATAATCCATCGTGCGACGCGCGAGATCCCGACGGAACGCTACGAGTCGGCGCAGGCTTTTGCGGCGGCGGTTCGCCGCAGGAACAGGCATACCGTCGTCCTGTGGCTGCTGGCCGCGCTTGGCGTGGCTGCCATTGTTCTTGCCGTAGTGTTCCGTGCCGAGATAAAGAAAAAGTTGGTGGATTTGCTTGTGCCGCAGGAACCGGTGGTGGCGGTCGCACCTAATCCGGATGCGGAAAACGAAGAGCCACCGGCACCTGTGGATCCCGCAGAGGAGGTGTTGCAGCGGCCGGACGAGTCGGAAGAGGCGTATTTTGAGCGGATGTCGCCGTTGGCGGAGGAGGGGGAGGTCCTTGCGCAGCTTGCCGTGGCCGAGGCATGTTTCTACGGGAGGGGGACTCCCACGAACCGTGTTGCCGCCGTTGCGTGGTACCGCAAAGCCGCAAATACCGGCGATGCCTCCGCGCAGGCATCGCTCGCATACTGTCTGTTAAACGGCATAGGTTGCGAAAAGGACGTGGGCGAGGCTGCCGAGTGGTACGCCCGCGGGGCCGAACAGGACGATCTCAACGCGATCAACGGCCTGGCGTTCTGCCGTCTTAACGGCATCGGGGTTGAGAAGGACGAGAAGAGTGGATTTGAACTTGCGATGAGGGCGGCGTTGCGCGGCCACGCGCCATCGCAGACGCTCGTTGGGGAATGTTTTCTTGAGGGACGCGGCGTGGCGCGCGATCAGGAGCGCGGGGAGACTTGGCTCTACCGCGCGACGCGACAGAACAACAAGCGCGCGGAAATGCTCCTTCAGGTGTACTAGTTCGCCGCAGCGGCCATGCTGGCGATGAGGTCCCTGAGGCGCGCGATCATGCGGGCCTTGATCTGGTCCACGTTGTTGCGGGTTATGCCGAACTTGCGGGCAACGACGGCGGGTTTTTCGTGCATGACCGCCACATGGCGGAATATCTCGCGCGTCGAAGGCAGAATAGAGCCATCTGCAAGCAGTTGCTGCAAGGCTGCTTCCTTCGTGTTTTCTTGCCAGGCCGCTTCTGCTGCTTCGTCATCCGGTCGCCGCAAGTGCTTCATCCGCTCCTTTGCCTCTTTTTCAAGCTCGGAAATCAAGATTTTTCGGAATTTCATGTGGCGGAGGGCATCCTCGGCTTTGTGTTTCACAATGCCCATCAAGTAGTTGTGGAAGTAGCCATGTTCGTCAGGCACGTACTGGTAATGCGGCAGGCACTTCATGAGGGCGATGAGCACTTCCTGGATCACGTCGTCAGCCTCAACTGTGGGGTAGTGCGTCCGCAAGAAGGCGCGCATCGGTCCGGCGTATTTGTTGTGAAATTCCGTCCAGCGGACGCTAGTCGCGTCGCCGGAGAGGTCTTTAAGCAAAGTCACAGATGTAGGTGGAATAGAGGACATGGCGGGTGGTTAGGTTACGGCGAGCATGGCGTCGATTGCGTGCTTGGCGCGGACGGCGATGTCCTCTGGTACGGTGACGATGGGCGAGAGGTCACGCAGGCAGTCGCGCACCTTGTCGAGCGTTGTCTTCTTCATGTTGGGGCAGACGAGCTCGGCGGCGGGGTAGAATTGCTTGCTGGGGTTTTCCTTGCGCAGGCGGTGTAGGATGCCGAGTTCGGTGCCGACTATGAACTCCGTGTCGGAAGAGTTGCGCGCGTATGCGCACATGCCGCCGGTGGAGAGTCGCTGGTCGGCTGCGTCGCGCACTTCGCGAGGGCATTCAGGGTGGACCATCACGGTGGCGCCAGGGTGTGCGGCGCGCGCGGCGGCGATCTGCTTTGCGGTGAGGCGCGCGTGCGTGGGGCAGTAACCGGGCCAGAGGACGTAGGTCACGCCGAGCTTGTCCGCGATGTGCGAGCCGAGGTGCTGGTCAGGCACGAACAGGATCTCGCGGTCTTTCGGGAACTGTGCCATCACCTTTTCGGCGTTTCCTGACGTGACGCAGATATCGCACTCGGCCTTCACCTCGGCGGTGGAGTTCACGTAGCAGACCGCCGCGGCACCTGGATGCTGTGCCTTGAGTGCGCGGAGTTGCTCGCCCGTGATCATGTCCGCCATTGGACAACCCGCCGAGGGGTCGGGGATGAGGACCTTCTTCGCGGGGTTGAGGATGGCGGCCGTCTCGGCCATGAAATAGACTCCGCAGAACACGATTACGTCCGCCTCGACGGACGCGGCCTTTCGTGCGAGCTCGAGCGAGTCGCCCGTGAAGTCGGCGATGTCCTGCACTTCGTCGCGCTCGTAGTTGTGCGCGAGGATAACGGCATTGCGGGCTTTTTTCAGCTCCGCGATCTCTTCTTCTAGTTTGTCCATGGCGGCGACTATTATACCATAAGGTTTCGTTCGGTTGTACTGCACTGATTTCAAAAATGTCAAAATATCAAAAATGGAATACATATACGCGCTTGTACGCAAACGGGCGGAAATATGGTATACTGTGCGCTCACAAACTATGGAACATACACTCGATAACATCCGCAACTTCTGCATCATCGCGCATGTGGACCACGGCAAGACCACGCTGTCGGACCGCATCCTCGAGCTTACGCACGCCGTCAGCGCGCGCGAGCTGAAGGAGCAGACCCTCGACGCCATGGACCTCGAGCGCGAGCGCGGCATCACGATCAAGAGCCATCCCGTGTCGATGGAGTACAAGGCGCAGGACGGCAAGACCTACCTCTTCAACCTCCTCGACACGCCCGGCCACGTGGACTTCGCCTACGAGGTGAGCCGTTCGATGGGCGCCTGCGAGGGCGCGCTCCTCGTGGTGGACGCCGCACAGGGCGTGGAGGCCCAGACCGTCGCGAACACCTACTTCGCGATGGACGCGAACCTCGAGATCGTGCCCGTCCTCAACAAGGTAGACCTCCCCGGCGCCGACGTGAAGGAGGTGAGCCGCGAGATCGAGGACATCCTCGCGATCCCGATGGACGACCCGCTCCTCGTGAGCGCGAAGACGGGCGTGGGGTGTCCCGAGGTGCTGGAGGCGATCGTGAAGCGCATCCCGCCGCCGAAGACGCGCGGCGCGGACGCGCCCCTGCGCGCGCTCGTGTTCGACAGCGTGTTCGACGAGTTCCGCGGCGTGATCACCTACGTGCGTGTGGTGGACGGCAGCGTGAAGGCCGGCCAGGGCGTCACGTTCATGGGCTCGCACGTCTCGACCACGATCCACGAAGTCGGTATCTTCTCCCCCGGCAAGAAGCCGGTCGACTGCCTCTCCGCCGGACAGGTCGGTTACCTCGTGGGCACGGTGAAGGACCCGAGCGAGATCAAGATCGGCGATACCGTGACCACCTCGAAGTTCGGCGCGGACGAGGCACTGCCCGGTTTCCACGACATCCACCCCACGGTGTTCTGCGGCATCTACCCGATGTCCACGGACGAATTCCCGAAGGTGGAGCAGGGCCTTGAGAAGCTCCACCTCAACGACAGTGCCTTCACTTTCCACCACGAAAGCTCCATCGCCCTCGGCTTCGGTTTTCGGTGCGGGTTCCTCGGCCTCCTCCACATGGAGATCGTGCAGGAACGCCTGCGGCGCGAGTTCGGCCTCGACATCATCTCCACCACGCCGGGCGTCGTCTACAAGCTCAAGATGAAGGGCGGCGAGGAACGCGACCTCGACAACCCGCTCCAGATGCCGGACCCCTCCACGCTCGAGACGATCTCGGAGCCGGTCCTCAAGGCCCGCATCATCACGCCCAATGAATCGATCGGAGACGTGATGCGCATCGTGATGGACCGGCGCGGCACGGTGGAGGGCACGGAGTCGATGGACGCGAAGCGCGTGATGCTCCACTGCCGCCTGCCGCTGAACGAAATCCTCATCGACTTCCACGACACGCTCAAGAGCGTCTCGCACGGCTACGCCTCGATGGACTACGAGCCGGACGGCTACCAGGTGAGCGACATCGTGCGCATGGACGTGCTCCTCAACGGCGAGACGGTGGACGCCTTCGCGACGATGGTACACCGCTCCAAGGCGCGCGCGCGCGGCATCCAGATCTGCAAGGCGCTGGCCGATACGATCCCGCCCCACCAGTTCAAGATTCCCGTGCAGGCCGCGATCGGCCGCGAGATCATCGCGCGCGAGGACATCCGCCCGTTCCGCAAGGACGTGCTGGCGAAGCTGTACGGCGGCGACGTGACGCGCAAGATGAAGGTGCTCGAGAAGCAGAAGCGCGGCAAGGCGCGCATGAAGGAATTCGGACATGTCAACGTGCCGCAGTCGGCGTTCATCGCCGTCTTGAAGGGCACCGTCAAGGAATCGTGAAGGAGGAAAAAGATGTCACCTACGTTGGAGAAAATAGCGGCGACGCCGCAGGGCTATCCGTTCGACGTGGACACGCTCGGCGAATGCCGCATCGCGTCGCCCGTGCGCAAACACGAGTTCGTGCCCGACGGCGCGCGCGTGCTGATGAGCGAGGACATACCGCTCCTCGACTGGCTGCGCGAGAAGCTCGGTCGCGAACCATCGTTCGAGCGCGCCGGCCCGAAGGCGAAGATATTCCACGACCCCAGCTGGACGCGCGCGGGCATCCTCACGGCGGGCGGACTGTGTCCTGGACTCAACAACGTGATCAAGGGCATCGTGGAGATCCTCTCCTTCGACTACGGCATCCAGACCATCTACGGCATCCGCTTCGGCTACGCCGGCCTCAACCCCACCTGCGGCTACACGCCCATGCTGCTCGACCCCGACGCCGTGGACACGATCCACGAGCACGGCGGCACGATTCTTGGCAGCTCGCGCGGACGCCAGCCGACCGAAGTCATCGTCGATACGCTTGTGCGGATGAACATCAACGTCCTCTTCTGCATTGGCGGTGACGGCTCGCTCCGCTGCGCGCGCGATGTGGCGGAGGAGTGTCTGCGGCGGAAGCTCTCCATCTCCGTGATCGGCGTGCCGAAGACGATCGACAACGACCTGCAGTTCGTGGGACCGAGTTTCGGCTTCGAGACGGCCGTCGCCGAGGCCACGCACGTGATCCGCGATGCGCACGTGGAGGCGAAGGGCACGTTCAACGGCATCGGCCTCGTGAAGCTCATGGGCCGCGACTCCGGCTTCATCGCCGCCTACGCCGCCGTGGCGAACCCGGTGGTGAACTTCTGCCTCATCCCCGAGACGGACTTCGATCTCGACGGCCCGCAGGGACTCCTCGTCGCGCTCGAGCGCCGCTTCCGCAGCGGCAAGACGCACGCCGTGATCGTCGTGGCCGAGGGCGCCGGGCAGAAGTTCTTCCAGGACATGGAAGAGACGCGCGACGCGAGCGGCAACGTGCTCAAGAAGGACATCGGCGACTACCTCAAGCGCCGCATCTCCGCCTACTTCAAGGAGAAGGACATGGTGGCGAGCGTGAAGTACTTCGACCCGAGCTACATGATCCGCAGCGTGCCCGCACGCGGCACGGACGCGATCCGCTGCTACCTGCTCGCGCGCGCGGCGGTTCACGCGGCCATGGCCGGACGCACGAACTGCGTGGTCGGCTCCAATGGCGACCTCTACACGCTCGTGCCCATCAAGCTCGCCACGATTGAACGGCAGAAGGTGTCCCTCAGCGGCGACCTCTGGCGCAGCGTGACGGACGCGACCGGCCAGGAGTACTACTTCTCGCCGGAGATTCCCGCGATCAAAAACGTCCTCGCCCCCTGACGTGATGAATGACGACTATGAATTGATTGATTCCGGCGGCGGACGCAAGTTCGAGCGCTTCGGGCGCTTCACGCTCGTGCGCCCGTGCTCGCAGGCGCTGTGGCGCGCGGAGAACCCGTCCGCCTGGGCGCGCGCCTCAGCCACGTTCGACCGCGAGGAGGGCAACCGCTGGCATGGGCGAAACGCGCTTCCGGCGGAGTGGACGATTGAGACGGCCGGCATCCGCTTCAAGCTCACCGGCACCGATTTCGGGCACCTCGGCATCTTCCCCGAGCAGCGCGCGCAGTGGAACTGGATTCGCGCGATGGTCGGGGAACGGGGAACGGGGAACGGGGAACGGGTGTCGGTGTTGAATTTGTTCGCATATTCGGGCGGCAGCACGCTCGCGGCGGCCCAGGGCGGCGCGGAGGTTTGCCACCTCGACGCCTCGAAGGGCATGGTGCAGTGGGCGCGCGAAAACGCCGCGCTGAACGGCCTGCAGGACCGTCCCATCCGCTGGATCGTGGATGACGTACACAAGTTCCTCCGCCGCGAGTTTCGTCGGGAGCGCCGTTACGACGCCGTGATCCTCGACCCGCCGACCTTTGGACGCGGCGCGAGCGGCGAGACGTACAAGATAGAGCGCGACCTGCAGGAGACTCTGACGCTCGTGAAGGGCGTTCTCTCCGAAAAGCCGCGTTTCATCCTCTTCTCGTCGCACACGCCCGGCCTCTCCTGCCAGGTGGCGGAGAACATCCTCGCGCAGCACTTCCCGTCGGCGCGCGTCGAATCGGGTGAGATGTTGCTGGAGGGGGCGGGGCGTCCTTGTCCTTCTGGCATTTATTGTCGTGCAGTGTTTGGAGATGCCGGCCATGACAACCGCGACAACCGCGACAACCGCGACTGCTCTCAGGGGTGGTGACAACGGCGAAATTATGGTATAATAAGACGATTCCATGCAAAAGTGGCAACAGAACCTGCGCCTTGGTGCGTGTGCGGCGACGGTCGCGTGCATGCTGGTCGGTTTCACCGGCATGTTCATTCGTCTGCGCTATGTTTTCAGCGATCCGCTGGAGGACATGTCGCATGGCTGGTTGGTGCCAATCTTCTCGCTCTACGTGCTGTGGACGCAGCGCAAGGAGATTCGGGAAGAAGCTGGGGCGCCGTCCTTCTGGGGATTTCTTGCCTGTCTGCCCTGCATCGCCGTGGCGCTGGTCGGTGCGCGCGGTCTCCAGGTGCGTTTTGAACAGATGGGCTTCATGGGACTGTGCATGGCGGTGCCATGGGCCTTCTATGGCCGCCGTATGGCCAAGAGGTTCGTGTTCCCCGCGCTCTTCCTGCTGTTCACGGTGCCCATGACCTCCTATCTGGACGCCATCACGATCCACCTGCGACTCTTAGCAAGCGGAACCGCGTTCGTGCTGCTGCGCGGTTTCGGCGTGGACGTGGTACAGCAGGGTACGGCCATCGTCTCGCAGGGGGCGCATCCGTTCTCCATTGACGTTGCGGAGCCGTGTTCGGGCCTGCGGTCGATTGTGGCGCTCATGGCGCTCACGGCCGCGTATGCCTGGTACACGCAGCCCACGTGGAAACGCCGGGCCGCGCTGTTCGCGTGTTCCGTTCCGCTGGCTATATTGGGGAATGTCGTGCGCATCCTTTCCATCTGCTGCGTGGCGGCGTTGGCGAACGCGAATTTCGCGTTGGGGTTCTACCATGACTATTCGGGCTATGTGGTGTTTATTGTGGCTATTGCATGCATGGTTGCGTGCGGGGAGGTGATTACGAGGGTGTGTGGGAAGCGCGGCAAAGGGCAAGATGCCCGCCACCCCGAATGCAACGTGCAAGATGCCCGTTGCCCCAGTAAGGATGCTGCGCAAACGGGCAAAATACCTGTTCTGCCAGTTGTATTTGCAGTTGTGCTGTGTCCGTTGATGTTGTTCCAGCGGATGACGCCGAACACGCAGATCGCCGATCCGCCGTCGGTGGCGTGGCCTACGTCGCTGGCGGGCTACGAGTCCGACGGCATCCTCTACTGTCAGGGCGAGAATTGCGCGCGCACGTTCCTCGCTTCGGATATACCCGGCGAGACCAACTGCCCCGCCTGCAAGGCGGCGCTGGACGGCCGGTCGCTCGGCGAGAACACGGTCTTGCCGAAGGACACAACGATCCTGAAGCGCGTGTACCGTTCGGATTGGGGAATGTATTTCCTCGTGTCTGCCGTCATCAGCGGGGCGGAGAAGAGTTCGATCCACCGTCCTGAGCTCTGTCTGCCGGCACAGGGGTTCCAGATGTCGAAACCGACGGACTTTGAGGTGGCGGGGCGTCCCTATCATGCCATCCAGCTTAGCGGCCCGCAACGTCCGCCGGCCCTGCTCGCGTACACGTTCTTCAACCAGGTGGGCGTGCATACCGCGTCGCACCTGCGTCGCATCTTTTTGGACACCTGGGACCGTTCGGTACACAACCGGATCGACCGCTGGGTGATGATTACCGTCCACGTGTCCGCACCAATGGGATTCACCCTTGATCGTCCGCGCGATCGCGCGGAGCTTGAGAAATTCCTGCGGCAAATAGGGGAGGTGCTGCCGTGACGCAATTCTTCGTGAACCTTTGGGAAGTTTTGCAGAAGTCGGCGCCCTACTGGGGGCTGTTCATCGGCACGTTCGCGCTTGGCTTCGTCCTTACGCCGCTCTGTAGAGAGCTGGCACGGAAGTGCGGCATGGTGGATACTCCGTCCGCGCGCCGCATCAACAAGGTGCCCACCCCCCGCGCGGGCGGATTCGCCGTATTCCTGTCCGTCACGATTGCATTGTCGGCCTACATGCTAATCACGGGCGCGCGGCTATCCCCGCTTTTCCCGAACGAGGTCATCTGGCGGGTGATGGGGCTTTCGGCGGCGCTTGTGGCAGTGGGGCTTGCAGACGACAAGTTCGGCCTTCCGCCGGTGGTGAAGCTGGCCGGACAGGTCGCCGTGGCGGTGGGCGCGTTCTTCTGGTGCCATGCGGGATTCCGCACCGTGTCGGTCTTCCATGGACTGCCCGTGTGGCTGGATTGCGTTCTGACGACGTTCTGGATCGTGGGCGCGATCAACGCATTCAACCTCATCGACGGCATGGACGGCCTGGCGACCGGCCTCGCGCTCATCGCCGCAATCGGCATGGGCGGGGCGCTCGCCTTCATCGGATACCCGCAGGCGACGCTCGTGTACCTTGCCTTCGCGGGCGCGTGCCTCGCGTTCCTGCGCTACAACTTCAATCCGGCGAGCGTGTTTCTCGGCGACACGGGGTCGATGTACATCGGGTTCCTGCTTTCGGTGCTGCCGCTCGTGATGAAGAGCGGCGACTCGCTGTTCGTCTCGCTCGGCGTGCCGATCCTCGCGATGGGCGTGCCGATCTTCGACACGACCCTCGCAATCGTGCGCCGGACCATCCGCGCCGTGCTTTCCCGCGAGCAGAACGGCTTAGAGGAGGGCAGTACGCACGTGATGCAGGCGGACACCGACCACCTCCACCACCGCATCCTGCGCAAGTTCGTATCGCAGCGCAAGGCCGCTTTCGCGCTCTACGCGCTCGCCGCTTTCTTCGTCGCCGTGGGGTTCGGCGCGCTCGCGCTCCGCGACCGGGCTGCCGGACTGTTCATCGTCGCGTTCGTCGTGGGCGTGGTGATAGTGGTGCGCGACATGCGGCGCATCGAGCTGTGGGACGCCGGACGCCTCCTGAATGCGTTCGCGCACGACCAGACAACCGCCGTTCGCCGCCGCCGTGCCGCGCTCGCCGTCCCGTTCTACGTGGCGATGGACGCGCTTCTGCTCGTCGCCGCGTGGTTCCTCACGTCGCTTGAGCTCTCCATACCCATCACGTCTGCGACCTGCCACACGCACCTGCCCCTCTCCGTGGTGCCGGTGTTCTTCGCGCTCGTGTTCTTCCACGCCTACTCGACGGTCTGGAGCCGCGCGCGCATCTCGAACTACGTTCGCCTTGTCGTAGCCGTCTTCGCGGGCGTACTGGCTTGCGACGCGGTCATCATCCTCATGGGCTACCCGCACGTCCACATGCTCGCGTTTACCGCGCTCTACGCGCAGAACGCCTTCTTCGCACTCGTCGCGCTGCGCTTCGCGCGCCCGATCGTGCGCGACTTGTTCTACGCCCTCGACAGCGCGCGGCTTGCCGACGACCCCGCCACGAGCCGCATCCTCGTGTACGGAGCAGGCCTCCGCTATTCCACTTTCCGTAGCGAACTGGTGCGCGGTGCCTCACGTAACAGCCGTATCATCGTGGGGCTTCTCGACGACAATATCCTCCTGCGCGGACACTGCATCGGCGGCATCCGCGTGTGCGGTTCGCTGTCGTCCGCAAAGTCCGTTATCCGCGCTCTGCGGGCGGACACCGTGGTGATTGCCTGCCAGTTGACCCCGGTGCGGCTGCGTCTGGCACAGAAGGTCTTCGCCGAGGCGGGCGCTCGCGTTACGCTATGGAGCTGTGAAGAAAAGGAGCTGGAAACATGTCAGGATTCAACCGTGAAGAAGTGATGAAATTCCACCGGGGCGGCAAGGTGGCCGTGACGCTGCCGAAGCCCCTCAAGACGAAGGACGACCTGTGTCTTGCGTACACGCCGGGCGTCGCCCACGCCGTGAAGGCGATTGCGGAGAACCCCGCGCGCGTGTTCGACTGCACGGCCAAGCCCAACCTCGTGGCCGTGGTCTCGGACGGAACGGCCATCCTCGGCCTCGGCGACCTCGGCGCCGCCGCGTCCATCCCCGTCATGGAGGGCAAGGCCGTCCTGTTCAAGTCGTTCGGCGACGTGGACGCCTGGCCCGTGCCCCTCGCGCACTGCCGCCGCGACGGACTCGATACCGGCAAGACCGACCCCGAGCGCGTGATCGCCGCCGTCATGGCCCTCGCCCCGCAGTACGGCGGCGTGAACCTCGAGGACATCGCCGCCCCCGCCTGCTTCGAGATCGAGGACCGCCTAGACGCCGCGCTCGACATCCCCGTATTCCACGACGACCAGTGGGGCACGGCCGTAATCGCGCTCTCCGGCGTGATGAACTACGCCGCCCTCGCGGGCAAGGCGCTCGGCGACCTCAAGATCGTGATGAACGGCGCGGGCGCGGCGGGCATCCGCATCTGCGAGATGTGCAAGGCCGCCGGCGTGAAGGACGTCACTATGTGCGATTCCAAGGGCGTGATCTCCACGTCGCGCACCGACCTCAACCCCTACAAGGCCCGCCACGCCGTCGATACGCCCGCGAAGACGCTCCAGGAGGCGATTCGCGGCGCGGACGTGTTCATCGGCGTCTCCGCCGCGAACGTGCTCACGGGCGCGGACGTGCAGGCGATGGGCGAATTCCCCGCAATCTTCGCGATGGCGAACCCCGACCCCGAGATCGACCCCGCCGTGGCCGCCGAGGCGCTGAAGGGACGGAAGTTCGTGATGGTGACCGGCCGCAGCGACTACCCGAACCAGATCAACAACGTGCTCGGCTTTCCCTACCTCTTCCGCGGCGCGCTCGACGTGCGCGCGCGTACTATTAATAAGGAAATGAAAGTGGCAGCCGCCCACGCGCTCGCCGCGCTCGCGCGCCAGCCCGTCCCGGACGAGGTGAAGGCCCTCTACCCGAACGAGACGCTTGAATTCGGCACGGGCTACATCATCCCGAAGCCGTTCGACCGCCGCCTCTTCGTGGAGGTGAGCTATGCCGTGGCGGAGGCCGCCGTCAAGACGGGCGTCGCCCAGAAGCCGGTGGACCTCGCCGCCTACCGCGCCGACCTCGAACGCCGCAACGCGGAACGCGCATGATCCACATGCCTGACTCCTGAAGTTTCTGCCAGACTTGATTTCCCGAAAGGTAATTTGGTATAATGCGCGCCATGAGAAGAATTAGCAAAATCTGGTCTGCTGCGCGATTTGCCATTGTGGCAGCGGTACTATTCGTTGGATTGCTCGCGCCGGTACAGGCGCAGGCGGCGTCACGCGCCGAACAGGTACTGGCCCTCGTCAACGCGGAGCGCAAGAAGGTGGGGCTTAGGCCCCTCGCGCTTTCGCAGCGTTGTCAGGCCCAGGCCGACAAGCGCGCGAAAGAGATTTCCCAGCGTGGTCGTTTCAACCACAAGGGAGCATTCAACGGGCTGCACGGATTTGGCTTTATGGGCGAGAACATCGCCAAAGGCTACCGCTCTCCTGCCGCTGTTGTAAGGGGGTGGATGCATTCTAAGGGTCACAGGGCCAACATTCTTTCGCCTAGATTCACGCATCTCGGCGTTGGCATCCACGGAAGATGTTGGGTTCAGACCTTCGGCGGAGGCAGACCCAAGGTCGTCCGCCGCGTTGTCCGCCGGAAGCGTCGCTAATTGATGTTTTTTTAAAACGGTACATCCTGTCCCCGACCAGCTGTTGCGCGCTGGAGGCGGAAATCACAAGCGAAATTGTCGTTTGAGGCAAAAAGAATCAAGTTAAATGAAAATATCATCAATATTCGCCGCACTGGCTGCAGTATTTGCATCTTTCGCGTGGGCGGGAACGCCGCGCGACGTCGCGTCGGCGGAGTGCGTGAGGGCTTCGTCATTCGGATTCGACCCCACAGATTCCACCGAAATCCTCCAGAAGGCGCTTGACTCCGGTGCGCGGAAGATAGTGATCGACAGGCAGCCGTCTCCGTGGATCACGCGTCCGCTCTTCGGACGCTCCAACTGTGAAATCGTGTTCGAGCGAGGCGTGGAAGTTGTTGCGAAGAAGGGCGAATACCTCGGGCGGACAGACTCGCTCCTCGCTTTCAGGAGCGCGGAGAACGTGAAGGTCAGCGGCTACGGCGCCACGCTGCGCATGCACCGGTCGGACTATGCGGCCGCCCCTTACAAGAAAGCCGAATGGCGGATGAACATCAAGCTTCTCAGCTGCCGCAACGTGACGGTCGAGGGGTTGACGCTCATCGAATCCGGCGGCGACGGCGTGTACGTGGGCGTGGACGGTAAGAACGGTCCGTGCCGCGACATCGTGCTGAGGGATCTTGTCTGCGACCGCCACTACCGTCAGGGCATCAGCGTGATATCCGTGTGCAACCTCCTGATCGAGCGGTGCATCCTGAGCAACACGGGAGGAACCCCTCCTTCGGCGGGCATAGACTTCGAGCCGAACCGGGCGTGCGAAGAGCTTTCCGGCATCGTGATGAGGGACTGCGTCATCACCGACAACGCTGGCTTCGGCATCGAGTTCTATCTTGGGCAGCTCGACGCGTCCTCGAAGCCCATATCCGTACAGATAGCCAACTGCCGCATATCGGGGAGAAACTGCTTCTGGCTTTCCAGCGGGAGAGCGGACAAGACCTCCTGCGTGCGGGGAGAGATTTCATGCGAGAGCTGCGCGTTCGAGGACGAGCGCGGGAGCGCGATTAAAATCAAGGGCAAGCCAAAAGGTTCCGTAGTCGTCTCGTTTGATAAATGCCGCTTCTCGGATCTCCAGGATTGCTCGCCGTTTCTTGCCGACGCCCCGGTACGGCGCGAGTTCCATGCTGCGGCTGCCCGTCCGTCCGATTCCTGCCCCGGGGAACTTGTGCATCTCAAGCCGTTTCGCTTCCGCAATGGCGTGACGTACCGTTTCTACATGGCGAAGCCGGGCGAGGCAAGGTTCTCCGGCAAGTTCACCAAGGTCGGGAAGCCCGAGTTCAATCCGAAGCCGGTAGTCGTCAAGTACGCATCTGGCAGGGCTTGCGCGTCATTCACTCTGAACGGTGATGCCGAGACGCCGTTCGTCTTCAAGGCGGACGCGGCTGGCTTCTACACCATGACAGCAGATGCTGGGAGCCATGCGTTCGGACTTTCGGCTACGTCCGTTCCGATTGCCGTTGTGCCGGCAGACGGACACCGCGCGATCTACGCCTCGGAGGGGACGCTCTTTCTGCGAGTCGCAGCCGATACGCCGTTTTTTGCCGCAGTTTCCGGAAGAGGCGAAGAATACGTCCGTGCGCAGATCGCAGAACCGTCCGGCAAGATGGTCTGGGAATGCGACGATATTTCAAAATGGACGGCATATCGCTCCGCCGCCCATCTGGCGGCGGGCCTTTGGCGAATCTCGTTCAGCCGTCCGACGCACCATTGCTTTGAGGACTTTTCGTTTTTCCAGCAGGGAGCGTTCCCGGACTTGTTCCTCACCCCGGAGAAGTGCTGGTAGCGAAAGCAACTAAGTCGTTGCTCAACAATAACTTGCACACTTGTAGGCACAATTGCGATTGTTCACAAATGTCACCATTGCCACCAATACAAATGGGAGTGTTTTCATCCACCCCACAATTGATATTTGTGATTTGTGAACAATGTTGGCAATGAAGATTTGTGAACAATACTCAATGGAGTGTTCAAGTTATTTTTGAGTGATGACTAAGAGAATTCCCCATTCCCCATTCCCCATTCTCCATTCCCACCCATTCCCATGTTTTGCCTTTGAACTGCTTTCCTGTTTGTTATGATCTATAGAGCCCCGATTTCTGACACCTAGGTGTCACAACCTCTGACATCTAGGTGTCACACCCTCTGACACCTAGGTGTCACAACCTCTGACATCTAGGTGTCACACCCACTGACACCTAGGTGTCACGGATCACAGACAGTGATTGGAAGCTCTTCCGAGGAATTAAGAGACCTAGATCAGACGATTGAACCAATTGTAAAACTTCCGCACCGGGAGGGCCGCGCTCCGTCGCGGCCGCAAGGTAGGGCGAGGCGTCCCGCCGAGCCGGACGAGCCGCAATTCCCTCAAACCACGTTCCGCACCATAATCTCATGCCTCATACCCGCAACTTCACCTAATGCGATAAGTGACGTACCGCGCATTCACATCTCAAACCATGCGCAAAACTTCAATTTCCCAAAATCACGCTTGCGTTGGGCGGGGGAATGTGGCATACTATTTCCGTCTTGCCTCTCAAAGGCGAGATACCTGATTACCCGCGCGGGAGGGTCACGCTTGTCGCGACCGCCTTGCGCCTAGAAGGAAAAACAATGCCGGCAGCAGCGCAAGACATAATAGATGCGATGACAACGGACGAAAAGGTTCGTACCGTGCGTTACATCGTAACTATGCTTGAGGAAGGCTTCAGGCATAGTTTCAACGATCCGGCCGCAGAGGAGGATGTGGCCGCGGAACTGTCGGAATGTTCGCATTTTTGCCGTGAGAATCCCAAGCGCATGTCGCACGCAGAAGTCTTTTCCGGTCTGCAGGAGATTATTGATGCTGGGCGACAAGTTTACTCTTGAGTATTCGCCGCAGTTCTACGACGAAATCTCGGATGCCGTACGTTACATCACGTTCAAGTTGCGCAATCCCGAGGCTGCACAGCGTTTGAGGGATGATGCCGAACGGGCTGTTGTGGATAGCCTTGAAGCTCCGCTTGCCTTTGCGCCGTACTATAAAGATGAAGCTACTGGAGATGTCTATTACCGTATCAACGTTCGCAATTTTGCCGTTTTCTATGTTGTGATAGGCCAGGTCATGGAAGTCCGATGGTTCCGTTATTCACGCCGTCAGTTCCCATAAATTGGCATTCCGCACCGTAATCTCACGCGCGGACGCAAGGTGGGGCGAGCCCTCCGGGCGAGCCGCAAGGTGGGGCGAGGCGTCCAGCCGAGCCGTTCGCGGCCGTACCGGGAGGGCCGCGCTCCGTCGCGGCCGTACCGGGAGGGCCGCGCTCCGTCGCGGCCGCAACGGGTGGGGCGAGGCGTCCCGCCGAGCCGGGTAGGGCGGCCGCAAGCCGTGGTATTACAGCGGATCGCCCACCTATCGCCCACCTATCGCCCACCTGTCGCCCACCCCAACAGCCCCCGTATTTGGTAAAGCCTTTGTTTTGAAAACGGACCGAGTGCAAACAGTTTTGCCGTGCGCGCCCTGTCGCGCACCCAAGGCGAAGCAACGGTTTTGCCATTGGCTGAGTGCTTCGCACAACCCCCCTCCAACGGGCAAGCTGCCCGTTGTACTACTGACGGCTTCCCTAGTAGAACGGGCTGCCAGCCCGTTCTACCCACCCCCAAAGGCTTGTGAAAGGCAGGTGCTTCGCTCGATTCTTTCCTCTGCCATCCCTGTACCGCGCGCGTCTTTGCGGAGCGCTTTGCCTTGTGCGGAGCATTTGCTCACCGTTGGTGCGCG
>CACWIW010000019.1 GCA_902761035.1 uncultured bacterium | reverse complement strand
GAAGTGCCACTTGACCGCGATGAATTCAAGGACTGCCGGGACGCCATTCGCCTTGGGGAGTTCGTTCGCTCGAGAATCAGGAATGACGGCGAATGGACGTATGTTTTCATTGACGAAGTGCAGTTGACGAGGAAGGTGCTGCCGCCAGACGTCGATCTGGGGCGGATTGCGCCCGAAGACCGAGACGGCGCATACTTGACCTTCTACGATACGCTGAACGGGCTGCGCCAGATGGATCATGTGGATGTATATGTCACGGGCTCAAACTCGAAGATGCTCTCAAAGGACATTGACACGAATTTTGCAGATCGCGGAACCAAGATACAGGTGCGGCCTTTTTCGTTCGCGGAATGCTGTGACGCGCTGAAGCCGGAAGACAAGGCGGCGGCATTTGCTCGGTATCTGATTTGGGGCGGCATGCCGCTCGCGGTGTTGGAGCAAGATGACCGCAAACGCGCACGATATCTAAAAGCGCTCTTCTCGGAAGTCTATCTCAAGGACATCTGCAAACGCTACAAGTTAAGGGATGACTATGTGCTTGCGCGGCTTGTTGACGTGCTTTCGTCTGCGACGGGATCGCTCACGAATCCACACAAGCTCAAAAACACCATCGAGTCCGTCTTGAAAACATCTCCAAGCGACCATACGGTCGCCAACTACATCGAATACCTTAAGGACGCTTTTCTCTTCGATGAAGCAAAACGGTGGGAGGTAAAAGGCAAGCAGTATTTCGACTATCCGCTGAAATACTATAGTGTCGACCCGGGCCTGAGAAATGCCAGGCTTGACTTTCGCGATGTCGAGCCCTCTCACGCGATGGAAAACGTGATCTTCAACGAACTCAATGCAAGAGGGTGCCAGGTCGACGTTGGGGTTGTTACGGTTTCCGGCAGACAGCACGAAATTGATTTTGTAGTGAACCGAGCGCCGGGAAAACTGTATATCCAGGTTGCGCTTGAGTTGCCGAACCCAGAAAAGCGTGAGCAGGAACTGCTTCCGCTGCGCAAGTGCGACGACTTCTTCCGTAAAATGATAATCGTCCGCGGATACGACCCGCCGCGATTCACGCGTGACGGCATATTGGAAGTGGGGGTAATCCCATTCTTGCTTGACAAAACAATCTTGGACGCGGCGCTGTCGGATTGATGCGTCGATTCTCGACGACGCGCGTCCGCGTGGCGAAGTCGGCAGGTTCGCGAAGTGCTGGTTGAAGTCGCTGTTGCGTGATGAATAGGTGCGTCTGCTCAGATTTTGAGCAGGTAGTGAAATTCTGAGCGGTGGAAGGGCGCAGGATGCGCATTCCACCGCTTGGTGTTTCTTTGGCATGGATGTTGCTATTATGCCCGCAGAACAAAAAACAGGAGATAGTATTATGCAACGATTCAAGAACAACGTGAGCGACGGATGGCTTTTCAAGCAGGAGCTGCGGCTCTTCAGGAACTTCATGCGAAACTGGAAGCGGGATGTCGACGACTGCGATTTCTTCGACATCTTCGCCAACAGCAACAATACAACCGAGAACGAGGCAAAGGCCTTCCTCAAGAAATATTTTTCCCTTGAAACGTTGGCCAAGTGCGACTGCGTAAGTGTCGAACGAGTGCACGACCAAGCGAATGGTGAGGGGCGGATAGTCGATTTCTCGTTGGGACGCTGTTCGTCAACAGATGGCCTGATCCGCGAACTCTGGAACTCTGACAAGGCGAAACGAGCTCGTTGCCGGGAAATGCTCGAGGAGTGGTGCGATGTCCTGGAAAAGCGCAAATCGCGCACGTGCCGACGGAAAGACCCCATCGAGACGCGTATGGATGAAATCTGTCGCGTGTTGAAGCTCAATGACGTGGAGCGGGAAATCCTCATCTATGCCGTGGTCCGTGCCATGACGTGCTTTGACGACTTCCCCATTGGAAACACGAACGGCCGAAACGACCGTGCCATGTTCATCGCCATGGCCGTTGACCGTCCCTGCAGCACGGTGACGAACGCATTGGCGGCGAAAGGGAAACTGAGGCGTTATGAAGTGCTCGACTCTGACGGAGACTTCGCGCGCGGGAGTACGTTCAGGGACTACCTCGAAAACGGGGACGGCGAGATGCTCGAGGGGCAGTTCTACAAGAAGACGGCGACTGACGACGTGTTGCCGTGGGACTACTACGGGAAGCTTGCGGAGGAGCACGGGGGAATCCTGCGCCAGATGATTTCATCTGCGAAGAAAGGGACGCGCGGCGTGAACATTCTCTTCTACGGCGAGCCGGGAACGGGCAAGACGAGTTTCGCGAAGACGCTTGCGAAAGAACTGGGGCTCGATCTCTTCGAGATACGGCAGGGCGACCGGGACGGTGAGCGAAACTCTCCTCAGAGCCGCATGGCCGGGATCCGCATCTGCAACGAGCAGGTGCCGCGCGAGCGGAGCATGGTGGTTGTGGACGAGGCCGACCAGCTTCTCCGCACGAGCATGGATTTCTTCGCCGCGTTTTTCGGCGGCATGGGGAATTCCGGTTCCGAGAAGGGCGTGATCAACTCGATTCTCGACGAGACGAAGCTCCCCACGATCTGGATCTCCAATGCGCCGGCGCGCGCGTTGGATGATTCCGTCCGGCGTCGCTTCGACTATTCGATCCGTTTCGACAAGCTCGGGACGCGCCAGCGCGTGGCGATCTGGCGCAACAGCGTGAAGAAGTTCAGGCTTGAACGACTCGTTCCCGTGGAACTCGCCGAGCAGTTCGCGCAGAAGTACCAGACGAGCGCAGGCGGCATCGCGATGGTGCTGGAGAACGTGAAGCGGATGCGTCCGCGCAGGGACAAGGTGGCGGGCCTCGTTGATTCGCTCATGGCACCGCATTGCGAGCTCATGGAGGCGAAAACAAAAGACGACGCGCTCATGCCGACGAAGGACTACTCCCTGGACGGACTGAACATCAAGGGTGACATCGCGCTCAACAGGATCGTGGAGGCTGTACGCAACTTCAGGAACGGCAAAGAGGACGGTAATGACCCAGACCGCCCGCGCATGAACATTCTCCTGTGGGGGCCTCCCGGAACCGGCAAAACAGAGTTCGTGAAACACCTTGGCAAGACGTTGAACAGTCGGGTTGTCGTGAAGATGGGGAGCGATCTCCTCTCGATGTGGGTGGGCGGCACGGAGAAGAACATCAAGCAGGCGTTCGAGGAGGCGGAGGCCGACAACGCGATCCTCTTCCTTGACGAGATCGACGGCATCGTGCAGGACCGGTCCGGCGCGCAGCGGAGCTGGGAGGTCACGCAGGTGAACGAGCTGCTGCACCGCATGGAGAACTTCAAGGGCGTGATGGTGGGGGCGACCAACTTCATGGACAACCTCGACGCCGCGATCATGCGCCGGTTCACGTTCAAGCTTCAGTTCGACTATCTTGAGGCGGAAGGCAAGCGGGCGTTTTTCGAGCGCATGTTCCATACGCGCCTTACGGAGGAGGAGTCGATGCGTCTCGCCGCGATCCCCATCCTCGCGCCTGGCGATTTCCGCACGGTGAGGCAGTCGCTCTACTACCTTGGCGGTACCGTCACGAACGAGACCCGCTTGAACGAACTCGAAAAGGAAAGCTCGCTCAAGAAGGACACCAGCCGCCGCGTCGGCTTTTAATGGAATATACCTACCACGATCTCAATTCCGTGAGGAACCAGCAAAACAAACATGACCACAGTTGAACATATAAGAGCCCGGTTGGGGATGTATTGGTTGACGCGCGACGGCATCCCCGACAAGAGCGTGTGGGTGTTCCTTCTTGACCAACTGGCCAATGAAATGGCTGAAGCATTCGGGCGCGGGGAGGTATCTTACGTGGACATTCGCGTGTCTGACGCGGATGCCCGCTGTGATTCTGGATGCAAGATGATGTCCATCGAATGCGATGGCGCACCCCGGACGGACGACTTGCAGGGCATTTGCATGGGCAGGCTCAAGGGACTCCTCGGCGAGGGGAGAAATCTGGGATTTGAATATGCGATGATAAATGCGCTTTCGAGGTTCATGGAAATTGAGACCTGCAAGGACGGAGAGTGGATTGCCGTGCAAAGCGTGGATGGCCATGTAGGGACGGTGGAGAGGTTATTCCCGGCGCTGATGGGTACGGCCGGGAAGAAGCTGGTCCGTATAAAATTCATACCCTCTGAGGATTATTATCGCAAGATAGACTTAACCGATGACAAGCTGGACGAGCTTTTGCATGGATTGGGAAATGGCTTGGCGGCAAGATGCCCAGGGTTGGCCGTTTCGGTTAACGGCAGAAAATATGTATATAAGAATGGCGCGCAGGGATTGGTTGAAAAGCTTCTGGAGCCGTTGGGCGGTGGAACGCTGATCTATCCGAGAAGCGTGACGCGCGGGAACGTGTCATTCGCTTTCGGTGCTGCCAGGAGGGATGATTCGGTTCGTAGGGCTTTTGGAAGGTTTTATATCAATGGGCGGGACGTGAAGAATCAAAAGATAATGGGGCGCATAATGGAATTTGCCGTAAATCAACTTATCGACAACTGCCGTCACGCCTCGTCGGGATATGATTTTGTCTTTGTCGTGAACGGATATGGCCCAGACATGGATTTGAAGCGGTTTTATGCTTACCGTAAAAACGATTGGAATCCTGAACATGATCCAAGTTTCAAAAGGGTTCAGCCTCAAATAGCCAAATGCATGCTCATGGCTTTCAAGGAGTACATGAAATGAGCAACAATGAATCAAGACCGGCGTGGCTGACGGATTTGTGCAAGAACAAAGCGCCTGGCATCATACTGATAGATGGCGATGGCGAAAAGACGCAATGTCTTGACTTTGCCTACGAAATAGGTGCAATGATGGTGGAGAACGGCTTGACCCCAAGGCTATGCGTATGGTCGTGGCAGGCATTTCTTTGGCTACACGGCCGATACCTTATGGGCGATTCGTCGACCGATGTGCATTGCTGGACCATTACAAAGGATGTCGGAATCATGCCGCCATCGTTGCAGCCGTTGGCATCGACGCTGATTGAGGACGACATGAACATAGAGACAAGGAGGACTCTTTCAAGATTGATCCATGCGCCGGAAAGTGTGCATGGCAAGTTGTGCGTGGGCGGTGGGGATCTAACGATTGCCGATTTCAGGAACAAGCTTTCACTGCCAGACATGGAGCGGATTAACGGTGCAGCAAGGCGTGCGGGAAGAACTGTCATTGTGGTAAGCAGATTGGTGGATGTGCAGAGTAAGCCTTATGAAAACATATTCTCTTATGGCGAACTTGCAATGCGAATCAGCATCGAGCAGGGGATTGATCTCACCGAGTGCGCTGAATCACTGATTTCGATTCGCAAGAGTGGAGAAGGATATATTTGTCGCCCGCTGAGAATATGGAACGACGACAGGTGGGATGACGAGAATGCTGTTATGGTTGACGAGAACGGACGGCTCAACATCGTTGCCTATAGTACTGCAAGATGAAGAGAACGTTCAAAAAATGCTTCACGGTTTTAATTCAAGAGATGGGCACTTCGTAACGCCTGCGGAGCGAAAAGCCTTGGGCGCGGACAACGTGCCGGAATTCTTCATGCACTTTGCAATCGCCGGGCACGAATTGAATCACGCGTGGATCGACGAGATTCTGGACGCGCGGGCGTGGCGGATCTTTGACGCGGCGATACACGAGGCGGACGGGTTCTGGAATGTCGTTTCGCATGAGGATTTTGTCATCCTGTGCAGCAAAGACAGCCGGATTCCCGGACCACGTGCGATCAAGTTCATCGAGATGGTCGAATCGCTCTCGCCGGGCGTTGTTGCACGGGCGCATGATGAGAATGGCAACAACGCACTTGCCTGTACGTTCTTGCGAGAGAAGATGAAGGCGGAAGATCGCACCGACCTGTCCAAATGGCGTTGGACGGTCGTGCCGGAGTTACAGAAAACATTAATACAATACGGATGTAAAACAAAGGAAATGGACAATGGCAAAGCAGAATGACGAAACACTCGCGCTCGACCTTCACAACCGCGTGACGGGAGAGGAACTGGAGAAGCTGCTGAAGATGCAGCTGAATGCGCTGGCGGCGAACCCCGAAATGGCGAGTGCGCTGCCGCCGCTGATGGTGTGGGGTGCGCCGGGACTTGGAAAGTCGAGCATCTTGCGCGACGTGGCGCGGGAACTCGGCATCGGGTTCATCGACGTGCGCCTCGCGCAACGCGAACCGGTCGACATCCGCGGGCTCCCCGTGCCGGGTCCGGACGGCGTGAAGTGGCTTGTCGCGAGCGAATGGCCGCGCGATCCGAATTCGCGTGGCATCATCCTCTTCGACGAAATCACGGCGGCGGACCGTTCGCTGCAAGTGGCCGCCTACGAGTTCATACTCGACAGGCGGCTCGGCGAACTCTACAAGGTGCCAGATGGGTGGTACATCTGCGCGGCGGGCAACCGGACGGAGGATCGTGCGGTCGCGGCGACGATGTCCTCCGCCCTCGCCAACCGCTTTCTGCACGTCGAGATGCAGGAGGACGCCGAGAGCTGGATTGCCTGGGCGCGGACGCACGACATCCATCCGTCCGTGATGGGCTTCATCCGCTATCGTCCGGGTAGTCTGTTCAATCAGGAGGGCGAGAACCTGGAACGCGGCTGGCCGACGCCGCGTTCGTGGGAACGCGTGAGCCGGATGCTGGCGCAATTCGGGAACGGCGACGAGTCGCTTCTCCGTAAGGTCGTTTACGGCCTTGTCGGTAATCGTGCGGGTGTGGAGTTCATGGAGTTCCACAAGATCAACGAGACGTTCGATGACGTGTTGGAGATGATGACGAATCCGGAGAAGCCGATCAAGGTCCCCGACGCCTCCGACCGCAAGTACGCGCTTTGCGCGGCGATGACGTACCTCCTTTGGCGAGGCAAGGATGGTGAGGAAGAGGCGCGCCGCATCGATGGGTTCTACCGCATCTGCATGGCGCTTTCGAGCGACTTCGCGTCGATGGCGATGATGGACGCGATGGCGGGCAACAAGCGCGGGGCGGGTTCAGTCTTCGCCGAGAAATTGTTCCGTCATCCAAGGTACAAGGAATGGGCGGAGAAGCACGGCAAGGCTCTTCGCAAAAGATGTGCAATCAAGGTGTAAAGGAATTTGAGATGGCGCTTTCGGAAAAAGAACTTGCCAAGCTCAAGAAGGCGACGTATGCGCTGATGTGCCAGGACCGGCAGCGGCTGCTGGTGCGCTTTCCGTTTACGGGCGGAATCCTGATGCGCATGGAGTTCGTGCCGGTGAGGGACAGGCGGCTGCGCACGGCGGCGACGGACGGCGATCGGGTTTTCATGGACATTGCGTTTTGCGCTAGACTGTCTGCGGATGAGCGGCTGTTCGTCATGGCGCACGAGGTGTGGCATTGCGTCCTCATGCACATGCTCCGCCGCCAGACGCGCGAGCTTTTCGCGTTCAACGTCGCGGCGGACATGGAGGTGAACCGCATGTTGAAGAAGGAGGGGTTGAGAACGCCGCCAGGCTGTCTGATGCCGAAAGACGAGTGGGATGGCTTGTCGGCAGAGGAGATATATGAATGCCTCTACACGGAACCTCAGTCGCCCCGGGCATCGGGGCCGGGAGAGGGGGAAGGGGACAATCTCGGCGGCGGTCAATTCGACAAGCACGTATATGGCAACGATGCGGATAACGGGGACGCGCGCCCGAACAACAACGCGGCAGACGAGGACGATTCCATTCGCGACCAGTGGGGGGAAGTCGGTTTTGACAGGGACTACGAGCCGGTCATCACCAAGGATCTGGCGGACAAGATCCGCGAGCGGATCGTGTCGCTCGCACAGCAGATCGAGCGGACGCGGGGAAGTCTTCCCGCGCATCTGCAAGGCGTCGTGCGGGCGGCGCTGCGTCCGCAGATACGCTGGCAGGAGGTGCTGGCGCAGTTCGTGACGAGCTGCTACGGAGGTTCGCGTCGGTGGTTGCCGCCGAACCGCCGGCATGTCTCGCAGGGCCTGTATCTGCAAAGTTCGCGTAAGGAGCGTCTGCAGGCGGCGGTGGCGATCGACACGAGCGGCAGCACGACGGCCGATCTGCCGCAGTTCTTCTCGGAGCTGAATGCGCTCCTCAATACGTTTGGGGATTACGAACTGACGGTCATGCAATGCGACTGCAAAATGCAGCACGTGGAGAGATACGATGCCTACAATCCTTTTCACTCGCCGGAATGGGAGGTGTACGGACAGGGCGGCACCGACTTTCGTCCTCCGTTTGATTATGTTGCGGAACATCCTGAACTCGAGCCGTCGTGTTTCATCTACATTACAGACGGGTTCGGTCCCACGCCGGAAAATCCTCCGCCTTATCCGGTTCTTTGGCTCTTGACCGGCGATGGCGAGAAGCCCGCGCCCTGGGGACGGGAACTGCGCCTTCACAGCCTGCGGCAGCCTGCTTGACGGCCTGGTTCCGATGGGTACGATGCGCTATTCAAATAATCACCATTCGGCGCGGGGGTTGCCCGCTCGCGCGGGTTTTGGTAGAATGGATGCATCGCAACCCAATGAGAAGGAACGTGACATGAAGAAACTGTTGTTGGCCGCTGTATTCGCGGCCGCCGCGTGCGTGCAGGCCGGAACTCCGGCCGAGGATGAACTGCTCAAGGCCCTGCCGGGCATCTTTGAGAAGTCGGGGGCGCACTATCGCGCGCTGCTTGAGGCTATGAAAGCGCATGGGCCCGAAATGTTCCCGAAGCGTTTCCAGGATGGCAAACTCGTCGTGATCAAGCCGAAGGACTGGTGCAGCGGGTTCTTCCCCGGCGCTCTCTGGTATCTCTACGAGTACACGGGCGACGCATTTTGGAAGGACCAGGCCGCCGCCTACACCGAACGCCTGATCGAGCCCCTGCGCCACGACGCGAGCAACCATGACGTCGGCTTCCGCACGTATTGCTCGGCCGGCAACGGTCTTCGCCTCACGGGCGACAAACGATACGCCGAGTTCCTGCACGACACGTCCGCTGCGCTCCGTACGCGCTACGACGACAGGCTCGGCCTCATCCGCAGCTGGAACTCGCCGAAGGGCGGCGGACACTTCGGCACGAAGTACGTTGTGATCATCGACAACATGATGAACCTCGAACTACTTGAGTGGGACGCGAAGAACGGTGGCGACCCGAAGTCGGACAAGATCGCGCGCAGCCAGGCGGACATCACGGACGCGCACCACTACCGTCCCGACGGCAGCGCCTACCACATCCTCGACTACGATCCCGTCACCTGTCGCGTGCGCGCCCACTACTCGGGACAGGGCGGCAACGTGGAGGGCACGTGGGCGCGCGGACACGCCTGGGGCATCTACGGCTTCACGATGATGTACCGAGAGACGCGTGTGCGGCGTTACCTCGAACGCGCGATGAAGGCGGCCGACTACTGGCTCGACCATCCGAATCTGCCTGCGGACGGCATCTGCTGGTGGGACTTCTCCTTCCCGGGCGAGGAACGCGACGTTTCCGCCTCGGCCGTGACGGCGAGCGCGCTTTTCGAGTTGCAGGCGTTCGCGCCGCCCGCGAAGGCGGCGAAGTACCGCACCGCCGCCGTGAAGATGCTCACGTCGCTCGCGTCGCCCGCCTACTTCGCGAAGCAGGGCGAGAACGGCGACTTCCTCCTGATGCACTCAGTCGGACACAAGCCCGGCAAGAGCGAGGTGGACGTGCCGCTCAACTACGCCGACTACTACTTCCTCGAGGCGCTCCTCCGCTTCAAGGCAATGATGGCCGCAACGCCCGCCGAGGCGAAGCCTTGCTGCCGCGCGTTCTACGCGCCGTACCGCATGGACGACTTCGCGTGGGAGAATGACTGCCTCGGCATGCGCGCGTACGGTCCAGTGATCATGCAGCCCGCGCCGAAGGGACAGAAGCTCATTTCCAGCGGCTTCGACGTGTTCAACAAGTGCGTGGACTATCCCGTACTTGAAAAGTGGCTCCACGGCAAGGGCGAGGGCTCCTACCACAAGGACCACGGCGAGGGCATGGACAACTACAAGGTCGCCACGGGACGCGGCGTGGGCGGCGTGGGCATGCTCGGCTCGGGCGGCTGGACGTACGAGAAGAACTGGAAGAAACAGCGCGTAATTTCCGAGAAGCCGGAGGAGGCCGTGTTCGAGCTCGAATACGAGGCATACACCATTCGCGGCACGATCACGAAGGGGTGTCCGCTCGTCAAGTTCGAGGTGCGCCCGAACGCGGGCGTCACGCTCGCGGGCAAGCGCCTGATCGGTCCCGGCCTCGACGTGTCGAAGGTTCGTCAGCATAACGGCGAGATGAAAATCGGCTTCAATCCCGGCTTCATCGCCAACTGGGAGCCGGAGGGCGTGGACGGACAGAAGGGTTCGATCGGCACCGCGATCGTGTTGCCCGGGCGTGCGCATCTTGCGTCCGATGACATGGACTGCATCTATCTTCTTCAGGGCGAGAAAACGTTCACCTACTACGCAGGCGCCTGCTGGAGCGGCGCAGGGGTGTTCACCACCGCCTCCGCCTGGCACGACTACGTGGAGAAGTTCGCGAACGGCCTAGCTCGTTGATTCTCTACGCAGGCTCATTAACTGCATTCAGAGAATTTCTCTGCCGCGTAATCGACGAGGCGGCGCGTTTCTCCGTCGAAGGAGAGTCCGATGAGCCAGATCGGCTTGCCGCTCGCGATGTACGGTTCGGCGTAGCCCTTTTTGCGAATCTGCGCAAACGCCTTGTCAACCGGTTCTCCAACCTTCAGTTCAAAGATGAAGATTCCCCTCTTGTGCTCCGCGACGACATCTGCGCGTCCGTCGCTCTGCACGTCCTCGGCGCGATATCTGATTCCCTGCGAGGCGAGAAGCGTGCAGAGTATCCGTTGGTATGCAGCCTCATGCGGACAGTCCTCCGTCGAACCGTATGGCATGTGCGCATAGAGCGACTTCAGCCCGGCGAAGAACTCAAACCAGCGGGCGGTGAGAAGCTTCACGCCAAGTGAGGCCGCCCATGCGGTGCTCTCGTCCGCGATTACGCCCGTCACCGTCTTCGCGAGGTCACGGCGCACTTCCTCGTCGGGAACGCCGAGTTTATATAGACCGTCCTCGTAGTCTTTGATCGTCAAATACCCAGACTGGAACAGCATGGCGACAGGACGAAGATTGCGCAGTTCGGCGACGTCAAACTCGTCCTCCGTCACTTCGGTTATGTCCATGTAGTCTATCCCCGCAACATCTTCGCGCTTCAGGTAGTTCATTAGCATCGATGGACGCCCCGTCGTAGCCCACGTCGCGGAAAAATCTTTCTGCTTCCTCTTTAGGGTCAAAGCTATCGAGATTGGATTGTAAACCGTCGTCGGATCTTCTTTCGCGAAGCGGAAACCGTTGTACCACCACTTCATCTCGGCTCGGTACTCGTCGTACGGCTTGCCCATAATTCGTGCGTGTTCGCGGAGATGCTCCTCGAAGTTGGCGGAAAGTTCCTCCTCTGTGTAGCCGAACATGGTGGCGTATTCCGTGTCCTGCGACACATCCACAAGGTTACTCAGCGCGGAGAACACGGAAAGCCTCGTGAACTTCGACACGCCCGTCATGAACAGGAACTTGATGTCGCCAGTGCGGTTCTTCATCTGCGAATAGACGGCGGAAAGCCTTTCGCGCACCTTCTCCGCGAAGTCGATGTCATCGAGCGCATGCCCTACTGGCGCGTCGTACTCGTCTATGAGGATCACCACGCCGCCTTTCTCGTTCCCGTCCTCCCTGCATTTTGCGGCAAGCTCAGTTATCGCCATGCCGAAATTGTAATGCGCAGATTTCGTATTGTCGTATGCATATCCGGCCTCGCGCAGACGATTCTCCACATGGTCAGCGAGATCCTTCTCGAATTCCTCAAGGCTTGTCGTCGTGACGTCGTTGAACTCGAAGTGGATGACGGGGTACTTCTCCCACTTCCAGTCCGTCCCGTCGATGTAGAGGCCCTTGAACAGCTCGCGCCGTCCAGAGAAGATCGCCTTCAGCGCGGAAATCGTCAGCGACTTTCCGAACCTTCGCGGACGCGACATGAAGAACAGCTTCGTGTCGTTGCCCGCGATGAGACGATGGATGAACATCGTCTTGTCGACGTATATTTTTCCGTCCCTGCGCAGGGCCGGAAAGTCGTGCGTGTCTGTGGCTAGCGGTCTCATCGCCGCATAGTATACCAAAATTCCGGACGTACTAGCGGGGAAAAACAGCAAGCGTGCAACAACAAGTTGCGGCGCGGGAATGCGCTATTTGCTCGATATGGTTAGGGCAAGGCGGAAACCTCCACCTTTCTTGTTGGAAGGGGTAACGGCTATACTAGATGACACCATTGCGTTCGCACTGGAATTCCATCCACCGCCGCAAACCACCCGTTCGTCTTTTCCATTCTGTCTTCCGACTGGATTCTCGCCCCAGGTGTCATACTGGCGTGAAACGCACTTCTCCCATGAGTTCCCGTACATGTCGTAGAGACCCCATGCATTGGGGGCGTAAAGCCCCACGGTCGTCGTGTTGCTGGAGAATCCGCCTTTGCCGTCAGGCTTTTTATGCCAACGCATCACCCAGCGTGGTTCTCCGGTGTATACCTTCTGGTTGATGGCACACCGCCCAAGGCGTCTGACACTGCGAACGGCAGAATCATGCCACTCTCCGTTCTTGATGAGGTTGGAGCCGTCGTATCTGTCGGTGGTAGTACCTGCCCTGCAGGCGTATTCCCATTGTGCCTGGGTCGGGAGATCGAAGCCGCTGATTCCGGTTTTTGCGCGAACCCGTCCGATGAAGGTGTCGGGAGCCACGGTCTTTACCTTCGGCCAGTCGTGTTCCGCTGCCGAACCTCGCAGCATTTCCCACGAAAGATTTTCTACAGGGCGCATGTCACCGGGATACTTCGAAGGATTGTTGCCGGTCACCAGTTCATATTGTTTCTGTGTCACTTCGAACACGCCGATATAGAAAGGCTTTGTTATCTTAACGCGGTGGGATTCGTCCTTTTGGTCCGCGCCCATAATGAAGGTGCCAGGCTCAATGCGGCGCAGAACAAGTTTAGTCGTCTTGTATTCATCCGTCCAGTCGCCCTTCGGCGCGGAAGGAAGATACGAAACGGGATATTTCATCGCGTTCGGTCCGGCGGATAGATCGACGACGCAGTAGAGACCTTTGGAAGAACGGCTGGCTCGGCCGTTCATGTCCGGAACGGGCGAGCCGCCCGTTCTACCTCTGGTCTCAACGTCCGCGATGCGTTGCTTGGCGATTTCGATGTAGAGGCCTGTCACGAGATTGTTGTCGAGTGCTTTGCGGTAGAGCGCAGCGGCATGGGCGCGGAAAGGTGCCGTCTCCTCCGCCTTGTAGCTCCACCAGAATTCCGCAGCCTTGAACGCATCGCAGTCCGAAACGGATTTCGGGTCGAGTTCCCATTTGGCGGCGGACACGCGCGCCCTCGCGAAGAACTTGAGCGCGTCATCCCAGTTGCCAAGGCAGGCGTGGCACTCGGCAAGGTTTTTCAGCGCCGTGGACGTACCGCGCTTTTTCACCTCGGCCTCTGCCGTCTCTAGAAGTTTGCGGTATTTGATCGTATGCTTCGCGTCGTTGTAGATTGCCAGTACCCTTGGAGCCTTGGACTCCGTCCCGCGCCGCATTTCACCGTTCACCAGCTCTACAATCACCTCTGGGGGAACGTCTGAGATTACCTTTTTCATGCGTTGGAGAATGTCTGCGGCTGCATCGTAGTCTCCGCCGCGCGCGTAGAGTCGGAATGCGCCTTGGAGAAGAAGGTACTTACACGCCTCCGTCTCGGCCTTGTCAAGGAGGTCAAGGTGTTTTGCGGCCACTTCACCTGCCGTCTTCTGCTTGGCGCTAAAGGCGCGGATGTCGTCTGCGGTGAGGTCTTTCACCAGTTGCTGCGCCTCTGCGAGCTGGCGTTTCGTGGGCATGGCCGTCGCGGCGAGCGCGGCGACTGTAAGCGCGGCGGATACCGCAATCTTCAATGTGTTCTTCATTCTGTTCGCTTCCTTCCTTTTCTTTGTCGGTTGTGGCGGACAGGGCAAAAAAAGCGCCCCGCGCCGCATTCCGCAGGGGCGACTGGCATGCCCGAAAGGAAACGCGACGCGGAAGCGCGAACCATTGGCGCGCCCAAAGTAGGCGCACCAAGACGGATCGTCTTGGCGTCGGACATTCCCTTCAAGTTGATTTGCCAGTCTTCCTGCGGGATGACCACGGATTTCAGTATAGCAGATTCCCCTGCGGGAATCAACCATTCCGCCCGTGTTTTCCTTCGGACAGCCAGCCGCCGCTACTGTTATACGCGAACCGGCAGACGTTATTACACCCGCCCGAAGTTTTTCTCATTTCACGAGCAATCTCCCCGCAGGCGTTACCTCATTCCTCGTACTCCGCCTCCAGTGCGGCGATCATGCGCCCCACACGCATCTTCACGAGGCCGATGTAGTTCTTAGTCACGCCGAAGCGGGCGGCGACTTCGCCGATGGGGCGTTCCTCAAGAACGTATGCACGGTAGATTTCGCTGGTGCGCGCGGAAAGCGCGGTCTTGGTGAGCGCGTGCTCCACCGCCGCCTCATGGCGGGCAAGGCGCCACTTGGCGTCAATGATCGCCGCCACCTCTGGCTCCACGGAAGGCTCCACGTCAAGATCGGATATCGGTATATTGTCCGCTCCGCCACGCACCTGCGCCTTGCGCCAGCGGCTTACGAGTTCGCGGCGGATCATCGTCGCGAGGTAACAGCGGAACCTCCCGACGTCGGCGCGGTAAACGCCGCCGCGCAGCACGTTCACGAGTTTCGCGAAGATGTCCTGCGCCACGTCCTCCGACTCCTCGCGCGCGCCAAGCTCCTCGGCGAATTTGCGTATGGCGGGCGCATACAGCTCAAAGAGGCGAAACCACGCCGTTTCGTCGGACTGTCCCGTGGCCTGGGCGGCGATTCTCGCGAGCAGCGTGGCTGGAGTGTCTGGGAAATCCGCCATTGTCATTCCTCCGGGATGCAGGACGGTATGGAATAAAGGTCGTCGGTGCGTATCGTGTCCGTGTCGCTGCGGAAATGCAAGACGGCGAAGACGGCGGCGGCAAACACGAGCGCGGCGGCGGCGAGAATGATTCCGATCATGCGGATTGAAATCCGCCGACCCGCCTTGTGCGAATCGCCATCCAGCATCTGCGCCATCGGCGCAAGTGGTATCGGGCGCTCGCGTGGATCTTCGGCGAGCAGCCGCCGCAGGACCTCCCGCCACGCGGGGGCGAAGGGGTCGAGTAGCGTCCATACATTCGGGCGGTTCTCGTACCACACGCCCGTCAGGAGCCGGAAGAACACGACGCCAAGCGAATAGGCGTCGGCGGCGGGCGTCGCATCTTCGCCGCGCTTCACCTCCGGAGCGATGTACCCCGAAGTGCCCAAGATCAGTTTGCCCGTCGTCTCCCCTTGTGAGGCGACGGTGTGGTCGATGGCGAGATCGCGGCGCAGTTCCCCGCTGAAGAAACGCGACACGCCGAAATCGCTCAGCACAATGCCACCGTTGGAATCGAGAAGGATGTTTCCGGGTTTTATGTCGCGGTGTACAATGCCGGCCGCGTGGATGTAGTCGAGCGCGGAGCACATCTGTGCGAACCAGCGGGCGAGGTGTTCCTCGTCCGCGCCGCCTGGCTCGAGGTCGGCGAGGGTATAGGCGTCGCCGTCCTTGTACAGCACAAGATCCATCACGAAGTACGGCGTATGCGTGGACTCCTCCACGTCAAGGTCGAACACGCGCACGAGGTTCGGATGCCTGAGGCGTGCCAGGACGCGGCCCTCCGCGAGAAAGCGCTCTTTCAGCAAATCGGCGTGTCCGTGGTCGAGCGTGAACGTCTTGAGCGCGTAGTGGACGCCCAGTTTCTCGTGCTCCACCTCGTAAACCGCGCCCATTCCGCCCCGGCCAAGGGGGCGGACAATGCGGTATGCGCCGATTCTCTCTATTTGCTCCATCTGCGACAGATTCGCCTTTTATTGCGTATGGGCAAGAATTATATCAAAATCGCCGCCGCGTGCAAAAGGCAAATCGGAGAAGTGGGGCATGGACAACTGCGCCGGCATCTGGTAAACTATTGCGGTCCGTTTTCAAAGAAAGGAAGAGTCAAGATGAAGAAACTGGTTATATCAGCGCTGGCGCTTGCCGCCGCAGCCGCGTTCGCGGAGAAGGTCGCCATCAAATTTGAACTGCCCCCGCCCCACTCGAGCGGCACGCCGAAAGAAATCAAGAGCGACAACCTCGAGAAGGACCGCGGCCCGGGCAAACTCCGTCCGCCGATCATGGTCGAGCCGGAGTACGCGAAGAAGCTCACCACGGAGGATACGAAGGTCACCACCTCCGAGGAGGCCGTGACGGGCGAGAACGAGTACGTGGTCGACGGCGACAAGACGCCGGACGCGACGTGCATGCTCCAGCTCCCCAGCGGCGTGCAGTGGGTGCAGCTCGACCTCGGCGCCGAGCACGAGATCTCCGCCGTGTGCGTGTGGCACGACCAGGGCGACGAGCGCGTGTACAAGGACGTGATCATGCAGATCTCGAACGACCCGAAGTTCAAGGAGGGCGTGACGACGATCTTCAACAACGACCACGACGATTCCTCCAAGCTCGGCACGAAGGGCAAGGACAAGGAGTACCGCGAGCGCAACGACGGCCGTCCCGTCTCCGCGATGATCGACGACAAGCCCACGAAGGGCCGCTACGTTCGCTGCTACTCGAACGGGTCCACCAGCGAGCCGATCAACAACTACATTGAGATCGAAGTGTTCGGGAAGTAAGTGTCCCGCATCGCAGACATCGCATTGGAGTTTTCGGGACGCGGCGGCAAGCGATTGCGGCCGCGTCTTTGTCAGGCGGTATACGAAGCGCTGGGCAGCGGTCGCGGGGCGACCGCCCTACCGGGAGACATCGCGGCCGTGATGGAGGCGGTGGAGTGCTTCCACAAGGCGTCGCTGATCCATGACGACATCGAGGATGGCGACGAGGAGCGGTACGGCCGGCCGACCGTCTGGAAGGAGCACGGGGTACCCGTGGCGATTGCCGTGGGCGACTGGCTCGTGGCGCGTGGCTACAACCTGATTGCCCGGAGCGGCTTCGCGCGCGCCGCGCAGATGCTCGATATCACGACCGCGTCGCACCTGCGCCTCTGCGAAGGGCAGGGGGACGACCTGCTGGGGGGGGGCGGCACGGAAGAATATGTTTCCGTGTGCGCGCGCAAGACGGGCGAGGCGTTCGCCCTCGCCGCCCAGCTGGGCGCGCTCGCGGCCGATGCGGACGACGAGCCCTACCGCCGCTGGGGTCTCGCCTACGGCGTCCTGTTCCAGATCAACGACGACATTGCCGATGTGGGCGAATCCGACGGACTTCGCGCCCTGAAGGCCGAGTGGGAAGACCGCCTCGCCGCGATTTCACACGAAATTGGCTTTGATTGTGCCATTAATTGCTTACAATTCAAGGGGAATTCGCTCGTATAGTAAGAAGCGATGGCGCGGAATTTTGCCTATCGCGAAATTATGCCCTTGCGTCCGGTGAAATGGTTTGGTATCATTCCGCTGTCCGATGAAAAATAGGCGAAACATATCCGATGCGGCCGAGAGCGCAGGGGAGCGCGACCTTCAGGAGAAGATCGACGCCTTCTGTCTGATGGACGACAAGTTCATGCGCAAGTGCCTTGAGAAGGCACGTGCGTCTGTGCAGTTCATCGTGCGGGCCTTGCTGGGCGACGACTCGCTCGTCGTCAGGGAGTTCTCGACGCAGCGGACGGTCGCGAACCTGCAGGGGCGCGGCGCGACGCTCGATATCTACGCCGTCGACGGCAGGGGCCGCGAGATCGACATCGAGATTCAGAACGACCTTTCCGACGCAGACGCGCGCCGCGCGCGCTGGTATTCCGCGCTTCTTGACGCGAACAGCCTCAAGGCGGGTGAGGACCCGCGTAGCCTGCGCGAGACTTACGTGATCTTCATCACGCGTGGCGACTACCTCGGCGGAGGCAAAGAGTTTAGGGAGTTCGTCCGAATTGACAAGTCTGACGGAAAATGTCTTGGCGACGGCACGACCATCATCTACGTGAACGGCGAGAGCGAGAGCAACACTCGAGTCGGTAGGTTGGTTCACGACCTGCGCTGTAGCAATCCTGACGAGATGTATTCCAAGACGCTTGCAAATCAGGTGAGACGATTCAAAACGACAAAAGAAGGGAGAAAGGCAATGAGCGAGGTTCTTGAAAAAATGTGCGCGGAGGAGCGGATGGCCGGCTTACGCGAGGGAAAACGCGAGGGAAAACGCGAGGGCAAGCGCGAGGGCAAGATAGAAGGTCTGCTCGCGGCTGCTAAACGCATTGTTCAGAGCGGACTCGCCACGCTCGACCAGGTGGTCACAACGCTGAAGCTTGATAAGGCGCAGGAGCGCGCCTTGCGCGCAATGCTGTAGCTGGTGGAATGCGATAATACACCGTCTTTCAAAAAAGGAGAATTCATTATGAACCTCAACCGCCGTCAGTTTCTCGGCGCCGCCTCGGCCGCCGCATTTCCGTTTATTTTTCCTGCCTACGCGGGGTTGAGCGTGCGCAAGTACGCCGCCAACGAGAAGGTCAACGTGGGCGTGATCGGCATCGGCCGCATCTCCACCACGATGGACATCCCGCTCGCGATCAAGTTCACCAACCTCTGCCGCTTCACGGCGGTGTGCGACCTCGACTCCAAACGCCTCAAGCATGGCGTGGACTTCATCCAGAAGCAGTACCGGAAACTGAAGAAGGAAGCGAAGGCGCCCGTCAAGGCGTTCGCCGACTACCACGACCTGCTGGACGACCCGTCCATCGACGCCGTGGAGATCTGCCTCCCCGACCACTGGCACGCGCTCGTCGCGTGTGCCGCCCTCGCGAAGGGCAAGCACATCTGGCTGCAGAAGCCGTTCGCGCAGACGATCACCGAGGGCCGCATCATCGCGAACCTCGCGAAAATCCAGAACCGCGTGGTGCAGGTTGGCTCATGGCAGCGCAGCGTGACGCAGTTCCACCGCGTGTGCGAGCTCGCACTCAACGGTCGCGTTGGTGATATCGTACGCGTGGAAGTGGGCTGCGGCTGCGACAAACCGGGTGGTTCCTCGGCGGTGCAGCCCGTGCCCGAAAACCTCAACTACGAGATGTGGCTCGGCCCGACGGACGAGAAGGCGCCCTACAACGAGACGCGCGTCCATGCGCAGGACCTCAAGAAGATCGCGAACCGTCCGGGCTGGATTCAGATGGCGCCGTACGGCTGGGGTATGATCACCAATTGGGGTGCGCACCAGATCGACATCGCGCAGTGGGGACTCGGCAAGGACGACTCCGGCCCCGAGTCCGTGACCGGCACGTGCGAGTGGATGGACACGACGGGCGGCAAGCTCTGGAACGTCCACACGACGTACGACCTCCACTACTCCTACAACGGCGGCAAGACGGACGTCCACGTGTGCAACAAGTACCCGATGGGCATCAAGTTCATCGGCAAGAACGGCGACTGGCTCTACTGCATGCGCGGCAAGGCGGTCACGCCGAGCGATCCCTCCTCGTCCACGGGCGGCAAGATGAAGCCGCTGATGGCCTCCAAGGTCTCGCTCCTCGAGCCGATGGTGAACCCGTCGAAGCCGCTCAAGACCTCGAAGGACCACTGGAAGAACTGGCTGGAGGCGATCCGCGCCGGCGACCCCACGATGACCGCCACGAACGCCGAGGCGGCGCAGCGCTCGTCGACGGCGTGCTGTCTCGGGCAGATGTGCATGGAGCTCGGCCGCGGCAAGAAGGACGGCGCCACGATCAAGTGGAGTGCGCAGAAGGAGGATACGTGCTGCGACAAGGCGCGGGCGCTGATGAAGCCCTTCGCGCGCGGCAAGTACAACCTCACTGACGAGCTGGCCCGTTACGGGTTCAGTCCCGAGAAGATCCTGCGCGGCTAACCGCGCGTCGGCGGGAGCTATGGCGCTTCAACTGCCAACTGGGCGTCCCCTGTTCCTCGACGGAGGCATGGGGACGCAGCTCCAGGCCCGGGGACTCGCCGCCGGCGAGATCCCCGAGCTGTGGAACCTGTCGCGTCCCGACGACATCCGCGCCGTCCATGCCGCCTACCTCGCGGCGGGCGCGGACGTGATCTACGCCAACACCTTCGGCGCGAACGCCGCGAAGTACCACGGCGACGCGCCGCTTGCGGACGTCATCGCCGCCGGCGTGCAGATCGCCCGCGAGGCGGGAAGCGCACCCCTAGTTGCTCTCGACGTTGGCCCCACTGGCCGTTTACTCAAGCCCGCCGGCGATTTCGAGTTCGATGCCGCCTACGACGCCTTCGCCGAACAGGTACGTCTCGGTGCGGCGGCGGGTGCCGATCTCGTGGTAATCGAGACGATGGGTGATACCTACGAACTCAAGGCGGCCGTCCTCGCCGCGAAGGAAAACAGCAACCTGCCCGTCATCGCCACTGTCGCGCTCGGCGAGGACGGCAAGCTCCTTACGGGCGGCGACGTGGAATGCGTGGCCGCACTCCTGGAGGGGTTGCGCGTAGACGCGCTTGGCTTCAACTGCGGGTTGGGCCCTGATAAGATGCGCCCCTACGTGGAACGCCTCGCGCGCATCGTGTCGTGTCCCATTGCGGTCAAGCCCAACGCCGGCATGCCGAAGGTCGTGGACGGGCAGACCGTGTTCACGGTCGGGCCGGAGGAATTCGCCGCCGACGTAGCGGACCTCATCGCGGCCGGCGCGCGTATCGTGGGCGGCTGCTGCGGCACCACCCCCGCGCACATCGCCGCCGTTGCTTCTCGCCTTTCCCGCCTGGTAGGGCCGCCTCGCCGAGGCGGTCGCGCGCGGTCTTGCATCATCTCTTCCGGCACGCACGCGCTGGCGATTCCCCTCGACGACACGATCATCATCGGCGAGCGCATCAACCCAACTGGTAAGAAACGTCTGAAAACCGCGCTTGCGGAAGGCGACACCGCCTACGTGCTGCGCGAAGCCGTGGCACAGGTTGAAGCCGGTGCGGCGGTGCTCGACGTCAATACGGGCGTGCCGGGCCTTGACGAGGCGTCCGTGCTCGACCGCACCGTGCTGGCCGTGCAGGGCGTGGTGGACTTGCCGCTCCAGATCGACACGTCCGACCCCGTCGCCCTTGAACGCGCGCTCCGCCACTACAACGGCAAGGCGCTCGTCAACTCCGTGAACGGCAAGGATGAATCGCTTGCCGCCGTGTTGCCGCTTGTCGCGAAGTATGGGGGCGTGGTGGTGGCGCTCGCCCTCGACGAGCACGGCATTCCGCCCACGGCGGAGGGACGCCTCGCGATCGCGCGCAAGATCCTCGCGCGTGGCGCGGAATACGGACTCGGTCCGAACGACTTCGTCTTTGACGCGCTCTGTCTTGCGGTGAGCGCGGACGCGACGAGCGCGTCCGTGGTGCTGGAGACGCTCCGCCGCGTGCACGCGGAGTTGGGTTGCCGCACGGTACTCGGCGTCTCCAACATTTCTTTCGGCTTGCCGGGGCGTCCGCACCTCAACGCCGCGTTCTACACGCTCGCGATGGGCGCGGGGCTTTCGGCCGCGATCATCAATCCGCTCTCGGCGGAAATGATGGCCGCATGGCGCGCGTACCGCGCGCTCATGGGGCACGACCGTTCGTGCGAGGGGTGGATCGCGCACGCGGAGGAGTTGCCTACGGGAGGCGACAGGAGTGTCGCTTCCCCGAACGTGTCTCGGGGAAGCGGCGCTCTCGCCGCTTTAGGCTCCCCTCGGGGAAGCGGCGCTCTCGCCGCTTCATCAGATACTGCCAGCCCTCTTGCCGCGGCCATTCGGCGTGGGTTGAAGGCGGATGCCGCCGAAGCGGCGCGCGCAGAGCTCGCCGCAGGACGCGCGCCGGTCGAGGTAATCGACGGCGCAATCGTGCCGGCGCTGGAGGCCGTCGGAAGCGGTTTTGAGGCGAAGACCGTGTTTTTGCCGCAGCTCCTCATGGCGGCGGACGCCGCCGGTGCGGCGTTCGACGTAATCCGCGACGCGCTCGCGAAATCCGGCAGCGCGCCCACGAAGATGAAGGGGCCGATCGTGATCGCCACCGTGAAGGGCGACATCCACGACATCGGCAAGAACATCGTGCGCGCGCTTCTCGAGAACTACGGCTTCAAGGTGATCGACCTCGGGCGTGACGTGTCGCCGGAGGTTGTACTCGAGACCGCTCGGCGCGAGAAGTGTCGCCTTGTGGGACTCTCCGCGCTGATGACCACCACCGTGTGCTTCATGGAGGAGACGATCAAGCTCCTCCACGCCGAGCTGCCGGAATGCAAGGTGATGGTGGGCGGCGCCGTCCTCACGGCGGAATACGCCGCCGAGATCCACGCCGACTACTACAGCCGAGACGCCATGGGAGCGGTGCGCACGGCCGAGGAGGTGTTCGCATGAGGATCGCTGGCGGCGAATGGCGGGGACGCGCCCTCAAGGTGCCGACGGGCGACGCGGTGCGTCCTACGCAGGACCGCGTGCGTGAGGCGCTCTTCTCGATGCTGATGCATGAGACGCCGGGTGCGCGTTTTCTCGACCTCTTTGCGGGCGCGGGTGGCGTGGGCCTTGAGGCGCTATCGCGCGGTGCGGCGGACTGCACGTTCGTGGAGCTTGCGCCGCGCCACCTCGCGATCTTGCGCGCGAATGTTTCCGCTCTCGGCGCCGATGCGCGGTGTCAGCTCGTGCGCGCGGATGCGTTTGCGTGGCTGGAGACCTTCGCGGGCGCGCCGTTCGACGTGGCGTTCGCCGATCCGCCGTATGAGTTGGGCGTCCAGAAGGGGTATGCGGCGGTCCTCGCCACGCTCGCCGCGCGGAACGTGGTCCGCACCGGCGGACTCTTCGTGGCTGAACTCACATCTCGCCAGACTCCAGATGAGTCTCCTTTGTGGGATCTCTGCCGCGACCGGACCTACGGCCAGACGCGACTGGCCGTCTACAGGAGGAAATGAACGTATGAACAAATGCTTTGACTTGCAACAACAGGCGGACGCGGCGTCTCCGGCGGAACGCCTTGTGGCGAAGCTGAAGGAACGGGGATTGACGTGCGCGACGGCGGAGAGCTGCACGGGCGGCTGTGTGGGCGGCGCGATTACGGCCGTACCGGGGTCGAGCGCGGTGTTCCTGGGTGGCGTGATCAGCTACGCGAACGAAGTGAAGCGGGATGTCCTCGGCGTGCCGCAGGTGATCCTCGATACGCACGGCGCCGTTTCGTCCGAGTGTGCCGAACGGATGGCGGCAGGCGCACGCAACCTACTGAAAGCTGACCTCGCCGTGTCGCTCACGGGCATCGCGGGACCGGACGGCGGAAGCGCCGAGAAGCCCGTCGGCCTCGTGTGGTTCGGGCTTGCGACGAAAGACGGCGTACACACCGAGAAGATGATTTTCGGCGGCGACCGCGCATCCGTGCGCGCACAGGCTGTCACCCACGCGCTAGGCCTGCTCTTGTCCGCTCCAAGCTCCAAGCTCCAAGCTCCAAGCTCTAAGCTCCAAGCTCTAAGCTCAAAAATATGATATACTATCCGCCATGGCAGAGAAGGTAGCAGTCTATCCGGGCACGTTCGACCCGATGACGCGCGGTCATTTCGACTTGATCACGCGCGCGGCGAGCCTGTATGATCGTCTCGTCGTGGCGGTGGCCGCGACGAGCGTGAAGACGGGTGCGCTGTTCGACGCGCAGCACCGCATCGACATGATCCGCGAGGACGTGGAGAAGGCAGGGCTGTCAAATGTGGAGGTGGACATCCTCGACACACTGCTCGTTGATTTCTGCCGCAAGATCGGCGCGCGCGTGGTGATTCGTGGCGTGCGCGTGTATTCCGATTTCGAGTATGAGTTCCAAATGGCGCTCACGAACCGGCGCATGGCACCGGAGATCGAGACGCTCTTCATGATGCCGAGCGAAAACCTGGCGTACGTGACGGCATCGACCGTGCGGGAGATTGCGCGCTACGGCGGCGACACCTCGCCGTTCGTCACGCCAGCCGTTCAGCGTCGGCTGGAGGAGTCCAAGAGGTAAGCGAATGGAGAAGACGCTGGTCATCGACGTCGCCCGGCTCGACCGGGACGGCGAGGAGGTCGAGGGCGTGCTGGACGACGCCGTGCTCGACCTGCACGATGAATTCCTGCGTCCTTTCGCGGGCATACGTTACCGCCTCTCGGTGCAGCTGGCGGGGCGTGAGTTGCTTGCGCGCGGCGTGTTGGAGCAAGATTTTGAGGGCGTTTGCTCGCGTTGCGGGTCCGATTTCGACTTCACCGTGACCGTTCCCGACTTCCTCGCGAGTTTCGAGACAGATGAAAAAACTGAAATTGTTGATTTGACGGATGAACTCAGACAAAGTATAATACTCGCCCTACCGACATACCCGGTGTGTCGGGCGGACTGTCGCGGCGTGTGCCCGACGTGCGGGAAAAACCTCAATGAGGGACCCTGCGCGTGCGTGCATGAGGAGCGTGACGGCCGTTGGGGCGCGTTGGACGTGCTTCTGCCGGGAGCAGAAAATTGAGCAAAGAAAGAAAGAGAGTAGTGCAACATGGCATCACCTAAGCACAAGAAGTCGAAAATGCGCAAGCGCCAGCGCGTTGGCCAGCTGGAGAAGGCGATCCTCGCCTCCGTCCAGACGTGTCCGTCGTGCGGCGGCATGAAGCAGACGCACCGCGTCTGCCCGAACTGCGGCATGTACAAGGGCCGCAAGGTTCTTTCAGTCACCGCAAAGTAAGGTGTTATGACTCGCATTGCCCTTGATGCAATGGGCGGAGACAACGCGCCGGGCGAAATCGTCCGGGGCGGTGTTGAGGCTGCTGCCGGCCTGGAGGACGTCAAGGTCTTCCTCGTCGGCGTCAAGGAGCAAATCGACGCGGAGCTGGCGAAGTACCCCAAGGAAGTCGCTACGGCCACGAAGAAGGGTACGCTGGAGGTCATCCATGCGCCCGACGTGGCGGAGATGGACGAAAGTCCCGTCACTGCGGTGCGCAAAAAGAAGGACTGCTCGATCAACGTCGCGATGCGCCTCGTGAAGGAGGGCCGGGCGGATGCGTTCGTCTCGGCCGGCAATTCCGGCGCGGTGGCAACGAGCGCCATCCTCAACCTCGGTCGCATCAAGGGCGTGCAGCGTCCCGCGATCGCCACGGTCCTGCCCACGCGCATCCCGCGCCGTCCGCTGCTGCTGCTCGACGCCGGGGCGAACATGGACTGCCATGCCGACTGGCTCGTGCAGTTCGCGATCATGGGCAGTGTCTACTCGCAGGGCGTCCTGAAGCGCACGAAGCCGCTTGTCGGCCTCCTGTCGATTGGCACGGAGGACTGCAAGGGCAACGAGATGACGAAGGAGACGTTCCGCCTTCTCAAGGAGGTGCAGGGCATCGACTTCCGCGGCAACGTGGAAGGGCACGACATCTTCCAGGGGCAGACGGACGTGGTTGTGTGCGACGGTTTTGTGGGGAACGTCGTGCTGAAGACGAGCGAGTCGCTGGCGCATGCCGTCAGCTACTTCCTCAAGCGGGAGTGCTTCCGCGGCATCTTCCGCGTGTTGGGCGCAGTCTTGTTGAAGGGGGCGTTCAAGAGCCTGAAGGCCCAGCTGGATCCGGACATCTACGGGGGCGCGCCGCTCCTCGGGGTGCCGGGTGCGGTGATCATCACGCACGGCAGTTCGTCGCATAAGGCGATCTACTATGCCGTGAAAGCGGGAGTAAACGCGGCGCGAAACGACGTATCGGGTCTCATATCCTCGCGTATCGAGGAATACGAGGCGTCGAGAAAGTCGTTCTAGTTTTTTCGGGGCGTTGCACAGCCTGGTAGTGCGTCTGCTTTGGGAGCAGAATGTCGGAGGTTCAAATCCTCTCGCCCCGACCACTTTTTAAGTCGATTTCACCCAATATTTGCAAGGGTTTCGTGCGTATCGCTAATTATTAGTGTTTACAAACTTTTACACCATTTTACCCCGTGAAGGTGGGGGACAAGGTGGGGGACAAAGTGGGGGACGGGATTTATTGGGAATGGTGCGCAGGGTCGAGCGGGTTGCCCTGCCCCTGCCCGTGGTCGAACGGGAAGGTTGAGCGGGACGGGCGCAGGGTGGGAAGGTCGAGACGGGCAACGCAACCGGGCGCAGGGCGGGGAGGGTCGAGCAGTCGGGCGCAGGGGGTAGGCAAGGGACGGTCGAGGGACGGCGCGAAGGTCGGAAGCAGGGCGGCAGGAAGCAGGGCGGCAGGAAGCAGGGCGGCAGGAAGCAGGGCGGCAGGAAGCAGGGCGGCAGGAAGCAGGGCGGCAGGGAGAATCAGACGGACACGCGCAACCGAAAAGCCCGAAAAAAATGTTGCCATACCCCCGCCCTTCCGCCCTGCGGGTTCCCATTAGATACCCCTGCCAAAGAGAGACGCGCCGAAAAAACTTTGCCATGACCCCGCCCCCAATTCCTGAAAGGGTGGTATGCCCCAAAAATTTGCAGCATGGTTTTTGCGTCTGTCCCTTCGCGCGTGTGCGCGTGCGCGAAGGTTGCCGCTTCATTCGGGCGGTTCTTTACAACGTGACGCAAAAAGGCGGGGAAAACGGGCAAGGTGGGTATCGTCCAAAGCCACACAAACGCGCGCGCGCGTCCCGTTCGGCGCACTACGCGCCGCCTGTGCCGTCCCCGCCGTTTTGCCGTCCGCTTGTAGATGTTTGGCGCGAATGGCTAGAAGGGGCGTTTTTGCGCGTTCTAGCCCTATTCATGGTGTAAAGCGGTTTGCGGTTTCCCGTTGGACGGCTTCACGCCATGCTTTCGGATATTTCCTCAAAGGCAAGCAGTTCGTCAAACGGCGCGTTGCCGTCCGGCTCTTTCGGCGGCACGGGGGCAAAGTCGAACGCCGCAGAATAAAGCGAAAGCAGACGATCTATCGGCATACTCCGTTCCGTGGGGCGGGTGTCTGATTCGGGCGGGTGTTGTGTCGGGGGCGGTGTCCCTCGCTCGGCGGCATCAATCCGCCGTTCGCAAGCATATAGCAGTTCCTGAACCTTGCCCGTGTCCTTGCGCACAACGCCCGCGAGACGGCAACCCGTCAGCGGGTTCAATGCCTGAACGTCAAGCCGATACGCCCTGTCGGGATCGGCGGCATACCGCTCGATGATTTGCGCCCGGCATCTCGCCCACGTTTCGGCATCGGGCGCGTTCACACGGACAACGCCGTGCAAACTCTTTCCGCCCGAATAGGTCAAGGTCACAAGGGGCAGTTTCCCGCACCTGATGAACCCCGCCCAAAAACGGCATTGGTCGGCAAGCGGCAATTCGTCAAACTCGAAAATCATGTGCCTGTATGCGGCAATGCAGTTCTTCGCGCCGAATGACGGCTTGCCGTCTGCGGTGTTGCCCTGCTTGCCCGTGAAAGGGTTTGGGCGCACAATCTCGCCATGTCCGCCAGTCTGCCGCATCCAGTCGGCAAGCGGGCACAAGTTCGCCCCCGGCGTGGCGGGTGTCCTGTCCGCCTTGTCCGTGCGGATGTTCACTATGTCCCCATCCGCGAATAGGCGCACCAACGCCGATTTCGTCTGCCGAAGGTATGCGTGGGCATCCGTGGCGCGTGGAATCGGCACGGGGGACAGTTCGCGCAATGCTTCCATCGTTGACACGTCCCGCCCCGCTTCGATCAGTCGGCGCACACGGTCGGTAGGTTGTGGCGGTTTGGGTGTGTGGCGGCGAAAGCACCGAACGGAATTGCCGCCCGCGAATCGTGCCGCGTTCGCCGTCACTTTCGCCATTGCCGACACCATGCCGCGCCTTAGGTCGCTATCACGGGAACGGACACCCGCCCTGTGCGCCGCGTCAATCACCGCTTCGGCATCCATGCCGCAAACTGCCGCCCAATAAGTCAAGGCAGACGTGCCGCCCCATCGGTTGCCCGGTGTGGCGAACACGTCAAGGGCGGCCTGAAACTTCGCCCGTGCAATCATCGGCGCATCCTTCCGAATGTTGCCTTGCTTGCGGTCGGGAAACGCCCCCTTGAAACTGCCCTGTACCCGTTTACTGGTTTCCCGTTTACCGCCCTATAAATAAGGGCGGTCGGTAAACGGGGGTTTACGGGTTTACTGCCGTTTACTGGTAAACGGTAGGAAACGGGGGCGCGGGTTATCGCCGGAAGTACCATTGCATATCCTCCACGGTTCCAACCAAAATGCCGTCCGCCGTCTTTCGGGTAATGGCTATCCTGTCGGGCGGCAAGCCTTTGATAAGGTTCGCGGTTGTGTCGCGTCCGGGGGCGGTCTTGTCGTCCTCGGCAATCCTCTTGCGGACATACTCGCCAAGCGATTTAAGGCACATTCCGCGAAACTCGACACCGCCGCGCTTTGCGGCTTCGCGCCGTTCGGCAAGTTCGGCTTCGACATACGGAAGAATGTCAAGGTCGGGTTGCCCTTCGGGGTGTGCGCTCCGTCTCCATGCGTTTCGGGCGGTTGCCACTTCGGGCGCAAAGTAGGGCGCAAGCGCAAGCGCACCTTCCGCAAGCGACACGGCGAACGGTTCAGGCGGCGGGTAGTTCCGCAACACGGCATCGACTACGCGGGCGGTCTTTTCCGTGGCATGGTTCAAAAGCCCTATCACGGATTCGGGGAAACGCGCAAGGATTGACGAACCCGAAATCATGTCGATCAACTGGCGGTCTCCCGAAAAGCCCTTTGGCGAATGGAACACCACGCACAACGTGATTCCTGCGCGGGCAAAGGCTTTCATTTCCTCCACCGCGTCAAGGCATTGTTGCTCGTCTGTCTCCACGATTCGGGCGACCTGATAAAACGGGTCTATCAACGCCACGGCGCACCCGTGCCGTTGGCACATGGCAAGGGCGGTTTCCCATGACGCGGTTTCTCCCTTCATGTTGTCGATGAAAAGCCACCCGCGCAGTTCTTCGGGGTTCAGGTCAAGCAATCGGCAAACGCGCCGCAACCGCTTCTTGTACTGTTTCGCGGACACTTCAAGATTTGCGATATACGCCCGCTGACGTTTGCAGGGCTTGCCAAGAAACGGAACGCCCGCCGCAACGCAGACGGCAAGTTGCAGGGCAAGCAGGCTTTTACCCGCCTTTGCCTGTCCCACCATCGCCACCACCTCGCCGCACTCGATGAACCCTTCGACAAGCGGATTGTCGGGTTCGTCCTCGGCGTTGAGCCAGTCGGCGGCATCCACGCACACCCCGCTTGATTCGCGGGCGGCGATTGTTGCTTCGGCATCGTCTGCCGCGATTGCGGCTTCAAAGTTGTCTTTCATGGCTTGTCAGTCCTTCCCGATTCGATTGATTGCCCTACGCGCAACCTTTCGGGCGTAGGCGGTTGCCAAGTCCCCGATACGGTTGAACAGTTCCAAAAGCGCAATCTCTTCGCGCTCGTTCTGCGGGTAGAATTGCCATTGTTCCAACCCTCTACACATCTTCCGCACGATTTGGGATTTTATGTTATACTTTGCCTTGCCAACGTTCGCCCCCCGCCTTGCCGCCGGGGGCGTTCCCTTTTTGGGCTTCTTTCCTTCGGGCGAGAAGTCCCCGCAAGCATCCGCTTCGGGATCTACGGCGTACCCCTGCCGTTCGCACACAAAGGCGAAGTTCTCGCCCGTGCGCTTGCCCTGGACGTGCCGACAGAAAAAGCAACGCCGCCGATTCATCATTTCGCTCCCTTGCTGACGCAATCGACAACCGATTGCAGCCGGATTCTGTTCACGCCGTTCAGCGGCACGATTTCAAGCCGTCCCGCCTTTGCAAGCCGGTAGATGGTCGGGCGGGAAACGCCCATGCGCCGTGCTGCTTCGGTGAACGTTATGGTTCTGCAATCCACGTCAACGGGCGTTGGCGTGGTGTCGCTCCCGTCCAGTATCGCGTCAATCCGGGCAAGTGTCTTGGGATTTGCCGCAAACAACTTTATCATCCTGTCTTTTTCGCTCATGGCGATGTTCCTTGTGCCGTGTCTCGCCACGGCGGGCGGTTTTCAAACCGTTGCGGCGTTCCGTCACGCGACGAATCACGGGCGCAATCGTGGCTTGAAAACGCCCAATATGATTTCACACGTTTTCAGCGAAAACGCAAACTCAGCGCAACGGATTTTGCACGGGGAAAACAAAACGCCGTCCCGTTCAATAGGGGCGGCGTTTACGGTGTTTTACAGATTGATGAAATGACTACATGGACATTGCACCATTGCGGCGAGATTGCGTTTTCATTTTCGGCGGGCTTGCTCTTTGACGTTGTGTACAACCCTTTCCAAACCCTGTGCGTTCTGGACAAGTTCAATCAACGTATGCCCCTTGTAGATGTTGTCTCCTGCGTGTTCGTCAAGGCAACCTTCGTATGTTGGGCGCGTGTGTTTGCATTTGCAGTCCGTTGTGTATCCGTCCCACATTTCATATATGGCTTGTTGCTTGTTTGCCGTAAGCGGTGACGGCGTAAGACCTTCCCCGTCATATCCGGCAATCAACTGTTTTATGAATCCTCGCCATTCGCACATTTCGCCAACGGTGGCTTGTGAATTGTCGGCGGCGCGTTCGGCGGTTTCTTGCGCTTCTTCTACTTTTGCTTCGACACGTTCAACGGCTTCTTGCGTTTTCCCTGCTTTGTCGGCGGCACGTTCGGCGGCCGAATGGTCAGCGGCTTTTTCCAACAAGGCGGCTTGCTTCGGCGCAAGTTCAACCGTCACTTTTTCGGGCGGTTGCGCGGTGTCCGTTCTTTTCGTGCCGTCCTCTGCAATGTCGGCAAGCAGTCCACGAACAGACGCGGCAACGTCTGCCAGTTGCGCCTTGTATTCGCTTTCCGTCTTTTCGCCCCTCGTTAGTTTTTCGTGCGCGGTCAGCAAATCCGCAAGCAGTTTGCGCAACGCCGTTGCCGTCCCTTCGTCACGGGCGGTGTTCGCAATCTCTATTGCACGTTCATACGGGGCGCGTATTCTGTCCGCATCCGGGCATAGGTCGATGATGTTTGCAATGTCGCGCTTCATGTCCGTGTTGCTTTCCCATGTGCCACAAGAAAGCGGCAAGCGGGAAACGGCATCAAGGCTTTCGGCAAGCCCGGCGAACGCATCTGTTGCGTTCTCCACGTTGTAGCGAACCATGTTTCAATCCTTTCAAACGAAAAGCCCTGCCCGTGGTTGAAAAGTGGCGGGGATTGAATCCGCACCCACGGGCAAGGGCAAATTGGTTTTGTTTGTCTGTGCGCTTTTCACTCGCAACCCCGATAGTATATCAAATCTCATTCAGAATGCGGGCGCGTTGTTCCTTGCGTTCGTCCGCGTCAATCTCGCCGTCCGTGAACAGTTGTTCAACTTCGGCAAGACGTTCTTTCTTCCCTCTTGGCATCTGCAACGCGGGTACACCCGTTCGGGCGGAAATCTGCCGTTTATGGCTTGCCCGTCCACCGTCCAAAACTGTTCCCGCCATGCGTTCGCGCATCTGTTCGATGGCGTGTTTTTTTTCGGGGTTGAAGTAGTTTTGCAAAGTGGTTTCCGCTTCACCGTGTCCGACAATCTTCCTTACATTTTCGACTGACACGCCCGCTTGTAGTGCTAACACAACGAATGTGTGCCTGAATGAATGCCACCCGTAAATGCTTGCAGACCGCTTCCCGATGCCCCGCGCCTGTCGGGTCTGCTCTATCAGGTCGAGACGGTTTTTCCGTTGCGCCGATTTCGCCGCCATTGGGCGCAGGGTCTGCCCCGTCAGTTTCTCGATGTCCCGCAAGTCCATCGACACTTGCGAACGGGCAACGTCCAACGCAGCGGCAATGTCAACGGGGCGTTCGCCCGCCTTGAATCGGGCGTAAACGTCCATCAGACGGTTGCGCTTGTATTCGGTGAACCCCGCGCCGTCAATCACTTCGGCAAGTTCGCGTTGCGTCTCGCCGTTCTCGTTCACATCGGTTGCGGGCTGTTCTTTGTCCCCGAATACCGCACGGGCGAATATGGGCTTCACCGCCTGGATGATTCGGTGCTTGTTCCGGGCATACTGCGATTGCGCCGCAGGGAACACATAAGGGGAAGGGGGCGTGCCATCGCCGGGAAGGGGCGCGTATTCGGTCAGCACATCGGACAACCGCCCGAAAATCGGGATGGTGACACGGACGCCTGTCTTTGCGGTGATGCAGTCGATCACCCCGACATTCAAATCAACGTCGCTCCATTTCAGATTGCAAATGTCGCCCAATCTCATTCCCGTGCAAACGGCGGTGACAACGAGCGGGTATATGTCGGTATCGCGGGCGTAGTCTAGCACCCTTTCGGTTTCGGCTTCGGTCAACGCCTTGCGTGAAACCTTCCTGTTCTCTCCTGTACCCCCGCCGCGCAAGTTCATTTCGCTGAATGGATTTATGCGGGACAAGCCCAGCCCCTGCAACCGCGTGAACGTGCGGCTGATAAGATGTTTCATTTTCAGCGTCGTTTCCCAAGCGAACTTTGCCTTGATTTCATTGAACCAGGCACTTGCGATTTCGGGCGTGACATCGTTCACGGTTTCGCATTTTTTATGGTGCTTTCGTGCTTCGCTTTGGGCGAATGTAGTGAAATCATCAAACCATCCCTTAACCATTGCACTCCATCCCGGTGTTGGGGTTTTTCCTAGTGACACAATCTGCCAGTTCGCAAACAGTTTGGAAAGCGGCAAGCCTTCCAAATCCTCGCCCGTCCGCGCCTTGTGCGCCTTGCGTTGGAGTTCGGCGGGGTCTTTCTGCGATTCCCTGCGCCATGCGGCAAATGCCTTTTGCGCCGCCTTGCGTGACCGTTCAAAGGCGGCATCGCCCTGTCCGGTCAACCTGACCTTGCCCGATTCGTCAACGGGTATGTTGCCATCAATCGGCACGTTGAGGTTCGTCTCCCGTTTCCGACCTTTGACGGATATGCGCCCGTACCATGTCGGGCGGAACGTCCCGTCCGCGTTCTTCACAATCTTCAATCCCATCTTCGCACCACCTTTTCACAATGGTTCTGCCGTTCGGGTTTGTCGCGCCCCTTGCGGCGGTTATCCTGATTTGGTATACTGCCCGTCATGGACACATTACACAAAGCGACAACGCGAGACAGTATATTACACTTCGGGCTGGATTGCAAGCCCAAAGTGGGGGACAAAATGGGGGACGGCGAATTGTTTAGACTTGAAACATATTGAAAACATTGGGATTTATCGTGTTAAACAATATGCTTTGGGAGCAGAATGTCGGAGGTTCAAATCCTCTCGCCCCGACCAATTTGAAATCCGATGAAACGGAGAATGGTTCATTTCGCGTATAGGCGGAAGGCAAGAAATCCCCAGTAATTTGGGGATTTTTCGTTTTTCTTCCCTGGCGATTTTCTCTCTTCGGGTCTTTTCAGGCGGCGTTTTCGCCCCTCGCCGGGCAAAAACGCCGTGACTTTCTCTGCGCGGATTGTCATAGGTTCATTCTACGCTTCGCCCAATGTTTACAGGGGTGAAATGCGTGTCGCGCTCGTTTCCGGCGCGATTTTATGCGCGGGTTGTCGTGTTCAGCATGGAGAACAAACCGCCTAGTTGCACACTTTCCTGTTGCCCAATGATAAAACTCCGAACGCGCCTTGAACCGGCAGCGCATTGGACGCCGAGCGCCCCCGCAAGGCGTTTTATGAAAAAGTCCGTTAATCCATGCCGTGCCGCGTCGTATAAGCGTCTGGAAAGAAAGGAAAAGGGCGCATCCGGGGCGGCGAAAATAGATGTCTATTCCCGCTTGACTGTATGCAACATGCTACGGCATCATGTGCCCGGAAACCGTAATGGAGGCAATAGAAGATGAAAACACTGCCAAAGACCCTGGCCGATGAAATCGAGGGCCTCGAAGAGCTTGACGCGAGGGCTCTCAAGAAGAAGTACCCCGCATTGCTGTCCGACGCTGCGGAGTGCGCGGCGAGCGGGATTCTCCGCTCCATTGTAGCCTACAGGCTTCAGGAGCGGCACTACGGACGCCCCCTCGCCGAGGACGCAAGGTCGTGGCTGGAGGCGGACGACGGCGGCGACGGCCCGCGCCTGCGCTCGTCCGCGCCCGGCTCCGGTGCGCGGGCGCGTCTGGTGCGCGTATGGAAGGGCGTGAGGCACGAGGCGGTCGTCAGGAATGACGGCCGCTTCGAGTACGGCGGACAGATGTTCAATTCGCTTTCCGCGATAGCGAAGGCGATCACGGGAACCCACTGGAACGGGAGACTGTTTTTCGGAATCAAGTAGAAGGAGGACACCATGCTGAAAATGGACAGGGAAACGATTGAAGGCCTCGTCGCGCTTCTTGCAAGCGTGATGGAGAGGCTGCGCCCGGATTCGGCGCGCCCGGCCAGAGCCGGAGGTGCGGGGTGAGGCAGGCGGAGGAGAAGCGTTGCGCGGTCTACACGCGCAAGTCGACGGACGAGCGGCTGGACGCGGAGTTCAACTCGCTCGACGCGCAGTACGACGCCTGCGCGTCATACGTCAAGAGCCAGGTCGGGATGGGCTGGAGGCTCGTAGACAGGAAGTACGAAGACGGCGGCTACTCGGGCGGCACGATGAACCGCCCCGCGCTCACGGAGATGCTCAGGGACATCGAGGCCGGGAAGATCGACATCGTGGTCGTGTACAAGATCGACCGCCTGTCGCGCTCGCTGTGCGACTTCACCGACCTCTCGAAGCTCTTTGAGCGGAACGGGGTGTCGTTCGTCTCGGTCACGCAGCAGATCGACACGTCCAACGCGGCGGGACGCATGATGCTCAACATCCTCATGTCCTTCGCGCAGTTCGAGAGGGAGATGACCGCCGACCGAATCCGCGACAAGATCTACGCCTCGCGGAAGCGCGGGATGTGGACGGGCGGTCCGACGCCGTACGGCTACGTCCTTGAGGACAAGCAGCTCAAGGTGGAGCCGGGCGCGGCGGAGGTCGTGCGGTGGATATTCCGCCGCTACACCGCCACGGGGTCTTCGCTGCAGGTGGCGAAGGAGCTGAACGAGTCGTCGAACAGGCGCGCCGACGGCCAGCCGTGGCGCCCGCGCATGGTGCTCGCCATACTCAAGAACAGGGTATATACCGGCAAGCTGTGCGTCAAGCGGACGGGCGAGCTGTTCGACGGACGCCACGAGGCGATCATCGACGACGCCCAGTTCGACTCGGCGCAGAAGGCTCTTGCCAGCAACAGGTGCGACGACGGGACGGCGAAGCGGCACACGATGTTCGCCCCGCTGAAGGGCATCCTGCGCTGCGGCACCTGCGGCGGCTCCATGACGCCCGTGTTCTCGAACTACTCGAAGGGAGGCGGCAGGCGTCGGTACGTCTACTACCGCTGCACGCGCGACGCGAAGAACGCGGAACGCGCCTGCCCGATCCGCAACATCGCCGCCGACGTGATCGAGAAGTTCGTCTATTCGCAGCTCGGCAGCGTGCTCCGCCGCGACGACATCAGGGCTTTGGTATGCAGCGGGAACCCAGGCATGGACGAGGCGTACCAGGCCGAGACGTCGGATATGGAAAGGTTCTGGGGCAGGATGGTCCCCGCCGAGCGCGAGAGGCTTCTCCAACTTCTCGTCCGCGAGGTGCGACTCTTCCCGGAGAAGGTGGAGATCGACCTTGCAGTCGAAGGGGAGGACGGCAGGATCGCGGTCCCCGCCCGCCTCAAGCAGAACCTCGGGCGCACAGCGATAGTGGTCGTTCCGCCCGCAGGTGAGGCCGAGGCGTCCGCCGACGGGGAGCTTGCGGTCGTGCGCGCCCTGCGCAAAAGCCACAAGTGGGCCGACCTCCTTACGTCCGGCACGTACCACGACAAGAAGTCCCTCGCCGACGCCCTCGGCCTCAGCAACTCATACCTCGGCAAGATGCTCCGGCTCGCCTTCCTGTCGCCGAGGATCGTCGAGGCAATCATGCTCGGCGACCTTGCGGCGGTCTCGGTGACGAGGCTCCAGGAACTCGACACGCCGATTTGGGAGGAGCAGGAACGGCTTCTTGGCCTGAGACGGTAGCCGAGTCTGGAACATGGGCGACAAGACGCGGGGGGATGCCGGAGGCGGCGTCCCCCGCGCCCTTTTCAGGGCGTCCCCGTCCGCGTCAGAACTCCATGTCGTCTATGGGGTTCATGTCCGCCGACACGGCGACGAGCTCGCGTGAACCCTTCTTGCCGCCCGTGTACTGCCATGCGTACTTCGGTATCTCCACCGGGGTGCCGTTGTTCGCGTCCTGGCGGCTCTTCAGGTAGTGGAGGAGGTCGGTCAGCTCGTGCGTCATCCTCTCGCGGTCCTTGCCCTTGAACTGGGGGTCGGCGACATGGCGGAGGAGCATGACGATCATGGGTTCGCGGAAGTCGTAGCGGTCCTTGTCGGGGAAGTACGAGCGGAACGACACGAGGTCGCGGGCGTAGGTCTTGGGATTCTGCGGCGCGTTGGGGACGTTCGCCGTGAACCACCTGCACACGTAGCTGCGGCGGAGCTTGCCCTTGTAGAACGCCTTGTGGTCGTATGGCGCGGCGAGGAGGTGCAGCAGGAACGAGAGCCAGTACTCGCGGCGCTCGTGGATCATCCTGTGCTTTCCGCGACGCAGCCCCTTCCCCTTGCTCGGGACGATGTTCGCGAGGATGTTCTTGGCCACGCCGATTTCCCCGCCGTCCTTCAGGTAGAACAGCTCGCTGAAGATCGCGATATTGCCCGGCCATCCGCTCGGAACGTTCTCGACCCCGCCGGCTACGACGAGCGACACGTTCCGCTCGTGCGTCGTGAAGAACGTCTTTGACGGGCTGATGGCGAAGTAGAGGTCGCGCCCGGACTGCTCCCCGAGGTGGAAGAACTCGCCGCACGGCTGCGCCCAGCCGTTGGCGATGGCCCTCGCCACGAACTTCGCCATGCCCCATTCGCTGATGGCCCAGCGTTCCGCAGCGTCTGAACAGGAGAAGACCGTGCCGCACTTGAGGCACGACTGCGCGTCTTCGATCCCGGCAGCATTGACCAGGCGGCGTCCGCAGTGCGTACACCAGCCGTTTGTCGGTTTCTCCAAGCAGATGATTATGCCGTTCTTGACGGCGGACGAGTTCCTGTCGAAAGTGATCTCCCCGGAATCCGCGTCCACCTCCCGGCAGCCGTGCATGGCGGCTGCCGAGATTGCGCTCAAGTCACAATAGGGTACAAGTACACCCCCTTCAGGTGCTTTAATGGTTCGCATCGCCTTGAAATCCTTTTAGAAATTCTGAAGATAAGTTTTTTCATTTCTCGTTTCACCTGGTCCTTCCCGCCGGTTCAAAATCGACCGGCGGGATTCTTTATCAATTAAAGGACACGTTGTTTCAGTTTAGAGGACGCACTCGGTCCGCAAGGTTGTACCAGCAAATTCGCTAGTTGAAGTTATTGGCGTGAAACTTCGCCGTTTCACGGTTATGGACATAGTTTTCATCGCTTTTTCCTTTTCTTCTCTTTCACTCTTTTTCTTGCTGGGGGTGATTATATCACAATCCCAAACTGCGCACAATCGCGAAAAGAAAAAAACGTCGGGCGCGCACGGAGGGCCGTGCGCGGGCTGGCGGACAGCGGGGACGCCGGGATGGCGTAAATGTCCATGTCCATCCATGTCCGCCAACTTTCATGGCGCTCCCATAAGCCGCCGGAAACGTTTTTTTACGGCGGCGTTTGGATAGAAATAAATGGGGGTCAGATTGGTGGACATTCAAATGTCCGCGATGTCCACCAAGTTTTTCGGCTCTATGTGCCCTTTGGCGCATGTCGCTCCGGGGGGCGGAAACGGAGCCGAAAGAATGACAGAAAGAAGCAAAGCCACGGCGGGCTTCAATCGCCGGAGCGGATGGTCCTACGCTCAACTGGACCGAAACGGGAAAAGCGTCGGCGGGAAGGGGGTGCGCCCATGAGCCGCCTCACGACCTGCATAGCGTTGCGCACGCACATCCGCACCGGAGGCGGCGAGCGTTTCCTAGGCGAGCGCGTCCTCCGTCCGCTGACGAAGGAGGAGCGCCGGCAGGGAATGCGCGACGAACTGCGCGAGTTCGTCACGGCCTACGGCCTCCCAGGCGAGAAGAGGCGCAAGCCTGCGCGGTACAGGGCGCGCGGGGAGAGCCGGGACGGCGGGCATGGCGCGGACGCCGGCATTGAACTCGACCCCGACGGCGTTCCGTCCGCCGAGGACCAGGAGGCGGTGTACGGGCTGATGCACAAGCATCTCACGCGCGTCGCATACGACCTCGCGGAGAGCGGAATCATCAGCCGGTCGGACATGGAGGACGCCGTCATGCACTTCTTCGAGGTCTGCCGCGATTCGCTCAAGGACTGGGACCCGGAGAGAGCCGGCCTGAAGACCTTTCTCTACGAGCGCGTCGCTTCGGCGAAGATCGACTACGTCCGCTACGTCAAGCGCGAGAAGCGGGCGTTCTGCCATCCGCATCTGCACATCGCCGCAGTAGCGCCCGACGCCGAAGAGGGGCAGGACGCCCCCGCGTCCTTCCTGTCGATGATCGACGCGGAGACGATTCCCGACCGGCACTCGCTCGACAAGATGCTGTTCGCATGGGCGTTCTCCGATCTCGTGGAGATGCTCGACGCCGACGAGCGGCTCGCCCTCGACTACCTCATCGAGGGGCGCTCGCAGGAGGAGGTGGCCAAGTGGATGTCCTGCACGCTCATGCAGTTCCGCCGGCACATCCTCCAGTCGATCCAGCTGAAGGCTCTGGTGTGCGGCTTCGCGCCGCACAAGGGGAAGGTCGGCTGAACAAGGCGAGGTTGCCGGAAAATGTCCGTTAAAAACATGCGCGGCGAATCGTATAAGCGTGCGGGGAAGTGCGCCTTCGGGCGAAGGCCGCTCCCGCCGGAAACAAAGAAAGGAAATGGAAAATGCACAAACTGCCGTTTTTTGCGGACGTGCCCGCAGACGAATACCACCAGGCGGCGAGGGACGGGAAGTTCCTGTCGAGCCACCTTCTCGGCGATTTCAGGAAGTCGCCGAGGCTCTACCACAAGAAGATGAGCGGCGAGATCGATCCGAGCGAAACGACCGCGCTTGCCGTCGGACGCGCCGTCCATGTGCTCGTCCTTGAGGGGCGCGCGAAGTTCGACGCGGAGTTCATGGTCAGCGACGGACCCGTGAACCCCAAGACCGGCGAGCCGTTCGGGAAGCTCACCAAGGCGTACAAGGAATGGGCCGCGTCGCTCGACAAGCCCGTCGTGAGCGGGCCGGACTTCGCGTTCATGTCGAAGCTCCGCGAGAGCGTGTGGGCGCATCCCGTCGCCAGCGAGCTGCTGGACGTGGGCATATCGGAGCAGACGGTGCGCACGCACTACTGCGACGAGCCGTGCCAGATCCGCATGGACTGGTTCCGCGCCGAATGGGACGGCGTGCCCGTGATCGGCGACCTGAAGACGTGCGAGACGCTCGACTACTTCGAGGGCGACGCCCGCCGTTTCGGCTATCCGCAG
>CACWIW010000018.1 GCA_902761035.1 uncultured bacterium | reverse complement strand
CCCCAAGAGCGGAAAGCTCGTCCTCTTCGACGCCGCGCGCGCGCACGCCGGACCCAAGGGCTGCGTCCAGATGCTGCCCGGCTGGGGCAAGCCGCCGGATGACAAGATCATGGATGGACTCTACAATGGCAGCTATCCGCGCTTCCTGCAGCCGTTCCCGCTCGGAAGTTCCCCGGCGGACGGCGCGGGCAAGTTCTTCCTGGCGGCGATGAAGGCATCCAAGAATGCGCTCTGGGGCATCTACCTCGTGGACGTCTTCGACAACATCACGCTTCTCGCCGAATGCGAGGGTTGGTGTCTCAACGAGCCGATCGCGCTTGCGGCGCGGAAGCGTCCGCCGTCCATCCCCGACCGCCGCCGCGAGAACGTGCCGTACTGCACGATGTACTGCGGTGATCTCTACCAGGGCGAGGGGCTGAAGGGCCTTCCGCGCGGAACGGTGAAGTCCGCCCGCATCTTCGCCTACCACTACGCCTTCAACCACACGGGCAGCCACCAGGCGGTCGGCGTGGAGTCGTCGTGGGACATGAAGTACGTCCTCGGCGAGGTGCCCGTGACGGAGAAAGGCGGCATCTTTTTCAATGCGCCCGTCAACACGCCGATCTCGATCCAGCCGCTCGACGCGGAAGGGCGGGCCGTGCAGCTCATGCGCTCCTGGACCGTCGGCATGCCGGGCGAGTACGTCTCCTGCATCGGCTGCCACGAGAATCCCAGCGTGACGGCGCGTCCGCTGCAGATCGTCCAGCGCGCGCCGGACACGATCAAGCCGCCGGAGGGACGCGACAAGCCGCGCACGTGGAGCTTCCTGCGTGAAATCCAGCCGATCCTCCAGCGGCGCTGCTCGGGCTGCCACGACAAGGACCCGTGCGAAGAGGTGGCGAAGTGTCCGAAGGACAAGCAGGACGTGTTCGTGTTCTCCATGGACGCCTATCCGCTCTTCACGCGCGGCGACAAGCCGAACCTGGCGGACTTCCGTCCGATGCAGATCCAGATGAAGCGGTTCAATGACGACCACGTGGGGTGCTACTCGAAGAGCTACTTCTATCTCCAGCCCTACGTGCGGCGTCCGGGGCCGGAATCGGACTACTACCTCCAGAACCCGCTTGAGTACCACGCCAACACGAGTCCGCTCGTGCAGATGCTCAAGGCGGGACACCACGGCGTGGAGCTGACGGACACGGAATGGCGCCGCCTCTACACGTGGATCGACCTCAACGCGCCGTTCTGGGGCACGTGGACGGATCAGGTCGAGTACTTCCGCATGCGCGGCGACCGTGGCTGGGCCGGTTCGGGTCGCACGCACGAGGAACAGCAGAAGCTGCTGGATTATTCCCATGCACGCCGCCAGTACGGCGAGCGGAACTTCCAGGGATTCTGGGATCCGAAGAACGATCCTGAGCTTGACCGCTACACGTATCGCGACGCGGAGAGGGACATCCCGAAGATCGCGTTCGAGCCGCCGAAGAAACCGGCGGCGAAGCGCGCGCCGGCGAAACCGGTTCAGAGCGTGAAGCCCTCGAAACTGCGCGTGGAACTGGACGCGCCGGGCGGACGGATCGCGTTCCGCCGGACGGCATCAGGCGTGTGGATGGCCGAGGGCGAGCTACCGCTTGCGAACTGGCTCGCCTACGAGCCGGAGCACAGGAACGGCTTCATCGACTGGGTGGGCAAGGACCACGCGGCGCCGGGAACGTCCGCCGAACGTCAGGACCTGCCCGTCATCCGCGTGTCGTTCGACGAGGCCAAGGCATACGCCGCCTGGCTCTCCGAGCAGACGGGCGTGAAGGTGCGCCTGCCGACGGAGGCGGAATGGGAACATGCGGCGCGCGCGGGCGTGTCGGGCGACTATGCATGGGGCGGGAACATGGCCGATTTCGCGAAGGTCGCGAACCTCTCGGACGCGTCCGTCGAGAATATCCCGAACCAGTACAAGGTGTTCAACTACCATCTGCGCTTCATGGGGGCGAACGACGGCGAGATGACGCTCGGCTCCGCGGTGAAGCACCGCTACGGCGCGAACGCGGCGGGGCTCTTCGACATGATCGGCAACGTGGAGGAGTGGTGCATCGGGCCGTCGGGTGAGGCCGTCGCCCGCGGCGGCGCGTTCAACGTGCTGCCCCGGATGGCCACCTTCGACCGCCGGAACACGTACTTCCCGTGGCAGCGCGTCTTCAACGTGGGCGTGCGCCTCGTGCTGGAACTGGGCGAATAATTCGTTGAGAAAAGGAGAAAATAGAAATGGATAGAAAGCAAAGTGAATCTGTTGCGTGTGCCGTGACGGGCAGGAGAGGTTTTATCGGTGGCATGCTCGCCGCCGGCGCGGCGCCGGTCATCGTGCCGGCGACGGTTCTTGGCAAGGACGCGCCGTCGAACAAGATCACGTTGGGCGTCATCGGACTCGGCGCGCGGGCGCGCACCGTGGTGCCGTCGCTCGTGGGCCTGCCGAACGTGCGCCTCGTGGCGATGGCGGACTGCAACCTGCGGCGCGTGCGTGGCGACTGGGCGGCCAAGTACGTCTCCAGCACCTATGGCAAGAACCACGGCGTGCGCACGACGGGCGACTTCCGCGAGGTCTGCACGGCGGCGGACGTCGACGCCGTGGCCGTGATCGCCAACCTCCACTGGCATCCATATATCACGGCGCTCGCCCTCCGCAGCGGCAAGCACGTGTTCATGGAGAAGCCGTTCGCGCCGTCCGCCGAGGAGGGACGCCTCATCGTGGACGCCGTCAAGGCCGCGCAGAAGCGCGGACAGGTGTTCCAGGTCGATTTCCAGCGCCGCGGGATGTTGAACTTCATGTGGGCCGGCGAGCTCGCGCTGAACGGCGAACTCGGCGAGATCAAGGAGGTCATCTGCGCGACGGTCGGCAACAGGCACTGGGACCACATGCCGGCGCAGCCCGTGCCGAAGACGATGGACTGGAACCGCTGGTGCGGTCCCTGCGAGGTGACGCCGTTCAACGAGAAGAAGCTCAGCATCTGGCCCACTGAACTAATGAGCCAATACTCGCCGAACGGCATGGCGCAGTGCTGGGGCTGCCATTACCTCGACCTCTCGCAGTTCTGTCTCCGCCGCGAGGATTCGCTCCCCGTGGAGGTGAACGCCTTCGGCACGTTCCCGTATCCCGGCTCGAGCATGACGGACACCGTGGTGGCCTGGAACGCGGAGCTGGTCTATGAGAAGGGCCCGCGCGTGGTCTTCGTCGACAACGACACGAACAAGTACGGCCTTGTGCACGGCATCAAGTTCGTCGGCACGAAGGGCTGGGCGCAGGCCGAGGAGCGCGGCTTCAAGACGTCCATCCCCGACATCGCCAAGACGAGCCTGAAGCCCGGCAAGATGTCGGTCAAGCTCCCGCACTACAAGGGCGGCATGGCTGCCGACTTCGTGGACGCCATCACGTCCGGGCGCACGGAATGCGTGATGACCCAGGCGGAGAAGGCCTGGCACTCCGACCTCCTCCCGCAGATGACCCTCCACTCCATCAAGCGCGGGAAGCGGCTGAAGTTCGATGCCGCCGCGTTCCGCTACACGAACGACGACGAGGCGAACAAGCTCCTCAAGGCGCGTCCCTACCTCAACGGCTGGAGTCTCGACGATGTTCGCGGTTAGTCTTGCGGTGGTGGCGGCGCTCACCGCCGTCCCGGTTTCCGACGGTTGGCGCGTGCAGCGTGCGGACGGTACCGTCCTTCTGGAACAGCACGCCGCCGCCGACCATCGGGCGTATATCCATCCGCTCATGGCGCCGGACGGCAAGGGCGTCTATACCGAGAACGAGCCGAAGCACCATCCGTGGCAGCACGGCCTCTACGTCGGCCTCCATGCGGTCAACGGCATCAACTTCTGGGAGAAGGAACAGAACAAGTTCCATCCAGAGCCGGTGGCGAAGCCGGTCGTGTCTGACAACACCGCGAAGTGGACGGTGAAAACGCGTTGGACGGACCAAGACGGCTCGCCTGTCCTGACGGAGACGCAGGACTGGACCTTGACCGACTACGGCACGAACTACGTGCTGGACCTCACGTGGACGCTTTCGGCGGACTTCGGCGACGTCACCTTCGGCAAATGGGCGTATGGTGGGTTGTTCCTGCGGATGCCGTACAAAAAGTCCAATGCGAAGCGGCAGTTCGCCGTGAACTCGCGCGGCCAGCGCAACGGCGCGGCCGAACAGAAGGAGGCGGAGTGGGTGGAGGTGTCCATGCCCATTGAGGGGCGGACATCCAACGGCGTGGTGCGCATCGAGGATCTGCCGGGCAACCCGGGCTATCCGAACCCCTGGCGCGTGGACGGACAGCTCGGCATCGCGCCCAGCCACTGTATACGCGGCCAGTGGCGTCTCTCCAATGGTGAAAAGCGCGTCAACCGCTACCGCGTGACGGTAAAGTCCGAATAATCCGCGAGTCTCCCTTGTGGAAGAGGTGGCCAATACGGGTATACGGTTGCGCTTTTGAATGAAAATGATGTTTGTTGACGAGTTCCTTCTGGCGATAACCCTCAAAGAGATTGATGAGGGACCCGGATAAGTTGCGTCAAGTTGTTATGAGTGCTTGTTTCGGACGGGGTACTGTGGTAAAATAACAACGTCATTTCACCCAAAGGAAATCCTAAGAGGAACCGACAATGTACAAATGGAAATTCTTCAAGTCCGCGCGCTGCGTGCAGGTCAAGCTCGAGAACGGCGAAGACCTCGCGGCGCTTAAGGAGCTTGACCAGAAGCTCTGGACCGTGCTCGCGGCGTCGACGGACGGTCTGCGCTTCGATCCCGCCACGCTGAAACTACTGGATACGGATGGCGACGGCCGCATCCGCGTGCCCGAAGTGCGCGCTGCCGTGGAGTGGATGCGCGCACGTTTCAAGAACCTCGAGTTCCTCTTTGCGCGCAAGGATTCAATCGCGCTTTCGGACATTGACGACTCGACCGACGAGGGTAAGGCGCTCCTCAAGTCGTTCAAGAACATCCTCCTGCGTGCGGGCAAGGCGGACGCCACTGAAATCACGCTGGCGGACGTGACAGGCACGACGGACGTCTTCAACGCCCAACCGCTCAACGGCGACGGAATCGTAACGCCGAAGTCCACGTCCGACGCGGCGGTCTCGGATGCGATCGCTGCGATCGTCGCGTGCGAAGGTGGCGTGCCGGACCGCGGCGGCGACATGGGCGCGGACCAGGCGAAGGCGGATGCGTTCTTCGCGGACGCCGCCGCGTACCTCGCGTGGAAGGCGGCGGGCGCGGACGCTGCGGTGATCGGCGACGGCACGCCCGCTGGCTACGCCGCACTGCAGGAAGTGGAGGCGAAGATCGACGAGTTCTTCACGGTGCCGGAAGATCTTCCGCTCGTCACGAACGAGCCGGATCCCGTGCTGCCGCTCACGCAGGGCGTGCATCCGCTGTGGCTCGGTAAGTTCCGCGCGTTCGCGCAGGCGGCCGTGGCGCCTGCGCTCGGCGTGGAGAAGGCAGAGACGCTCTCGCGCGACGACTGGGCCGCCGTGAAGGCGAAGTTCGCCCCGTACGCGGCGTGGCTCGGCGCGAAGGCCGGCGCGACCGTGGAGGGCGTGGGCGAAGAGAAGCTTGCGGCGCTTACGAAGGACGGCGCGATGCAGGCGAAGGTCAACGACCTCATCCAGAAGGACCTCGCGCTCGCGGACGAGTACGGGCGCCTCGTGGACTGCACGCGCGCGCTGCGCTACGCGGCGAACCTCGTCACGTGGCTCTGCAACTACGTGAACCAGGCGAACCTCTATGATTCCGAGAGCGACAGCGTGTTCCGCACCGGCACGCTCTACATCGACGGCCGCGCGTGCAACCTCTGCTTCCACGTGGCTGACGAGGGCGCGCACGCCGCGCTCGCCGAGAAGTCGAAGTGCTGTCTCCTCTACGCGAAGCTCACGCGCAAGGCGACTGGCGAGACGCGCGAGGTCTGCGCGGTGATCACGGCCGGGCGCACGGCGCCGCTCTACGCGGGACGCAACGGCATCTTCTACGATTGCGATGGCAACGACTGGGACGCGGTGATCGCGAAGGTCGTCGAGTCGCAGGTTTCGCTGAAGGAGGCGTTCTGGGCGCCGTGGGCGAAGATCGGCAACACGATCGCCGAACAGTGCAAGAAGTTCCTCTCCTCGAAGCAGGACGCGGCCGTTGCCAAGGTGGGTACGCAAGTCGACGCCACAGCGGCGGCTGCGGCGACGCCTCCGCCCGCACAGCCGGCTCCCGCCCCGAACGGTGCGGCGATCGCGAGCTCCGTGGCGGCTCTCGGCGTGGGCGTTGGCATGGCCGGTGCGGCGTGCGCCGCGCTGGTGGGGCTCATTGCGGGCCTGCCGCCGTGGAAGATCGCGGCCGGCATCGCCGCGATAATCCTCATCGTGTCGCTGCCGAGCGTGATCCTCGCGTGGTTCAAGCTGCGCGCACGCGATTTGGGCGCGATCCTCAACGCCTGCGGCTGGGCCGTGAACCGTCCGCTCTACTTCTCTATGGGCCTTGCGCGCACGTTCACGCGTCCCGCGAAGCTCCCGATGGGCGCGGCCGTTGCGCGCGACCCGTACGCGAAGGGTGGCTGGTGGAAGCTGCTGCTGACGCTCGTCTTCGTCGCTGGCATAGCACTCGGCGTGTGCTGGAAGCTAAAGGTGTGGCCGTTCTGCTGCAAGGGCCAGCCGTGCGCCGCCGAAAAGACTGAATGCACGGCAGAAAAGCCCGCTTGCGACGCCGGCAAGGCGGCACCCGAGGCTGGCAAACCCGTTACCGGAAAAGAGACAAAATGACACTAGAAGAACTAGAACAGGGCAAGGCGGCGTCGCTCGCGGAGATCGCGGCAGCGGCCGACGCCGATGCCATCGAGAAACTGCGCGTCAAGTACGTGGGACGCAACGGATCTATTCCCGCGCTCATCAAGGGCATGAAGGACGTGCCGAAGGAGGAGCGTCCCGCGTTCGGCAAGGCCGTGCAGGCCTGGCGCGCGGAAGTGGAGGCGGCCCTCGCCGCGAAGGGCGCGGGCGCGCGCGCGTCGGGTCCGGCGGAGTCCGTGGACGCCACGCTGCCCGGACGCTGGGGCGAACCCGGCGTGGAGCATCCGCTCAGCCGCGTGATCGCGGACGCGGCGCGCATCTTCGGGAAGCTCGGCTTTACGGTTGCGGACGGCCCCGACATCGAGACGCCGTTCAACAACTTCACGGCGCTCAACACGCCGCCGCACCATCCGTCGCAGGACCGCAGCGACACGTTCTGGCTCACGGACGACCAGCTTCTGCGCACGCAGACCTCGCCCGTGCAGATTCGCACGATGCTCGCCGCGAAGCAGCCGCCCGTGCGCGTGATCTGCCCCGGCCGCACCTACCGGCGCGACACGACGGACGCGACGCACAGCGCGAACTTCCACCAGATCGAGGGACTCTACGTCGATACGAAGCCCGTCTCGCTCGCGGACCTCAAGAGCGTGCTCGCCTACTTCGCGAACGAGATGATGGGCAACGGCGCGGGGGTGCGGTTCCGTCCGCACTTCTTCCCGTTCACCGAGCCGTCCGTGGAAGTGGACTTCACCTGCCACGTCTGCAAGGGCAAGGGCTGCGCGGTGTGCAAGCAGTCCGGCTGGATCGAGATCGCCGGCGCTGGCATGGTCGATCCGCGCGTGTTCCGGCACGTGGGCTGGGATCCCGATACGGTGAGCGGCTATGCGTTCGGCTTCGGCGTGGAGCGCATCGCGATGATCAAGTACGGCATCCCCGACATCCGCTGGCTCTACGAGAACGACCTCCGCTTCCTCAAGCAGATGGCGTAGGGCGCACGAACATCCCCTGTCGCGGTGAATGCAAAAGCCGCAGTGGGGGATTGACGGATTGCGGCGGATTCGGTAAAATACACAATCTGTTTTTTGACAAGACCAGGAAGGAACACTACGGTGAATGTGATACAACCGTTGATTGAACTTCAGGACACGGACGGTCAGATCCGCGACCTGGAGCGCGAGGCACGGGATATTCCGCAGCGCAAGGCGCAGGAACAGGCCCGGCTTGCGGGGGTGAACGCCGCCCTCGAATTCGCGAAGAACCACCTCGAGGCTCATCGCGGCATGATTCGCAAGGAAGAGGCCGAAGCGGAGGAAATCCGCGCGAAGGTACAGACGCTCAAGCTCGCGCAGACGTCTATCAAGTCCAACAAGGAAATGCAGCAGTCGATCATGCAGATCGAGGGGCTGGAGCGCGAGGCCGAGACGGCCGAGAACCGCGCGCTTGCACTGGAGGAGGAAACTCCGACATTCGAGAAGAACGTCGCGGTCGCGCAGGAGAAGGTGGACGCCGAGCAGGGCGGGGTGGACGGCCTTGTGGCCGACTTGGACGCTCGCCTTGCCGAGGTGAACGCCGAGCTCGCCCGTCTGCAGCAGGAGCGCGCCGAGCGGTCTAAGGCCGTCTCCGACGCGGATCCCCGCACGCTCCTCTACTACGAGCGCCTGCGCACGCGCCGCTGGCCCGCTGTCGCGCTGCTCAACTCCGACGACGTGTGCGACGGCTGCCACATGAAGCAGCCTCCGTTCGTGGGACAGAGCGTGGACCGCAACGCGAAGATCATCGAATCCGGCGGAACGGTCCAAGGACCGGTGGTCTGCACGATGTGCGGCCGCATCCTCTACCGCGATCTTTGACAATTTTCTCCATGGCTCCGCGCGTGTGACCGGTCGCGCCCGAAAGGGTGAGGAAAGTCCGGACTCCGCAGGGCAGAGGGCCCGGCCGTCAAAGCCGGGAACGCGGCGGCAATCGCCGCAGATGGAAAGCGCCACAGAAAACAGACCGCCGCCGCAAGGCGGTAAGGGTGAAAAGGCGGTGCAAGAGACCACCGGGACGGGACGAGAGTCCCGTCCGCATGGCAAGCCCCCCTCGGAGCAAGATCAAATAGGGGATTGAACGGGCGGCCCGTCCGGTTCGCCCTCCAAGGGTCGGAATCCGGTTCCGACACGGAGGCGCGGTGAAATCCCGGGTTGATTGCGTAGATGAATGACCGGAGCCGCCGCAAGGCGGTGAACAGAATCTGGCTTATTCGCCGCGCGGGGCCATGGAGATTTAAAGGAGAATAAAATGGAAAAGAAGAACCATCTGTTCAAGGCCGAGATCAAGGAAATGCTCGACCTTGTCGTGAATTCACTCTACTCGAAGAAGGAAATATTCCTCCGCGAGCTTATATCAAACGCATCCGACGCCATCGACCGCGCCAAGTACCTGGGGCTCACCCAGAAGGAACTTGTTGCGGACAACCCCACGTGGCGCATCGACATAGTGGCGGACAAGGACTCCAAGACGCTCATGATCTCCGACAACGGCGCGGGCATGGACGCAGACGACCTCGAGAAGAACCTCGGCACCATCGCCTCTTCCGGCACGAAGGCGTTCCGCGCGGCGCTTAAGGAGAAGGGCGGCGCCAACCTGCCAGAGCTCATCGGACAGTTCGGCGTGGGCTTCTACGCAGCGTTCATGGTGGCGGACAAGGTGCGCGTGGTCTCCAAGAAGCGCGGCGGCGACGCCGCCTACCAGTGGGAGAGCGATGGCACAGGCGCCTACACCGTGGAGGATGGTGTGCGCGACGACTACGGCACGAGCGTGATGCTCCATCTTCGCGACGATTTCGCCGAATACCTCGACGAGTGGCGCGTGCGCGAGCTCGTTAAGAACTACTCCGACTTCATCGCCTATCCGATCTTCTTCAAGGGCCTCCCTGAAAAGAAGGAGGAGAAAAAGGAAGGTGAGGAGGAGAAGAAGCCCGAGGAGCCGAAGCCCCTCAACACGATGGTCGCCCTCTGGAAGCGTCCGAAGAAGGATGTCAAGAAGGAGGAGTACGACGAGTTCTACAAGCACCTCACGCACGACTACACAGCTCCGCTAGAGACAATCCACTTCTCCGGCGAAGGACAGGTGGAGTTCAAGGCTCTCCTCTTCCTGCCGGAGAAGGCAGGCATGGACATCTACATGCCCCAGACGAAGCACGGCCTCTCGCTCTACGTGCGCAACGTCTTCATTGGCAATGACTTCGAGATGCTCCTCCCCGAATACCTCCGCTTCACGAAGGGCGTGGTGGATTCTTCCGACCTTCCCCTCAATGTCTCGCGCGAGATGCTCCAGGACGACGCCGTGATCCGCAAGATCAAGCAGGCCGTGACGTCCAAGATTCTCTCAACACTCCAGGAGATGAAGGAGAAGCGCGCCGAAACCTACCTGAAGTTCTGGACGACCTTCGGCCGCGTCCTCAAGGAAGGCATCCACACCGACTGGGAGAACGCCGACCGCATCAAGAAGCTCGTCCTCTACCCGAGCGCGAAGACCGAGGCCGGCAAGCTAATCTCGCTCGACGAATACGTGAAGGCGATGCCGAAGGACCAGAAGGACATCTACTATCTCTCCGCCGACCGCATTGAGGACGCGCGCCATTCGCCGCAGCTTGAGCAGGCGCTCAAGCACGGTTGCGACGTGCTGTTCTTCGTCGATCCCGTGGACGAGTGGCTGGTCGATTCCTTCCGCGAATACGAGGGCAAGAAGCTCGTGGACATCGCGAAGGGCGACGTGCAGTTCGGTAGCGAGAAGGAACAGAAGGAAGAGAAGGAGGCGAACGAAAAGGCGTCTGCCGACCTCAAGCCCTTCCTCGACGCTGTGAAGGAGCAGTTGAAGGACCAGGTGGCCGACGTGCGCGTGTCGACGCGCCTCGCGGACAGCCCGTGCTGCCTCGTTGCTGGCGCGAACGCGCTCTCCGCCTCGATGGAGCGCATGATGCGGGCGATGAACCAGGAGGTGCCGCACGAGAAACGCACGCTTGAGGTCAACGCCTCGCACCCGCTCGTCGCGAAGATGAAGGGCCTCTCCGGCGACGAGCTGAAGGACGCCGTGGAGCTACTCTACGATCAGGCACTCATCGCGGAGGGCTCGGCGATTCCCGATCCCGCGCGCTTCACGAAGCTCCTCACGGCGCTTATGCTCAAGTAACGGACCGCATCGTGCATACGGCTACTTGGAGGTAAGGGTTCCGGCTCTGGAAAACTCATGGCGAACTCGTTGGACTGGTCGAACGCGCGGAAGATCCTTGAAGGGGAGCTTCTTAGCGTCATTCTGCCCGTCTACAACCTTGGTTCGTCCATCGCCGAGAATCTGGAATCCGTTGCCTCCTGCCTAGACTCTGGCGGTTTCCGCTACGAGCTCGTGCCGGTGGACGACGGCAGCGCGGATGCAAGCGCGGAGGCGATACGTGCGTATGCGGAGACCTTCACCTCGCGCCACGCCTCGCGCGCGGCTTGTCGTCCGGTGCTGATCGCGAAGAACGCCGGCAAGGGCAGTGCGCTCAAGGCCGGCTTCCGCGCGTCGATGGGCAGTTACGTGTTGCTGCTTGACGGCGACTTGGATATCGCTCCGAAGATGCTGCCCAAGTTCTTCGACTCGATGGCGAAAAACGGGTCCGACATCGTCATCGGGTCGAAGCGGCATCCGGAGTCGTCCGTGCAGTATCCGTGGCACCGCCGCCTCGCGAGCGCCATCTACTTCGGACTCGTGCGCCTCGTGGTGGGACTGCCCGTCACCGACACGCAGACGGGCATGAAGCTCTTCCGTCGCAAGGTACTCGGTGACGCTCTCGACCGCATGCTCGTGAAGACGTATGCGTTCGACCTCGAGTTGCTGTCCATCGCCTACGAACGCGGCGCGAAGGTGAGCGAGGCGCCGGTGGAGATCCGCTTCGGACAGAAGTTCGGCGCATTGAAGCCGCGTACTGTCCGCGAGATGATGACCGATACGCTTGCCGTGTTCTACCGCCTGCGGATTCTGCACTACTACGCCAAGGTGGAGGTGCCGCCGCCGCTGGATAGGAATCCATTCGTGAGCGTGGTCATCGCGTGTCCAGCCGGATCGTGGATGCTCGACGAATGCCTCAAGGGCCTTGCCGAGCAGACCTACCGCGACTTCGAAGTGATCGTTCTTCCTGATCAACCACTACCATCCGACTCTTCACTTACAACTTACAACTTCCAACTCTCCATCATCCCCACGGGCAAGGTGCGTCCGGCGGAGAAACGCAACGCCGGCATAGCCGCCGCGAAGGGCGACGTGGTGGCGTTCATCGACGACGACGCCTATCCAGAAGCGCGGTGGCTTGAAAACGCGGTGAAGTACTTCAGCGAACCGACTATCGGCGCGGTGGGCGGTCCGGGCGTGACGCCGCCGGGGGACGGATTCCTCGCCCAGGCAGGCGGACGTGTCTATGAAAACCTTCTCGTTTCAGGAAACTACCGCTACCGCTACAAGGCTGGCGGCGTGCGGCGTGACGTGGATGACTACCCAAGCTGCAACCTGTTTGTGAGGAAATCGCTGCTCGATTCCTTCGGCGGCTACCGCACGGACTTCTGGCCGGGTGAGGACACGCTCCTGTGCAAGGACGTGATTGATTCCGGCAAACGCATCGTGTACGATCCTTGGATCGTTGTGTACCACCACCGTCGTGCGCTATTTGCGCCGCACCTCCGTCAGCTGGGGCGCTATGCATTCCACCGTGGCTACTTCTGCAAGCGCTATCCTTCCAATTCGCTTCACGCGAGCTATTTCGTCCCCAGCGCGTTCGTCGCGTATCTCATCGCGTGGTTGCCGGTGTCCTGCATCTCAACGGTGCCTGGTTCGTGGGCGGCCGTGCTGCAGATGGCTTTTCTCGCGGTGCCGCTCGGGGCCTACCTGCTGCTGACGATCCTTACGGCATTCTCCACGCACCCGCTGATGTGGCTTCTGACGGCGCTAGGCGTTTTCCTTTCGCATGTCTGGTACGGCATACGCTTCATTTTCGGCCTCTGCGCGTCGAAGGCGCCTTGCGAGTACATCGGCCGTGACCACGCCAAAAAAATCTGAATTTGCGGCTTGCATCCGGCGCGGGGATTCGGTATACTATTCGCCGTTTTCACCACGGGGATATAGCTCAGTTGGTAGAGCGTCTCAATGGCATTGAGAAGGTCAGGGGTCCGACTCCCCTTATCTCCACCACTCGCAAGAGTGCGTTTCGCCCAATGGAATCAAGGGCGAAACGCATTTTTTGTTTTAGGGGACAAGGTGGCTTCTTACGCGACGGCGATTGCCTCGATTTCGAGTTTCACGTCCTTGGGAAGACGTGCCGCCTGCACGCAGCTTCGCGCGGGCTTCGTGGCGCCGAACATCTCGGCGTAGACGCCGTTGACGGCGGCGAAGTCGTTCATGTCGCTGATGAAGACTGTAGTCTTAACGACCTTGTCGAGACCAGAACCTGCTGCCTCCAGAACCTGCCGGAGGTTGGTGATCGCCTGACGTGTCTGGTCTTCGACCGTCGTCGCCACCACGGTGCCTGCGGCCGGGTTGATCGGAATCTGTCCGGAGCAGAAGATGAAGCCATTGGCGCGGATGGCCTGGCTGTAGGGTCCAAGCGCCTGTGGCGCGTGGTCTGTAGAAATGATTTCCATTGTGTGTACCTCGTTTGTTGAAACGCCCATATTCTACCAAATCCGCCGTTCGCGCGCCAGTCGTCGCAGGCAATTCGGGGTACGCGAAATCAGGTTTGCCGATTACCGATTTTTTTGAAAAGACCCCCTTGCCAAACCAGAAAAATTATGAGATAATATTACCCAAACAACGGCCCGAAAGGCCACAAAGAAAGGTAACAAAAAATGAAGATGATCGCTCGTATGTTCTGCGCGGCCGCGCTTGTGCTCGGCGCCGTTTCCCTCACCGGCTGCGGCGAGAAGACCGACGCGCCTGACACCAAGGCCACGACCAATGCTGTCAAGGCTGCTGCCAAGGACGTCAAGGACGCCAAGGCTGCCGCCGCTGACGTCAAGAAGGACGTCAAGGACGCTGCCAAGCCGACGAAGTAAATCGGTCCCTAACCGACGGGACATCGCTAATGTCCCTCAGCGGGCGACGGGTCAATCCCCGTCGCCTGTTTGATTTTAAGAGGGGAAATACAAGAGAAAGGAATCAGTAAGATGAGGCGCTTTGAAGGGAAGGTAGTGTTGGTGACTGGCGGAAACCGCAACACCGGCATAGAGATTACGGATCTGTTCGTCCGCGAGGGCGCACAGGTGTTCATGTGCGGATCTACGCCAGAGTCAACGGCGAAGGGAGAGCAGATCCTGCGTGCGCGCGAAATCGGCGACTTCACTGCCGTACCATGTGATGTGTCCGACGCTGCCCAGGTGGCGCACCTCTTCGACGTAATCGCCGAGAAGGCGGGACGTCTCGACATTCTAGTGAACAACGCCGCCAACCAAGGGCTCGGACATGGCGGTCCTCTGGAGATGACGACCGCGCAGATGCTCGATGTCTTCAAGGTGAACCTCCTTGGCGGTTTCCAGGTGACGCAGGCGGCGTGCAACCGTTTCTTCATGAAGCAGGAGCCGAGCTCCGTTACGCGCCAGAAGGGCGTAGTGGTGTTCCTCGGCTCAAATACCTCGATGCGCGCGATCCGCAACCGCACAGCCTACTGCACGTCGAAGGGCGGTATCGACGCGATGGTACGCTCCCTTTCGCTAGACCTAGGCCCACTCGGCATCCGCGTGAATGAAGTGGCACCGGGTTACATCTATACCGAGCGCTGGGACGTGCTTGACGAAAAGATCAAGGCGCGGCGTCGCTTGAATTGTCCGCTCCGCCACGAGGCGACCGGCGGCGACATAGCGGAGGCCGTCGCGTTCCTCGCCTCGGACGCCGCTCGCAACATCGGCGGCGAACGTCTCGTTGTGGATGCCGGCTGTAGCGCGCAGCACATGCCGGAGGACGTTGATTTTTAAGCAAGTGTAAAGTGTAAAATGTAAAGTGTAAAATGGTGGGTACGTGAAAAGGAGACAAGTTAATGGGTAAGTCGTACAAATGGTTTCTGATTGCGATGCTGAGCTTCGCGTTCTTCTTCCACCAGGCGGACAGGGCGCTGTTCGGGTTGCTGACCATTCCTATCCAGAACGAACTGCACCTCACCGACGTGCAGATCGGCTGGATCAACACGGCGCTTTCCTGGACGCTTGCTGCAATGACGACGGTGGCTGGGTTCTGCGGTGACCGTTTCAGCCGCAAGTGGCTCATCACCGGATCGCTCATCTTCTGGTCGCTCATGACCGTGTGCATGGGGTTCGTGGGAAATTTCCAGGTGCTGGGCATCGCGATCAGCGCCTACGCATGCGTGATGTTCTTCCGGTCGATCGCGACGGGCGGCGGCGAGTCTTTTTACGCGCCGAGCGCGTACGCGCTCATCGCGGTCCACCACAAAGAGACGCGGTCTGTGGCGCTTTCTATCCACCAGGCTGCGCTATACATCGGTCTCATGACTAGCGGTGCGCTTGTAGCCTGGATGTTGAACGGGCTGAAGGGGAGCGCGTGGGTGGCGGAGCACTTCGGGGAACTCGGTTTCTGGCGACCTGTTTTCATCATCTTCGGCGCGCTTGGATTTTTCCTTGGGATTGCTTTCATTTTTTGCTTGAGGGATGCTGGAAAAACCGGAAACCCCGGAGAATCCGAAATATCCGGAAAGGCCGTAAGTTCCGGGAATTCCAAGCCGCCGTTGCTCGAAAGCGTAAAGGCCTATTTCTGCAATCCATCTGCGCTGCTGGCCACTAGCGGTTTCATCGCAATAGTTTTCGTGAACAACGCCTATCTCTTCTGGGCGCCGAAGTTCGTGGCGCAGAAGTTTGCGGCGGAGCTGGGTGATGCCGCCGTGGCCACGGCTGGCAACGGTACAATGCTCTACCACCACATCTGCGCGTTCGCGGCGATTCTCGTGGGTGGTTTCGTGACGGACGCCCTAGTGAAGAATAATCCCCGTTTCCGGCTGCTCTTCCAGAGCCTGTCGCTGTTCCTCGGGGCACCGATGCTCGTGTGGTTCGCCTTCGCGCCGGGTCTGGTCTCGACGTGGGTGGCGGTGGCCGCGTACGGAGTCTTCCGCGGTTTCTTCGAGGTGAACACGCATGCCTCGCTCTTCGACGTGATCGCGCCGAAGTACCGTTCGACGGCGGTGGGACTCTTGAACATGATTGCCTTCTTCTTCGGCGGACTTTCAGGTCTGCTGATCGGAAAACTTTCCGAGGCGAACGGCGTGCGCGGGTTCGAGGCAGGCTTCGCGTTTATGGGCGGCGTTTACGCGCTCGCCGGCGTGCTCATGCTCATCTCGTTCTTCTTCACTTTCCGCCGCGACCGCGTAGTGGAATGAACCGAGAAGTGCGAAACAGGCATCTGTTTTAGTTGGTTTCGTTTATGAGCCATTTGCGGAACGCGGCTCGTTTTGCTATACTTTACGCCGCAGGGAGGCTTTGTCGCTTCCATGATATTGCCGAAACAGAAACGGAGAAAAGAACATGGCTAGAAAAGTGACGATTTGTTCGCTGCAGTGGGGAGACCTGCCGCTGGCGAAAGTGTGCGAAACGATGTCGGAGCTCGGCTACGACGGCCTGGAGCTCGGCCTCATCGGCGACCACTTCGACGTGGAGGCCGCCGCGAAGTCGAAGGGCTGGTGCGACGACCTCAAGGGCCGCCTCGCGGAGAAGGGCCTCGGTTGCTGGGCGATTTCCGCCCACCTGCAGGGCCAGCTCGTGTGCGACGTGTACGACGCGCGCCACGCAGGATTCGCGCCGAAGGCGCTGCGTAAGGACCCGAAGGCGATGCGCGCGTGGGCGGTGAAGACGATGAAGCTCGCCGCGAAGGCCGCGCGCAACATGGGCATCAACGTGGTGAACGGATTCACCGGCTCGCCCATCTGGCAGTACCTCTACTCGTTCCCGCCCGTGACGAAGGAGATGATCGCGGAAGGCTACCACACGTTCGCGAAGGCGTGGAAGCCGATCCTCGACGTGTTCAAAGACAACGGCGTGAAGTTCGCGCTCGAGGTCCATCCTACCGAGATCGCGTTCGACATCGCGTCCGCCCAGCGCGCGCTTGAGGAGATTGGCGGACACCCCGCGTTCGGCTTCAACTACGACCCCTCGCACCTTGGCTACCAGGGCGTGGACTACGTGAAGTTCATCCGCCTCTTCGGCGACCGCATCTTCCACGTCCACATGAAGGACGCCTGGTGGGGCCACGGCGATGGCACGGTGGGCGTGTTCGGCGGACACGTGGACTTCGGCGACGCGCGCCGCTACTGGGACTTCCGCTCCCTCGGCCGCGGCGACGTGAAGTTCGAGCCCATCATCGTGGCGCTCAACGACGTCGGCTACAAGGGCCCGCTCTCGGTCGAGTGGGAGGACTCGCGCATGGACCGTCTGCACGGCGCGAAGGAGGCGCTTGCGTTCGTGCGCAAGGTCGACTTTGCGCAGTCCGCGATCGCGTTCGACGACGCATTCGGCAAGTGAGTGGTTAGTGGCTAGTGATTAGTGGCTAGTGGCTAGTTGATAGTTTTAAAAAGAATAAAAGGAGAATCAAATGAAGAAACTGAAGATGGGAATGGTCGGCGGCGGCATCGGCGCCTTCATCGGCGAGGTGCACCGCAAGGCGGCGCGCATGGACGGCGGCGCGGACATCGTCGCGGGCGCGTTCGACGTCGATCCCGAGAAGTCCCTCGAGCAGGGACGCAACCTCGGTCTCGATCCGCAGCGCGTGTACCGCACGTACAAGGACATGATTGCGGGCGAGCTCGCGCTCCCGAAGGACGAGCGCATCGACTTCGTCTCGATCTGCACGCCCAACCACACGCACTTCCCCATCGCGAAGGCGTTCCTTGAAGCCGGCTTCAACGTGATGTGCGAAAAGCCGATGACGCTCACCGTCGCCGAGGCGGAGGAGCTCGAGGCGCTCGTGAAGAAGACGAAGCTCACGTTCGGCCTCATGCACACCTACACGGGCTATCCGATGGTGAAGCTCGCGCGCGACATGGTGAAGGCGGGCGACCTCGGGAAGATCCGCAAGGTCGTGGTGCAGTACCCGCAGGGCTGGCTCTTCAAGCTCACTGGCAAGGAGAACATGCAGGCCTCGTGGCGCACGGACCCGAAGCGCAGCGGCCGTGCCGGATGCATGGGCGACATCGGAACGCACGCGGCGAACCTCGCCGAGTTCGTCACGGGCCTCAAGATCACGGAAGTGCTCGCCGACCTCACGATCTTCGTGAAGGGACGCAAGCTCGACGATGACGGCAATGTGCTCTTCCACATGGAGAAGGGCGCGAAGGGCGTCCTCACCGCATCCCAGATCGCCCCCGGCGAGGAGAACGACCTCCACATCTGGGTGTACGGCGAGAAGAAGGCGCTCGCGTGGTACCAGGAGAACCCGAACTACCTGCGCGTGTTCGACCAGGAGGCGCCGGAGCAGGTGTGGAAGCGCGGCAACGGATACGTGGGCACGAAGTCCGCCTCCGCCGTGCGCTGCACGCGCACGCCGAGCGGCCACCCCGAGGCGTTCCTGGAGGCGTTCGCGAACAACTACTGCAACTTCTGCGACACGATCCGCGCGAAGGCGGCGAAGCGGAAACCCACGGCGCTGGAGCTCGACTTTCCGGGCGTCATCGACGGCGTGCGCGGCATGAAGTTCATCAACGCCGTGTGCGATTCCTCCGAGCAGGGCAACGTCTGGAAGAAGCTCTAATCCCTTCCGCGTCCAGCAACAACTAGAGTGCAAAAATGAAAGACCTAAAAGAAGCCTACAAGACCATCGAAGCCGACCACTTCGCGCCGAAGATGGAGATTTCGTTCATCGACGGCGACAAGCGCGAGACGCTCAGCTACGAGAAGGTGACGTGGAACATCGGCGGCGAGGAGAAGGGGCTCCGCTACGGCGAGAATCCCGGACAGGAAGCCGCCCTCTACAAGCTCGTGAACGGCAACATCCTGCTTGGCGACGTAGAGACGATCCAGCCCGGACGCTACCTCGCGTCCGTGCCGGAGCTCCTCCAGAGCGGCAAGCACCCCGGCAAGACGAATGTCACGGACACCGACAACGCGCTCAACATCCTCCGTTACCTCACCGCGAAACCCTGCGCCGTAATCGTGAAGCACAACAACCCGTGCGGCGTGGCGCAGGCCGATACGCTCGCCGAGGCGTACTTCCGCGCGAACAAGGCCGACCGCCTCGCCGCGTTCGGCGGCGCGATTGCCCTCAACCGCACTTGCGACATGGAGACGGCTAAGCTCATCGTCGAGAACTATGCGGAGGTCGTGGTGGCCCCCGAGTTCGCGCCCGGCGTGATGGACCTCTTCGCCACGAAGAAGAACCTCCGCGTGTTCCGCATCCGCAACATGGACCGCCTCACCGACTTCGTCGCGAAGACGGTCGTGGACTTCAAGAGCCTCGTCGACGGCGGCATCGTGGCGCAGATGTCCTTCGTGTGCAAGGCCCGCAAGCCCGAGGACTTCATGCCGGCCTACTGCAACCGCAAGATCACGGACAAGGCGACCGGCGCCGTCTCCTTCGAGGAGCACAAGATCGCGCGTCTGCCCACCGCGAAGGAATACGAGGACCTCGTGTTCGGCTGGCTCGTAGAGGCGGGCGTCACGTCCAACAGCGTCCTCTACGTGAAGGACGGCGCGACGGTGGGCATCGGCACGGGCGAGCAGGATCGCGTGGGCGTGGCCGAGATCGCGCGCGACAAGGCGTACACCAAGCACGCGGACTGGATCAGCTGGGAGAAGTACCAGAAGCCCTACAACGACCTGCGGCTCGTCTTCGGCGAAGAGGACGGCGCGAAGAAGCAGGCTGCGATCATGGAGCAGACGCGCGCGGAGAAGGGCGGACTGCCCGGCTGCGCGATGGTGAGCGACGCGTTCTTCCCATTCCGCGACGGCGCGGAGGTGGGCATCCGCGAGGGCATCACCTCGATCGTCCAGCCCGGCGGCGCAATCCGCGACTGGGACGTGATCGACTGCTGCAACGACGCGGGCGTGGCGATGGTCTTCACGGGCCAGCGTAGCTTCAGGCACTAATCCTGCGCACTGACTGGGAAAGCCGCCATCTTGGCGGCATGCTGTGACAAACGAAAAGGGCGGCCTTGCGGCCGCCCTTTCCATTTTGCATGCACGGCATGCCGTCAGCTTACTCGCCCCACACGATCGTCGTGGCTTTGCTGAAGACGTTGAAGACGTTGAACACCTCGTAGTCGATGTGGTGTACTTTGGTGATGCCGCCGTTGTCCATCGCGGCCTTGATCGAGCTGTCGCCGCTCGTGTAGAGCACGATGCCCTTGCTCGTGGCACGGCCGCACTTGGCGGGCTTCACGCTGTTGTCGATATTGAACGAGGCCGGCGCGCGGTTATCGTCGATGATACCGCCGAATCCAAGAGCCGTGGTCGTGCAGGGACCGCCTGTGCCCACGCAGCCGGTCATGCCGATTCCGAGAGCCGCAACTGCGGCGATGAACATCAGTTTCTTCATGTTATCTCCTTTTGATTTTTGTTGCCAGTTGGTCGAACATTCTGTTTCCAACTGCGGGGTTATTCTATCATTTTCTTATTCCTGCGTCAATCGGGTATTGACGGCATGGGGGGCGTATGATAGGATATGCGCCGCAAGGAAGAGAGATGTACATGAAGATACTGATGATTGGCGACGTGGTGGGCAGCCCCGGACGCCGAATTCTGAAGGAGCAGCTGCCCCGGATTCGGCGCGAGCTCGGCGTGGCGGCCGTGGTCGTCAACGCGGAGAACGCGGCCGCAGGCAGCGGAATCACCGTGGCGCTCGCGCAGGAAATCACCGCAGCGGGCGCGGACGCGATTACGCTCGGCGACCACACGTGGAGCCAGAAGGAGTTCGCCCCAACTATCGGCCAGCTCACGAACACCGTACGCCCCGCCAACTACCCGCCAGGCGCGCCCGGGAAGGGCTGGGCGCTGATCACCACGCCGATCTGCCGCTTCGCCGTGCTGAACCTCGTCGGACGCACGTTCATGAACCCGGCGGACTGTCCGTTCCGCGCGGCCGACGCCGCACTAAACGAGATGCCGAAGGACGTGCCCGTGTTCGTGGACTTCCACGCCGAGGCGACGAGCGAGAAGATCACGCTCGCCCACTACCTCGACGGACGCGTCACGGCCGTAGTGGGTACGCACACGCACGTGCAGACATCCGACGCCCTCGTGCTGCCCGGCGGCACCGCCTTCCAGACAGACCTCGGTATGACTGGGCCTTGGTACTCTTCTATCGGACGCGAATTCGCGCCCGTCCAGCAGAAGTTCCTCACGGGCGTCCCTGCCCGCTTCTCCGTGGCCGAGGGGCCTGCCACGCTTGAGGGAGCCGTCATCACGTTTGACCCAGCCACGAAAAAAGCCTCCTCCATCGAGGCGTACCGCTACAGGGAGCCGCTCGCATGATCGCCTACGTAAAGGGAACATTGGCCGAGAAAACGCCGTCGCGCGTGATCGTGGACGTCGGAGGCGTGGGCTATGAGGCGTTCATCCCGCTTTCCACTTTCGACCGCCTGCCGGCCGCCGGCGACGCCGTTAAGCTCTACACCTACCACTGCGTGCGCGAAGACGCCCAGCTGCTCTATGGTTTCGCGACAGAACGCGAGCGCGAGATGTTCGAGCTCGTCACGACCGTCTCCGGCGTGGGTCCGAAACTCGCGCTCGCCGTCCTCTCCGGCCTCACGATTGGCGACCTCCAGCTCGCCATCGCCGAGGGGAACGCAAAGCGCCTCGCCTCCGTGAAGGGCATTGGCAAGAAGACGGCCGAGCGCATCGTGATTGACCTGAAGGACAAGGTGAACCCGATTGAGGCCGTGGCGAACGCAACAGCAGCCTCCGCCGACGACGCGAAGGCTGGTGTGGTGCGCGACGCGCTCCTCGCCCTCACCGCACTCGGCTTCAACGAGGATACCGCGCGCAAGCAGGTGCAGCAGGTGCTGGCGGACGATCCGTCCGTCGCCGACACCGAGACGATCATCCGCCGAGCCCTCAGCGGGAAATGAGCGAGCGTCTCGACATCGTTCTGATGGCGCGCCACCACGACTTCTCGCGGTCGCGCATCAAGGGTCTCATCGAGGCCGGATTCGTGAAGGTCAACGGCGAGGTCGTGACGAAGGCCGGCGCGAAGGTGGACGAGGATGACGAGCTCGACGTGTTCATCCCGCCGCCCGTCCCCGCCGTACCGGAGCCAGAGGATATTCCAATCGATGTTATATACGAGGATGAAAACATCCTCGCGCTCAACAAGCCGCCGGGGCTCGTGGTGCATCCCGCACCGGGACACCTCACCGGCACGCTTGTAAACGCGCTCCTCGCGCACTGCCCCAATCTGAGCGGCATCGGCGGCGTGTCGCGTCCGGGCATCGTACACCGCCTGGACCAGGATACGAGCGGCGTGATGGTGGTGGCGAAGACGCAGCGCGCGATGGACGTTCTCTCGAAGGAGTTCTCGTCGCATGCGAACATCGTGAAGACCTACCTCGCCATCGTACATGGAACGCCTGTACCAGCCGAAGGGCGGATCGAGAACCTGATCGGACGCAGTCCCTTCGACCGCAAGAAGATGGCGATCGTGGACCGCAACGGGAAGGTTGCCGTGACGCACTACCGCGTGGTGGCGTCTTCGCGCACGGTAAGTCGCGTGGAGTGCGTGATAGAGACGGGGCGCACGCATCAGATTCGTGTACACATGGCATCCCTAGGTACGCCCGTGGTGGGCGACGCCGTATATGGTCGCTCGCGCCTCGACCGCCAGCTCAACCCACAACCTGCGCGTCAATTGCTCCACGCCTGGCGTCTAGCGCTCAAGCATCCAATCACGCGCGAACCGATGACCTTCGAGGCACCGGTTCCAAGCGATTTCATGTTGTGACGCTATGCGTCAACGAAGTTGGGAGAGGGCGTCCTGAAGGGCGGCGTTGTAGGCCGTGCGCTGGGCGTTCTCCATGTCCGTCATTTCGATGGCGGGCTGGTTGACCAGGCGCGGGGCCGGATTGAACGACGGTGCGCGTTTGGCATTGAAACCAAACTGGTAGATGATCACGAGTTCGCCGTGCGGACCGGTGGCCTTGCCCGTGCCGACGGCGACGTAGCCAGTCGTCTTGCCGACGGCGTCCTTGCCCTCGAAGACGGGGAAACGTCCCTTGCCGGGAAGGGCGGTGGCCGTCGCCGTGCCCTTGGGCAGCGCCTTGAGCGCCTCTTCGGGCTTGGCGGGGTCGAAGAGCAATTTGCCTTCGGGATTGACTTTGGGCGCGGCTGGTGCGGCGGAAGCCTTGCCTTCGATGCGGTCAATGCGCTGGGCGGCGTCCGCAACGGCGTCGCAGACGGCGCGGGATGTAATCGTGGCGGAGGTGAGGGCCTCGATTTTGCCGCCGTCCTTCGTGACTTTGACGCTGGCGGCAGGCTGGTCCTTGAAGCGCGCGATGAACGCGGGCGTGGTGAGGTTCGAGCCGAGGCCGGGCGTTTCGGCGGCGGCGAGCACTTGGTAGGAGATCACCGTGCGGTCGGGGTTGAGTCCCACCATGAGGCGGATGTTGCCGCCGTAGCCCTTGGCCGTGAGACCCGGCACTGCGTAACCGGCAATCTGCGTCTTGGCGTCGTCCGCATAGCCGATGAACGCGGTGAGCGAGGCGTCGGCGGGGTCTTTGACGGGTTCGATGGCCTTGACACTCGCGGGTAGGACGGCACGGGCTGCGTTGTTGGCCTTCAGCGTGGCGAGGTTCGCGATGCGCTCCTTCGTGGCGTTGTTCACGATGGCCAGCACGGCCGCGCAGACGGCCGAGATGAGCGTGAGCGAGAGGATGAGTTGGATGATCTTTTTCACTTTTTGACCTTCCCGAAGGGTTTGGGCTGGGTGAAGCGGTTGATGAGCGGCGTGAGCGCGTTCATGATGAGGATCGAGAACGAGACGCCCTCAGGGTAGGCGCCCGTGGGTGCGGTGCGGATGAGCATCGTGATGAGTCCACAGCCGCAGCCGAAGATCAACTTGCCCTTGGCGGTGATGGGCGAGGTCACGTAGTCCGTGGCCATGAAGCACGCGCCGATCACGCAGCCGCCGGAGAGGACGTGTACGAGCGGAGGTACGCCGCCCTTGAACATCGCGTAGAGGAACACCGTGCCGATGAAGGCGACGGGGATGTGCCAGGTGATGACCTTGCGGACGAGCAGGTAGGCGGCGCCAATCAACAGCGCGAGCGCGGAGACTTCGCCGATGCAGCCGTTCACGTTGCCGATGAAGAGGTCCTTGATGAGCGCAGCCTGTGACCAGTCAAACCCCTCCGCGCCTTTCTTGATGAGGGCGAGGGGCGTGGCGGTGGTGGTGGCCTCGACGTTCCCGGCGCTGAGCGTCCATGCGGATTTCGTCCAGGTGGTCATCGGTCCCGTGAAGGAGATGAGCATGAACGCGCGCGCGCTGAGGGCGGGGTTGAAGGGGTTGTAGCCGAGACCGCCGAACAACTGCTTGCAGACGCCCATCGCGAACACGCCGCCGAGCGCGGCCATCCACACGGGGAGGTCGGGCGGCAGGTTGAGGGCGAGCAGCAGACCCGTCACGACGGCGGAGAAGTCGCCGATCGTGTTGTTGCGCTTCATTGCAAGGCGGCACAGTCCCTCGGTGACGAGGCAGGCCGCGATGCACGTGCCCGTGAGGAAGAGCGCGCGCAGCCCGAAGAAATACACCCCGCAGCAGAGCGCCGGCAGAAGGGCGATGATCACGTCCAGCATGATCCGGCTCGTGGAAGCGTCCGCATGAGCATGCGGCGACGAGCTCAGGATGTAATGTTCCGATGTGTCTTTTGGTTTCATTGTTTTCTTTTCTTAACCTTTGTCCTTTGGGTTTTAGATTCTGCGACAATGTAGTAACCGCCAGTTTTCTTCGCACCGCGAAACTCCACTTTACCGCGAAGGGAATGTTCAATGTGGAACTTGATGTTCCTGACAGAGAGGCCAGAAACGGTCGAAATTGTTTTCTTGCCGATACCGGGATTGGCTTTGATTGTTTCTAGCAATCGAATCGCGGTATCGGACATCTCTTCGGCATTCGGATTTATAGGACAGTCGGGGGGATTTATAGGACAGTCATGGGGGCTTATAGGACAGTCGTGGGGATTTACGAGACAATCGTGGGGATTTACAGGACAATCGGGCGGATTTATAGGACGGTCGGGGGAATTTATAGGACAGTCGGGGGAATTTATAGGACAGCTTACTGGTGCATCGGCCGGTTTTATTGGTGCATGTTCTTGCCGATAGACCTTTGCAGTGAAGAAGTTCGCTTCGCTATCAGAAATGAATTCGACGTGTTTTGTTATCTCCGTTACGCGCTTGATGCCGGAGCCAAGTCCGCGATACGGAATCTCCTTTGTGGCGAATGTGAAGATGAGCGGATTGCGGGCGACGGAAACGCCCGATTTTATCATCTCAATCGTGAGGTGATTCGGCAGTGAGCCGGGGCTGATCAATTCGACGCGATTGTCGAACACCATCACCCGCCATGGCGACGACATGAAGTAGTCGCGGTGGAGGAACATGTTCGCGACGAGTTCTTGCAATGCTTCTTCCGGGATTTCTGGTATTCCGATTGAGTTGAAACCCTGTCCGGCCTGCTCGTGCCGGAGGTTGCGCAGGATGAACTGCATTGTCGACCTGTACATGTCGCGGATTGTCCCGCGGAAATCCTCGCTGTCGCGGTAGTTTGAACCTGCCATGTCGTTGCCGTAGTACGCAACGCACTTGACCACGTTGACAGGCGCGTACCGTTGCGGGTTCTTTCCGAAGAGGAGAAGCCCTGCGAGAGTCAACTGGTCGCCAGATGCAAAGCCCAGGTTGCGCAGCATGAGCGGGATGTCCACCTTGCCCGGCTCCAGAACGCTCTCTGCCGAAATCCCGTAGTTGCGTTCGAGAAACTCGCCAAAGTGGTAGAGATCGATGTCCTTGGCACTTGTGCCGTAAACCGGCGTTTCGTCGGCGTAGAGCAGGTGCGCCTTTTGCAGGATACGCTGAAGTTCCTCGCGGGACGTGATGCGTCGTTTGTCAGGGCCGGACTTTGTCCAATAGCTGCCGCTTTTGTCGGAGTAGGGCTTTAACGCCCCCTCCGCCACGGTGACGCAGAGAATCTGCTTGCCGCGAATGGTGTGGTATTCCGTTTGCGGGTAGATTGCGGGGCGGACGTTGTCGTTCGCGGCGTTGCTAATGTCGTCGGTTAGGATTTTCTTGTCCCTGGTACCGAGTCCCACGACATTGCCGTCATCGTCAACGCCAAACAGAATGGAGCCGCCTGAGGCGTTAGAGAACGCCACGAGTTCGGCCGCGAGTTTGGCGATGCCTATCGGCCCGCGCTTGAACTGCGTCCGGCTATCCTCGCCCTGGGCGATCCGCTCTGTTATCTCCGCCTTGGTCATTCCTAATTTATTTCTTATTGTTGTTCTTGCGAAGTTTTTCTTGCTTTTTTACCCCTTCTTCAAGTGCAAGGAGATAGCGGTCGTAGTCGCTCATGAAAAGCCGGTCCTGGACAATGCGGTATTTCTCGAACTCCGCCTCGGCGTATGCTTTGGCAAGTGCGGCGGTCACCTCTTCTACACATTTCTCAGGCACTCCGCGACTCCAAAAGACGATAAAGCGATCTAACTCGCGTACCCAATCCTCCATTGTCAGGGGAATGTGTTTTTCTGCCATCTCTTCCGCATAGTCAATGTAAGCGTTGACCATGCGGTTTAGGCGCGTTACTTCGGCTTCACTGAGATAGTTCTTCGCTACAACGACATCGGTTTTTTGTATTTTCCCGTCTGGTGCGTTCTCCCATGTCGTCAGCCCCATGTGCTCTTTTTCGGCGTCCGCACGCGTATAGATCAACTGCGCGGCCGTATGCCCGTGAACAGCGACGTGCATGCGGTTCTGTACAGTGGCGAAGAAATGCCGAGTGGTCTGCGAGGTTTTGTCGTAGTCAACCGCCGTTGCATACAAATCGGTTATCTTCTGGTAGAACTTGCGCTCGCTTATCCTTATCTCGCGAATCCTCGCAAGCAAGTGCTCGAAATACTTGTCACCAAGTGGAGTGCCGTCTTTCAGCCGCTGGTCGTCAAGCACCCATCCTTTGACGGTATATTCGCTTACAATCTGGTTTGCCCATTTGCGAAATTGAACTGCGCGCTCGTTGTTGATCTTGAAGCCGATGGCGATTATCACTTGAAGGTTGTAGTGTGCAACCTCGTAGTTACGTCCGTCATCCAGATGTATCCAATATTTTTGGATACATGTACCTCTCTCGAGTTCTGCGTCTCTGAAAACCCTGTTAATATGGTAGTTTATCGTCCGCAAATCCACCCCATACACCGCCGCGAGCATCTTCTGGCTCATCCAGATGTTTTCATCCTCGTAACGGATCTCGTACTTCTCGCCGCCCGCGCCCGTGGAGGCGATGTATGTGAGGAACTGCGCCGCAGACGACTTCTGCGGTTCGACCTCCAACATGCCTTTTTGCTTCTTCTCTGCCATGGCTTGCGCGCGGATTGACGAGTTTACGCCCTTGTTATTTCGCAGCCGCAGCGGCGGCTTTGGCCTTGGCGGCGGCCGCGGCGGCGCGGATGGACGCCTTGGCGCGGCGGCAGTTCTGGGTAATGTCGCGGTAGGCGGGGCAGCCGAACGAGCAGGCGCCGCACTCGATGCAGTCCATCACGTCCATCTTCTGCGCGGCGGCGATGTCGTTCGACTCCACGGCGGAGCAGATGAACGCGGGGTTCAGCTGCATCGGACACGCCCGCACGCAGCGTCCGCAGTTGATGCAGGCGTTCGAGGTGTACTGGAACACCTTCGCCGACGTGAAGAAGAGAAGCCCGGAGGTGGTCTTCGTGGTGGCGATTTCGAGATTGGGCACGTTGAAGCCCATCATCGGTCCGCCGCTGATCACCTTGCGCACGCCTTCCTTCTCGCCGCCGCAGAAGGCGACGAGGTCCGCGTAGCGCGTGCCGATGGGCGCAAGCACGTTCTTCGGCTCGACGACGCCGTCGCCGGAGACGGTCGTGACGCGCTCCGTGAGCGGGATGCCTTTCTCCACGGCGTCCGCGATCGCAGCGACGGTGCCGACGTTCTCCACGACGCACCCGACGGCGATCGGCAACGCGCCTTCGGGGACGATGCGCTTGACGGTGGCGTAGATCTGGTGCTTCTCGCTGCCCTGCGGGTAGAGGACCGGCAGGACGACGATCTCGACGTTGCCTTCGATGTCGGCGAACGCCTTTTCAAGGGCCTTGATGGCGTCCGGCTTGTTCGCCTCCACGGCGATGCGCACGGCGGGTCCGTTGAGGATCTTACGCATGATCTCCACGCCCGAGCGGATGCGGTCGGCGCGCTCGAGCATCGTGCGGTAGTCGCTCGTGAGGTAGGGTTCGCACTCGGCGCCGTTCAGGATAAGATATTCACAGTGCTTGTCGGGCGGCGGGGAGAGCTTCACCACGGAAGGGAAGCCCGCGCCGCCCATGCCGCAGATGCCGGCGTCGTTCACGCGGGCGAGCAAGTCCTCGCGGGTGGCGGATTTCCAGTCGAGCGGCGGCAGGAACGCCGGCGCGGCCGACTGGTCCTCGGACACGTCGAGGATCACCGCGTCGGCCCAGCCGCCGGCGGGGCCCATCCGCTGTTCGACGGACACGACCGTGCCGGCTACGGGCGCGTGTACGGGCACGGAGATGAAGCCGTTGCGCTCGCCGATGAGCTGGCCCTTGACGACGGCGTCGCCTTTCTTGACGAGGCATTTCGCCGGCGCGCCGAGGTGCTGGCTCATGGAGACGACGAGCTGCTTGGGAAGGGGCATCGCCTCGATCGGCTTGGAGGCCGCGAGGTCCTTGTTGTACTGCGGGTGGACGCCGCCGTGGAACTTGAATGAAGAAGTTGTCGTTTTCATGTTGGAAAGTCTATCGCTGAAGAACATTTGGACTAGAGTCCGTGTCGTTCACGGAGTAGTATACCAAATTTATGTTCGCTCCGCCATTCCCAAAATCTGCCTTTCCGCAGCTGACTTACTGACTTTGTGGCGAACGGTTCCCGTGCAGCCAGAAGCCGACAGGGACCATCTTGAGTTCATAGGGATATGAGACTTCACCAGTGACGGGATTCGTCACTGTACTCATTCCGACGCCATAGACATCTCCGGCGGTCAGGTCGCATTCCTCCCCACTTGTATCGCCATGCATGAGAAGTTTTACGATAAGCGCAGCCTGCGATATTCCATCTTCATACCGTCCCCAGTCAAGTGGCATCCAATTAGATGAGGCCACACCGTCCACCGTGATGGTCACTTCAACGTTTGCGTCGTTAGTAAACGTCTTTTCAGTGTAAATATCGGCCAACCCGCATGCATGGCCCAGTTCATGCGCTATGACGTCCGCACTGCACGACGGAGTGAACACAATTCCATTCTCACCAGAAAATGCGTGCGTATCCCGATCCAAGCTCTCAACAGCAAACATCTTCACACCGCCGGTAGCGGGAATGTTCCTTAATTCGTCCGCCTTGTCGCTCCCATATTCAACAACCCTCCATGCATTATTCGATATGGAGCTTAGCGACCGAAGGTAGAACGACATCCCTACCTGGGCAAAATAAGCATTGACCGTAGGAAGCTTCGACTCAAAATCCGCACCTGTCATAACCGGATTACTTCCGTCAGTATTACAGACGATATATAGATCAATCGGCGCCACAGCGATCACGGACGCGGCACACAACAGACAGCATAATTGGAACAATGCTTTCACCGTCCGCTCTCCTTTTTCGCTGCGCGGAACTCCTGAAGCGTGGCGGGGCGATTCGTCTCTTCCGCAAAAGGCTTCATTTTCATCAATTCGCGGAAAGCGCATGACGCCACGGACTCGCGGCGGTCGGTTATGGCTAAACGCTCGAGACAGGGAATTGCATTCGTCCCGCAGATCTCGCCCAAACACGATACTATCTGCTCACACGCCTTCAGTTCCCGCCCTTCGTCTCCGAGTCCGTTCAAGCAACGCTCAAACGCGGTGAGCAACTGATTCCTCGTAAGATTATAATTATTTCTGGTTCCAGCAAAACGCATATAAGCGTCCCGTGGAGGTTTAGCATTAATGAATGCATTACTGATGCCATAACATACCCTTGTCCAATCAATCTCATCTTCTCTCTTCACCGGCCTGAAATCCTGCGGAGCAAGATACTTGAAATCTTTGTCCAACGGCCTACGCCGCTCGAAGAAAGCAGTCAGTTTCACCTTGTCCGCATGTTTTCCATCCCTCTCTGTTCTAGCCCAGATGTCGCACAATTCCTGATATACGACAATTCGCGAACAGTTGCCGTGCCCAGATTTGGGGTCGAGTATCTTCTCAGCAAACAGCAGCCGCCTATCCAAGTTCGTCTCCATTTTAACGAGTTGCCGGTATGCACATTCGGCAACACCATCCCTCCTGTCATTCTCGATAAGATATTCAACATACGGCAGGGCATTCGTCCCGCAGTTGTCGTTCATGCAATGAACAATCCGCGCGCAAGCCATTCTTTCCTGCGGCGAATCGCCAAGTCCGTCGATACACCGCTTGAATGCCTCGAGCATCTGGTCGGACGACAGTTTGTATCTGATCTTGGCTGCGGCAATCGTCATCCACGCGTCCTCGGGGTGGCGAGCCCTGATACATCTGTTCGTGATCATGAAACAGACCTTATCCCAATCCGGTTCGGGCTCCTTGCCAACGCGATCCGCAAGGGAGAAAAGACTTATCGCTGCTGCGCAGACAAAAACCGTTTTTTTCATCGTTCTTCCTTTCAGTTGCTTGGCCATACCCTGACTGTCAATTCAAGCTCGGACGCACGGCAATCCCCCACCTGTACGGCGAATACCGCTGTATCCGTCCCCATCCTGGCCTTGACGCTCATTCCGGTATTGCCGCCCACAAACGATGCTGAACCGGACTTGCACCGCCAGACAATGTCGGAACCAGGTATCTGGGAAGGCAAGACGGAAACTCGCAACCGCACCTCGTCGCCGGCATTGGCGCAACTTGGATTGAACACCGCAAAAGGCGACACCTCAGATGTGCGTTCGTCGGTTATCGGCTCCGCCCTTCGCTCGACCACAGTGAAGGGCTTTGATAGAAGCGTCCTGTTTCCAAACTCATCCTTCCACATCAACCCCACGATCCCATTTTCATAACTTGGGCTCGGCGCGACGCCCTTCAGATAGAAATTTGTCGTCAGGGACATGCAATTTGTCACGCCAATCTCCTCGATTTGCCTGATCGTTTCAGAAAGGGCAGAATCTCTACATACGCGCACCTCGTCAGCCGAACCCCAAATGAGAGAAAGCACTCCATTTGTCGGGACGGGACTCGTCAGCGACACCGAGACCGGCAGTGCCGCCTCGCCCGTGCGCGCCACGTCAATCACGGACGGCCAGTCAAGCGACGCGACCACGTCGTCAACCTGCACCACTTGCGCAGAACAACCGCACCACCCGCCCAAAGCATACAGGCGGTAACCCTCATACAAATACGATCCTTCCGCCGTGCATCCGCCGCACGAACAATCAGGGGAACACAGGAAGCCAAATATGTTTCCGCTGCCGATTGCCGAGTTGCAGCAATTCGTTCCCCACGAGAACGTTCCAGCAAGGTTATCAGGGGATACCGACATCGTGAACGGGTTTCCCCCGTCGCTGGTGATGGACACAGGACGGACCACCCGTATCACAAGTCCCCGAAGCTGCACAATATCCGTTTCGGGATCAGACACACCGACGAATGCGAGAGGGGAACTCGACGTAACATGGTAGGTCTTGCCAATCAGGATTACAACCTCGTTTGTCACCCCAGATTTCGCAATGAAACGAGGATCGGGATAGTCGCTTGGCCCGTCGCCCGTAAAACTCACCAATGCATCAGGCCCTGTCACGACGACGCTGACCGTGCAGTATGCGTTCGTGTTCGCATTTTCGGGAAGAAGGTTTGACGGGCCATTGAAGTCGCCATCGTAGAAACATGGGTTGCCGTCAACATCGTTCGGTATGCCGTCACCGTCCCAGTCATCTGGGTTGATGCGCCGATACGTCCGTTCCACGTTATTTGAGCGCGTGATAAAGTTTCCATCCTCGCACAACTCAATCTGCACGTTGTACTGCCCCGTGCGGTCCCGCCCCGCATACACATTCTCCCATGTAAGGAGCTTCGTCCGGTAGGGCGGTCGCCCCGCGACCGCCGCCGCCGCATCCGCCCACCAGAACCTGCCCACCCCTGGCACAACCGACGCCCACTCACGCGCCGCGCAGATCGACATCAACGAATAGTATGCACCATCCACCCGTTGCCTCGGCAGCGACTCAACTGTTCCCCCTGAAAGCACGTCTAAGCGGCGTACCACGCTCGTACCGAACGGAAATGCGAAATCGCCGAGGTCGAGCGGGAAGTGCGTCTCGTACCCGCCACGAAGATTCCACGGCGCGTACTCAACTCCGTTCGTCGGCATCGCATACGAAACGGCGTCGTTCGTCGTTACGCTTTCAAGCCGGTAGCCTTGTGTGATTTCCAGCGGCGTGACGGTCACTGGGACAACGGGCGTCCCGCCCGTTGGAATCGCATAACCGTTCGCGACCGTGGCAACGGGCAAGATGCCCGTTGTCCCAATGCCGCCGCTCGTCTTTCCGGAGTGCGCCACGGAGCCGATGAATGCGGCGAATAGCGCGAGGAGCGAGGGAAGCGTAAGCCGCCGTAAGTTGGACAACGCGCTGTGGAGGAGTCCGGAGCGCCCCCACCTGTCGGCGTGGCGCGCGAGCGGCAACAGCAGCGCACAGAGCGCAAGCGCGGCCAACATCACCCACATCACTATGACGCCAATCACCTTCATTTCAGAAATCCGTATTCATACAACTTCGCCATCAGTTCTTTTACGTCAATTGCCATATACCTTCCTTGATTGTGTCTGCACATACTTTCATTTCAAGTAACGCCATCTCTCTTCAAGTCCTTTCCGTAGCTGCCTTACTGACTTTGGGGCGAACGGTTTCCGTGCAGCCAAAAGCCGACAGGGACCATCTTGAGCTCATAGGGGTATGAAACTTTACCAGTGACGGGATTCGTCACAGTACTTATTCCAACGCCGTAGACATCTCCGGCGGTCAGGTCACATTCGGTCCCGCTTACGTCGCCATACATGAGAAGCTTTTCGATAAGTGCCGCCTGTGACGTTCCATCCTCGTATCGGCCCCAGTCAAGCGGCATTCGATTGGATGAGGCCACGCCGTTCACCGTGACGGTCACTTCAACGTTTGCATCGTTCGTAAACGTCTTTTGAATGTAAATATCGTCCAACCCACATACATGACCCAGCTCGTGCGCTATTACGTCCGCACTGCACGACGGAGTGAACACAATCCCCTTTTCATCTGCAAACGCTTGCGGCGAACCTTCCACTCTTTCAACCGCGATCATTTTCACTCCTCCTGTGGCGGGAACAAATTCAAGAAGTTCGTCCACTTCATCATTTCCGTATTCAACAACCCTCCATTCATTGCTCGCTATCGTGTTCTGCGTCCGAAGATAGAACGACATCCCAACCTGGGCATAGTAGGCGTTGACCGTTGGAAGCTTTGATGAGAAATCAGTGCCAGTCATAACCGGATTGCTCCCGTCGGAATTGCAGACAACGTACAAGTCAATGGGAACAGCGGCGATTGCAACCGCCGTAAACAACTGAGAACACAAAACAAGCAATGGCCTCATCGTTCGTTCTCCGTCTTCGCCGATCTAAAATCCTGGGGGGCAAGATACTGGAAGTCTTTATCCAGTGTCCTCCTTCGCTCAAAGAAAGACGCCAATTTTACTTTGTCTGAAACCACACCGTCACTCTTTACCTGCAACCACAATTTGCGTAGTTCACGATAGACGACTATTCGCGAACAGTCGTCGCGTCCTGATTTGTGGTCAAGCATCTTCTCGGCAAAGAGCAATCGCCTGTCCAAATCCGGCTCCATTTTGATGAATTGACGATATGCACAGTCTGCAACACTATCCCGTCTGTCATTCTCGATCAAGTATTCCACATACGGCAGGGCATTCGTCCCGCAGCTATCATTCATGCAATGGACAATCCGCTCACAGGCCATTCTTTCCTGCGGCGAATCGCCAAGTCCGTCGATACACCGCTTGAACGCCGCGAGCATCTGGGCGGATGATAGTTTGTATCTGATCTTGGCGGCGGCAATCGTCATCCACGCGTCTTCTGAGTGGCGGGCCCAGATACATCTGTTCGTGATCATGAAACAGACCTTGTCCCAATCCGGTTCGGGCTCCTTGTCAACGCCATCCGCAAGGGAGAAAAGACTTGTCGCTGCTGCTAAGACAAAAACAGTTTTTTTCATCGTTCTTCCTTTCAGTTGCTTGGCCATATCCTGACCGTCAATTCAAGTTCGGGGCGTCCCCGCCTGTCGGCGTGGCGCGCGAGCGGCAACAGCAGCGCACAGAGCGCAAGCGCGGCCAACGTCACCCACATCACTATGACGCCAGCCATCTTCATTTCAGGAATCCGTATTCGACAGGGCGGAGTTTGTCGGTGCGGCGTCGATCTCGGCCATGATCTCCGCAGTGAGGTCGAGGGCGCGGAGGATCCGGGCGGCACTCCGGTTACGCGCCGGTTTCGAAGTGTGGGTCTTCGCGGATGCACTTGCGCGGACACTTGTCCGCGAGCGTGGCGTCCGTCGGCGGGTTCTCGTAGTTGACCTTCGCGAGGAACCCGTTGAACGTGAAGTGGTTGGCCTCCTTGCCGCCCGAATTCTTCTCGCAGAGGTGGCAGCCGATGCAGCCGACGCCGCAGACCTTCGTGACTTCGGGTCCGCGCACGGGGTTGTTGCAGAGGACGTGGATGGTGGCGGACGCGGGGACGAGCTCGATGAGCTTGCGCGGGCACACGCTCACGCACTTGCCGCAGCCGATGCAGAGGCGCTTGTCCACGACCGCGAGGCCGTCGGAGATCGAGATCGCGTGCTTCGGGCACACGTTCGCGCACGCGCCGTAGCCGAGGCAGCCGAAGCGGCAGCCCTTGTCGCCGCCCGCCGTGGCGGCGGCGGCCGAACAGTCGCAGATGCCGTTGTAGTCGCCCACGCGGATCGCCTCCGAGCGCGTGCCGCAGCACTTGACGAGCGCGACGCGCTTTTCGATGGCGGTTGCCGCGACGCCGAGGATCTTGGCGAGTTCCGCGTTCACGGCGTCGCCGCCGGGCGCGCACGCGCCGGGTGCGGCGGTTCCCTCGACGAGGGCGCGCGCGTAGTCGGCGCAGCCGGCGAAGCCGCAGCCGCCGCAGTTCGCGCCGGGAAGGGCGGCCGTGGCGAGGCCGATGCGGGGATCTTCCTGCACGGCGAGGTATTTGTCCGCAATCGCCAGCGCGAGCGCCGCGAGGGCGCCGATGCCGGCGATGACGAGGATTGCTATTAGGATTGCTGTCATGGCGTTTTGTTGGTTAGAGGACTGAGGACAAAAGACAAAGGACAGAGGACAAAGGCTGCGGCAGCAATCCTTTGTCTTTCGTCTTCTGTCCTTTGTCCTTCTTCGGTTGCATTAGTAGGGGAGTTTGACGAGGCCGTTGAAGCCCATGAAGGCGAGGGAGAGGAGACCGGCCGTGACGAGCGCCACGGCGATGCCGCGGAAGCAACGGGGCGGGTCTGCCCACGCGAGCTTCTCGCGGAGGCCGGAGAAGATGACGAGCGCGAAGCCGAAGCCGAGTGCGGCCGCGAAGGAGAAGAGGACGGATTCGAGGAAGGGCGTCCCGTTCTTGCAGTTCAGCTCCGCGACGCCCAGCACCGCGCAGTTCGTGGTGATGAGCGGCAGGAAGATGCCGAGTGCGGCGTGGAGCGGCGGCAGGAAGCGCTTCATCGCGATGTCGATGAACTGCACGAGCGACGCGATCACGAGGATGAACGCGAGCGTGTGGATGTAGCCGAGGCCGAGCGGGTCGAGCAGCCAGTGGTCGAGACACCACGTGACGGCCGAGGCGACCGTCATGACGAACACGACCGCCCCAGACATGCCGAGGGCCGTCTCCGTCTTCTTTGACACGCCCAGGAACGGGCAACATCCCAAAAAGCGGTTGAGAACGAAGTTGTTCACCAGAACCGCGCCGACGATGATGATAAGGTATCGCATGACGCCGCACATTATACCACGCCTGTTCCGCCCCCGCAAGCCGATAAAAGCGGTTCCGGCGGTTGCGCCGCGAACGGTAGTTTGGTACAATGTCGGGGCGTTCCGGTGAGGGAACGAGAAAGGTTTAAGAAAAATGGAAGAATCTGATATCGAGTTTTTGAGAAAACTGGTGGATACGCCGACTCCGACGGGATCCGAGGCTGCGGGCGCGCTGATGCTCGGACGCTGGATCAAGGAGAAGACCGGCATACAGCCTACGATCGACGTGCATGGAAACCTCCATGCCGTGTACGACGTCGGGGCGAAGCGGACGGTCATGCTCGAAGGTCACGGGGACGAAATCGGCTACATGGTCGAGTACATCGACTCCAAGGGATTCGTCTATTTTCAGGCGATCGGCGGACTGGTGGTGCCGCTTTCGGCGGCGGAACGCATCCGCATCCTTACGAAGAACGGCGTGGTCAACGGCGTGATCGGCACGCGCCCCCCGCATCTGATGAAGCCAGAGGAGAAGAAGAACGTCGCGGCGAACGAGCTGAAGGCCATGCCGTGCGACATCGGCGCGTCATCGTACGAGGAGGCGTGCCAGCTGGTGTCGGTTGGTGATCCTGCCGTGGCCGACACCGGATGGCGCAAGCTCGCCGGGACGCGCGTCTCGGGACGCGGGTTCGACAACCGCTGCGGCACGTTCGCGATGTGCTGCGCGTTCATCCGCCTCGCGACGGCGGCCGAGCCGCCCAAGGTGAACGTACACTACGTCTCCAGCGTCTGCGAGGAGATCGGCCTCGTGGGCGGCCGCGTGGCGAGCTATTCCGTCCATCCCGACATCGGCATCTGCTGCGACGTGACGTTCGCAACCGACATGGATGGCGACGACAAGAAGGCGGTCGGCGACGTCAAGCTGGGTGCCGGCGGCGCGCTGTCCGTCGGTCCGATCTACCACAGTGGTCTGCGGGATCTTTTCATCGCCACGGCCCAGTCGAAGGACATCCCCATGCAGATCCATGGCGTCCCGAAGGGCACCGGCAACAACGGATGGTCGCTGAAGCTGGAGCACGGCGGCGCGGCCGTCGCGCAGATCGCGATTCCGCTGAGGTACATGCACTCTCCGGTGGAGGTGATCGACCTTAAGGACGTCGACAGCGTGTCCGACCTAGTCACGGCCGCAGTCCTCGGCCTTGACGATTCCTTCGAACTTCTCCCCGAACAGCCTTAAGGAACACATACCATGAAAACGAAGATGACGCTGGCGGCGGCCCTGGCGGCGGCGATTTGCACGGCGGCGGATGACGGGATGTTCCCGTTCGTGCCGTCGTATGATTCCCCCGACAACGTGGTGAACATGAGCCATCTGCTCGCCGCACCCGCCGGGAAGGACGGGCGCATCCGCGTGGAGGGCGGACACTTCGTCAACGACAAGGGCCGCTTCAAGCTCCACGCGACGAACCTCACCGGCCCCGCGAACTTCCCCACGCACGAGGAGGCCGACCGCCTCGCCGCGCGCCTCGCGCGCTTCGGCATCAACTGCGTGCGGCTGCACTACTTCGACAGCTCGTACGGCACGTTCATGCTGCCGAGGGAGCAGGGCATCATCGACGAGAGTGGCGAGACGCGCCGCAAACTCGATCCCGCGCGCCGCGATCGCCAGGACTACCTTGTTGCACAGTTCAAGAAGCGCGGCATCTACGTGAACATCAACCTGCACGTTGCGCGCCAGCTGGGCGCGGCGGATGGAATACAGTCCGGCTCTGGATGGGCCAACAAGGGCATGAACCAGTTCTTCCCGCGTCTTATTGATCTGCAGAAGGAGTACGCGAAGGAGCTGCTCTCGCACGTGAACCCGTACACGGGCATGAGCTACCTGAAGGATCCTGTCGTCGCCGTCGTCGAGCTGAACAACGAGGAGGCGCTCTGGCGCCTGTACAAGAGGGGCGGACTTGACAGTCGGGACGACGTGTACGGCAAGTGCTTCAAGAAGCTTTGGAGCGACTGGCTCGTGAAGAAGTACGGCACCACGGAGAAGGCGCGCACGGCGTGGAAGCTCGCCGAGAAGCCCCTCCCGTACCTCGACAAGTTCCGGATCGAGAACGGCGACTATCCGCTCGTACACAGCAAGCGGTCCCGTGCGCCGATGGAGATGAAGCGCGACTTCTACCAGTTCATCACGGACGTGGAGCATGACTACTGGACCGGAATGCACGCCTACCTCAAGAAGGACCTCGGCCTTGAGGCGCCCGTCGCCGCTACGCAGCTGGGCTACTCCACGCCGTTCCTGCAGGCGGAGATGGACTACGTTGACAACCACGCCTACTGGTGTCATCCGAGCGTCAAGAAGGAATGGCGGATTTGCAACAAGGCGATGGTGAACAGCACGGCAAGCCGCATCCGAGACCTCGCGGCGCAGCGCGTCTACGGCAAGCCCTACACGATCAGCGAGTACAACCATCCGTATCCGAACTTCTACGGCGCGGAAGGGCAGCCGATGTTCCGCGCGTACGGCGCGTTGCAGGGATGGGACGGCGTGTTCGAGTATTCGTACAACAACCGCCAAAATGCGGAGCCCGACCGCAACGAGTACTTCTTCTCGATGGCGGCGCGCACGGACGTCCTTGCGCACTTCCCCGCCTGCGCCGCGATGTACCTGCGCGGCGACGTGAAGGAAAGCGCGGCACCCTACATCGCGAACCTTCCCTACAACGAATACTTCGACCGCTTCGTGAACAAGGGACCAATCGCGCAGGGCATCCTCTCCGCGACGGACGGCAAGATTCCGCAGGAACTCTCCCTTGAACGCAAGACGGCGGTGGATCTTTCCGGCAAGTCCAAGCAGATCGCCTGTCCTATTCCGGACAAAGACCAGAAGGTGTTCACGAGCGACACGGGCGAGATCGTGCTGGACGCCTCGGTGCCCGATGCGGGCGTCTGGACGGTGAACACGCCGAACACGAAGGTGTTCTCGGGCTTCCCGAAAGGACGGACGTTTGACCTCGGCGGCGTGAAGCTCGCGATCGGCGAGACGAAGCTCGGCTGGGCGACGGTGTCGCTCACGTCGCACGACGCGACGGGCTTCGGCGAGAACGACCGCCCGGCGCGCATCCTCCTCGCGGCGACGGGACTCTGCCACAACGGCGGCGCGAAGTTCACGCATGAGGGCGATAATATTCACTGCCGTGGCGCGGACTGGGGGAATGGCAAGACCGTGAACGAGGGCATCCCCGCCACGATTACGCTGCCGTCGAAGGCCGCCGCGACGAAGTGCTGGGCGCTCGACGAGCGCGGCGAGCGCAAGGCCCCTGTTCCCGTGACGGCGGATGCCAACGGCCAAGCCGTCGTGAAGATCGGCCCCGAGTACAAGACCGTGTGGTACGAAATCACCTTGTAGACTTCAAATGTCTTGCTTTCGCTACTGGGAGTTTTGGAGTTTAGGAGGCTTGGAGGATTTTTATCCTAAATTCGGAAGTTGGTGCTAGATTCGACAGTTGAATGTCTCACGCAGAGACGCAGAGAGGCGGAGAGCGCAGAGAAAGTTCAGAAAACCGGCGGAAAAGAAAACCATGACAAGAAGAATCTCGGAAAGTTTAGTGAAAAAATGCATACTCAACAATGAGATACCCTCTGCGAACTCTGCCTCTCCGCGCCTCTGCGTGAGATACAACATGGAGTGGAAAATCGAAATGAGGAATTTAGGTTGATGGCAACTATTTTGGGTTTTCAAGAATAGTTGCCATTTTTCGGGGGCGTTGAAAATGGCAACTATTTGCCATTTCTCAAAATAGTTGCCATCAGAGATTCCAAAACTAGGGAATCCTTCTATGTGAAGTGACGCCTTTAGCGGCGTTTTTACGGGGCCGTTCCGCCACGAGGCGGGGCGGCCCCCGAAAA